>CALMML010000261.1 GCA_937868485.1 uncultured Myxococcales bacterium | reverse complement strand
ATAGCTGAATCTATCTCAGCGGACCGCAAAGTAGATCATGGACAGTCTGCCCGATCCGGTGCTGCTCTTTGATGAGTCAGGTCGGATTCTGAGCACCAATCACCCTGCGGATGTGCTGCTCGGAATGGACGAGCGAAGCGAAGGAGATCCGCTGTCGACGCTTCCGGTGCAGCTGCGGTCGGTGGTCTTGTCTGTGCGCTCGCACGTTCTGTCCGGTCGAGGAAGCTATGTTCCGCGTGACTTTGCGGAAGCGGTGGCGACCCAGACAGCGGAAGGAGATCGCTATCTGCTTCCGCGCGCGGCTCCTGTTTACGATGAACGCGGAGCGGTGCAAGGAGTCGCTGTGATCTTGCAAGACATCACCAGGCTGCGTCGCTTTGATGAGCTGAAAAATGATCTGGTAGCGACGGTAGCGCATGAGTTCCGAACGCCGCTGACTTCACTGCGGATGTCGATTCACTTGTGTCTGGAAGAGCTTCCTGGACCGCTGACAGAGAAGCAGACAGAGCTACTTTTTGCGGCGCGTGAAGACTGTGAGCGGCTGCAAGCGTTCATTGATGATCTGCTCGATCTGGCAAAGCTCCAAGCGGGACGACTGGAGATGCGCAAGAGTCGGATTCCGATTCATCAGCTGTTACAAGGAGCGCTCGCAGAGCAAAGTGCGTACGCAGAACAGATGCAGGTGCAGCTTCGCATCGAGTCTTCGCTACTTCCTCTTGCGGAAACAGAGGTCGATCCAGAGCGCTTGTCCATGGTGTTTGGGAACCTGATCGCCAACGCGATTCGTCATTCTCCCGTCGGTACGGTCGTTACAGTCTGTGCCGAAGAGGAATCCGCGCGGTTTCGCTTTTCGGTCCGTGATGAGGGACCAGGAATCGCTCCTGACTATCAGCGCGAGGTCTTTCACAAGTTCTTTCGCGTGCCTGGGAATCACAGCGGCGCAGCCGGTCTGGGTCTGTCGATTGCAAAGGAAATCGTCGAAGCCCACGGTGGAGAGATCGGTGTGCAGAGCGAGCCCGGTCACGGCGCAACCTTCTACTTTTTCATTCCCAAGCGTGAGCCTGCGCAATAGGTGAGCGGCGCGGAATCACTCGCTTCGGCACCCGGTGCGATTTGTTCCGTCGCTGAGTCGCGTTGGATTGTGACGTTCGCTTGCCCCGGCTGTGCGCTTGCCCCACCATTGCCGCGAAATGGTTCCGACCCATCGAATTCCTCCAGAGGTCACGCTCGCCTGTCGTCGTCTGCAAGAAGCGGGCTTTCCCGCGTATGTGGTGGGCGGTGCGGTGCGTGATCTGCTGCGTAGTCCGAGCGACAACAGCGCGAAGGACTTTGACCTCACCACGGCTGCGAAGCCCGAACAAGTGATCGAGGTGTTCGGTCGAAAGAAGGTCATTCCGACGGGAATCGCACATGGCACCGTCACCGTCCTGTGCGAGCGTGAATCGGGCAAGCCTCACCCGATCGAGATCACCACCTTTCGCGGCGAGGTCGGATTTTCCGACGGCAGGCGACCCGATCGCGTCGAGTTCATTACGGACTTGGTCGAAGATCTGCGGCGTCGAGACTTCACCGTCAATGCGATCGCCTGGGATCCGGTTCGACAGATGCTGGTCGATCCGTTTGATGGCCAAGGTGATCTGCTGCGAAAGCGAATCCGTGCCGTCGGAGATCCGGTGGCTCGCTTTGCCGAAGATGGCCTGCGGGTGATGCGCGCGGTTCGCTTTGCGGCCCAGCTGGGGTTTGTCGTCGAACCGTCGACGCGAGAGGCGTTTGCTGGCGCTCTGTCGACGCTGCGTAAGGTCAGTCGCGAGCGCATTCGGGACGAGCTGCTCAAGCTGTTATCGGCCAGTCGGCCTCAGCTGGGGCTTCGTCTGATGCTGCATCAAAGTGACGAGTCCGCGAGCCTGTCGTGGGGCCACGAAGGCAACATGCTCCAGGTGGTCTTGCCCGAGGTTGCGCACGAGATCACCGACGTTCACCACGCGCAGGTTCTGTTTGCGGCGATTGAGTCGCTGCCTCGTCCGCTGCGGCTGGGCGCGCTGCTGTGGCCGATGCGACGCTGGCTGGCTTCTGCGGGCGCAAAGGTGCTGACGGTGCCAAAGGCGCTCGGTGAGCTGCTGGATGAGCGGCTGAAGCTTCCATCGGCGGACCGGCTCCATCTGACGACACTGCTGACGACGCCTGCGATCGATCCTGACTTTCCTGATCGGATCGATCCGCTGCATGGTGCAAGCCTGCGTCGGCTGATGGCTGCTCACACGGCGTCGACGCTGGATGCTTTGCTGGCGACGCAGCAAGCGTTTGCGCAGGCGGAAGGTGACAGCAGTCAAGTCGCGCGGCTGACGCTGCTGATTGGTCGAGTGCTCGACGAGCGAGCGAAGCGTCCGCCGCTACAGATCGGGGACTTGGCGGTCAGCGGCAAGGATCTGCTGCACGAGCTTGCACTGCCGCAAGGTCCGCTGCTGGGAGAGCTGCTGCGCGCGCTGCTGGATTCGGTGCTGGAAGATCCTTCGCAAAACGAGCGGGCACTGCTCCTCGGGAAAGCGAAAAACCTGCTAAGTCAGCGAAATTTTAGGCATTGACAAAGCGGGGGGCGTTACGCTAGAAACTTCCTCACCTCGCTCGCGAAAGTGGCGGAATTGGCAGACGCGCAGGATTCAGGTTCCTGTGAGGTAACACTCGTGAGGGTTCAACTCCCTCCTTTCGCACAAAAGACTTAGGCCCGGAGAGCTCAGCTCTTCGGGCTTTTTTGTTTTTGGCGCACAGACTCGGGGGATTTTGTGCGCGCTGGGCCGCTGCAGCGTGCGCGGTCTGCGCCTGGACATTGCGTTGCGTTGGCATGGGCTCGGCGCGTCTGGTTCGCTGAATCTCCGTCGCTCGGTGCGGGGGAACGTGCGGCGTAGGGATCCATTTTGGCGACAAACCCTCTTCCCAAGTCCTGAATTTGTGAAGTAAAATTCGTGTCCTCGAAAACTAAAATTACTGATCATATAGGGGCCCTCTGACAGCGATGCATGGTGACTGCGGCGGAGACAACGGGCGGGCTCTTTGGGTGATCGGTCGGAGGACTCATGGCCAAGCCGCTCGTTTTCCGCTACGGCAAGACGGAGCTGTCGTTTCAGCTCGATAAGCTCGACCGCGACAAGCTCTACGGCTACATCGACACGGAGGCGCTCGACGGTCAAAGCCGTGCCTGTCAGCTCGCCATCTTGGGCAGCGACGGCAAGACGCTGGTTGGACGCGGAGGAAGCGCCCTTCAGTATGTCGATCCCGACGGCAACTATTGTGCGCGTGCGACGCTTAAACCAGTGTCGCCCGAAGGCAAGCCGCTCACGGCGGTTCCGTCTTCGTTTTCGGCACCGATCGCACTCGAGCAGCGAGCCAGCGTCGACGAATACCTGTCGCACAACGTGAAGTCGGTGTACCTGCTGACGCCGCCGATGGGCGCAGACGACCTACTCAAGGAGCTGCGGGCCGGGGCGATCTACACGTTCGGGTTTTCGTATCGTGGTGGACTCAATCCAAACGTTGGCTTCCTGTTGGCAAACAGCGAAGGAACGCCAACGCTGGCGATTGGACAGAAAGCGAACCTCTCGTTTGTGCGCCTGGCCGAGCTTGCCGATCCCGAAGAGGAAACGGTGGTCGAAGAAGGCGATAGCGACGACGAGATGGACTTCGGGATGATGTAAGGAGCCGACGATGGGCAGCATGAACCTAAGCAACAGCAAGAATCGCGATGCAGAGGTGGCTACGCGCAGCGTCTCGAGCACCCAGCGCATCGTCTATTTGGATGAAAAAGGTCGCCAGACCAAGTCGGTGCGGGTGCTGCGGGCTCCGATCGAGCGCGATCTGGACGCACTGACCAAGCAGGTCGGACACAGTGATCCGCTGGCGGCGCTCTCGGATGCGCTGGTCAAGGGAGATCCAGAGGTCGATCTGGAACGGACCGGAGCGTTTCTGAAAGATACCTCGCGCGTGTATGTGAGTCCCGAGCAAAAGATCGTTCACTCCGTCGCGCTGTGGGATGTGGTGCGGACTCCTGATGGCGCAGTGAAGGAACGTCGCGCGCACAAAGTATCGGAACAGAACGTCGCAACAGAGACTCCGCTCAAGTGGTCAGGAAAGCTCCTGAAGAAGGCGGAAGTCTGGAATCGCTTTGTGTTTTCAGGAAAGCTGCAAGTCGTTCACGTAAACGGTCTGACGTACGACTTTCTGTTTGAGATGGCGCGCGAGCTAGAGCAAAAAGATGCGCTTCTTCTCGTCGGTGCGGGTGCGAAGTCGAATCAGCCGCTGGTGTTTCAGCGGGGTGGGACTCCTTATCGCGGATTTCTGGAAGGAAGAACGCAAGGGGACTCCTATTGTCTGATTCTGCATCTGAGCAACCTGGAGCTTCGGGCCCCGAGCAAGGAGAAGGCGTAATGGCTGACACGAGCAAGACCCAAGGTGCGCCAAGCCTGATTGACTCGGCGCGGATTGAATGGAAGCTCGGCAAGTACGGAGTCGGGCAAGGTCGAGACCTAAAGAATCCGTCTTTGTGGCAGCGTACGCAGGAATATCGTCGCACGCAGGCGTCGCGGCTGATTCCGCTGGAACAGAAAGACATTCGGAATCGACTTCCGGCTGGCGAATATCATCTGTCGCGCAAAGTGGACGGAGAGTTTGCGGTCCTGTGTGTTGAGGATGGACAAGCGCTACTCGTCAATCCGGGCGGAACGGTTCGCGTCGGCTTGCCGCTGCTTGCGGATGCAGTAAAGAAGCTGACCAAGGCGAAAGTGAAGTCGGCGCTGATTGCCGGTGAGCTGTACTATCGTCATCCCGATGGTCGTCGTGCGCGTGTCGCGGATGCGAGCAGTGCAGCGCGTGCGCCGGGCTCCCAAGAGGATCTGGATCGACTCTGTATGGCAGTCTTTGATGTGCTGGAAATCGACGGAGAACAGACTCCGGCAAAGCATGCAGAGACGTTTGCGCGGATCACCAAGCTGTTTGCAGGAAAAGACCGGATTCATCCGGTGGAAGCTGTCTCTGTAAAGACCGCAGAAGAGATCGAAAAGTACTTCGCAGACTGGGTCGAAGGGCAGGGCAGTGAAGGTCTGGTTCTGCGCTCGGACTCGACGGGAAGCTACAAGCTGAAGCCGCGTCACAACCTGGATGTCGCGGTGATTGGCTTTACCGAAGGAACCGAAGAGCGCAAAGGAATGCTTCACGATCTTTTGTGCGCGGTGATGCGCAAAGACGGAAGCCTTCAGATTCTGGGCCGTGTTGGAACGGGCTTTTCGGATGAAGAGCGTCGCGCGCTGCTATCGGATCTAAAAGACAGGACGGCGGCCAGTGACTACGCAGAGATCGGCGATGGTCACATTGCCTATCAGATGGTCCGTCCCGAGCTGGTGATCGAGATCAGCTGCTTGGATCTGATCTCATCTACGACGCGCGGTGGTGGCATCGACAAGATGGTGCTGTCGTATGATGAAAAGGCGCATCGCTATGCTCCACTGCGGAAGTTCCCGCTCGCGTCGCTGATATCTCCTGTGTTTGTGCGAAGACGCGATGACAAGCGCGTAAACAGCAGCGATGTTCGTGCGCAGCAGCTTGCGGATTTGATTGAGATCGCGAGCTTGGAAAAGGACGCGCGGACCTATTCGCTGCCGAAGAGTCAGGTGCTGCGCCGTGAAGTGTATGTGAAGACGCTGAAGGGACAGACTGCGGTGCGCAAGCTCCTTTTGTGGAAGACAAACAAAGAGGAAGACGGTGAGTTCCCTGCGTTTGTGCTGCACTACACCGACTACAGTCCGACCCGGAAAGATCCGCTATCGCGTGAGATTCGGGTGTCAAACAGCCGCGCGCAAATCGATGCACTGTGGAACGAATTCTTCAGCGAAAACATCGTCAAAGGCTGGAACCGTGCCTAGCCTGCTTTTGTTCGTCTGATCCGTCGACAACATCCCGCAACATCGGTTCTTCCTTCGCTGCAGTCCGCACCTTGTCTGCGGGCTCTGTCTTCTGTGTCCATCGTGACTTCGTGCATCAAGCGGTCCCACTCCGTCTTGTTCCGTCTTGGGGCATCCGTCCTGGTTCTGGGGCCGCGCTGTCGTGCGATGGCGAGTGCGTGCCATAATGAGGGAAAGAGGGGAATCCGATGAAATCGCCAGCGCTGCAAGCGGGCCTTGGGAAGCTGTCGCTGCTGCTGCTCTGTACTTCGGTGGGCTGCGAGGCGCTGTGGGGCGGCTTTGCAGTCTGGAACGATGCGTACTGCGGGAGCGAACAGTGCGCAGGTCATGACGCTGATGCAGGCGCTGCGTCTGCACTTGCAGACATGATGACGGACCGCGACCAAGATGCGCAGGATGCAAGCGAATCACCGCAGCTGGTGTTTGCCGTGGGTTCGCAAGGCACGATCTTGCGTCGAACCAGTGCAGGTTGGCAGCGCGAAGTGGGCATCACCACAAGTGATCTGACGCGCGTTCATGGCAGCGACATACGGAATGTGATCGCGGTCGGAACACGAGGGACCATCCTGGATGGGAATTTGCGTCTGCGCAGCTTCACCTACTGACTCCCACTGATCGGAACCTTTTGGGTGGGAAGGTGATGCGAAAACAAGTGGCTTGACTTGAGGATTTGTCGTCGAGATCCTGATGAGTAAGACCAGCGAAAGGGGGAGTTCACATGGCAGGCAAGTTCGAGATTCTGCAGTCCAAGAACGGTCAGTTCTACTTTCATCTCAAGGCGGGCAACGGAGAGATCATCCTGAGCAGTGAGCAGTACGAAACCAAAGCGGCTGCGCAAAGCGGTATCGACTCTGTTCGAAAGAATGCCGCGCACGATGAGCGCTTTGATCGACTGCGCTCGAAGAAGGATGAGCCGTACTTTGTGCTCAAAGCGGGCAACGGAGAGGTGGTGGGTCGCAGCGAGATGTATTCCTCTGCGGCTGCGATGGAAAACGGAATTGCTTCTGTGAAGCGCAACGCCGTCGACGGAGAGACTCGCGATCTGACCGCGAAGTAGGCGTGACCTAGACTGCACCCACACGCTGCTTGAAGAACTCGATCACGCGACGCTCTGCGCGCTTGGTCGGTCCCTCTGGATCATCATCGCGCAGGTTCACAGTCAGGACAGAGTGTGGCGGTGCCCCTTGCACACGGAGTCCGTCTTTGGGATCGATCTCGATGGCTTCGAAGCGATCACCAAACGTGTTTTTGTAGGTATCAAAGCGTGCGTCCGCGATGAAGGGATCACCGTAAAAGCGCAGTCCGATCATCGACAGATCTTCTTGTTCAAAGCGTCGCTTGGCACAGGCAATCTCTTCGGCAGAGCAGCCGATTGCGGCCTTTCGCGCGGCACCGATTCCAAGTGGCAGCGACGGCTGTGACAGCACCGGAGCCACCACCGATGGCTCTGTCATCATCGCCAGCGCAAAGTTTCCGGTGAAGCACATTCCGACTGCGCCGACTCCCTTTCCTCCGCACTCTGCAAACACCTTGCGAGACAGCGCGCGCAGCCAGTCAACAATCGGACTCGACTTGTCGGTGGCCCATGCGGAAAACTCGCGACGGATGCAGACGTTGATGGCCATCTGCTGCATGACGTAGGGAATGGTGACAGGACGACCCGGATCGCCAAACAGATGCGGCAGAAACACCGTCATTCCTGCTTCTGCTACGCGGTTCGCAAAGCGCACCACCTGCGGATGAATCCCAGGAATTTCGTGAATCACGATCACCGCTGGGCCTTGTCCTCGTCGATACACCGTGCGCTGATAGCGACCATCATCGAACGAAAACGAGCTGTAGTCTTTGAGAACATCAAGATGAGACATGGGCGCAGTTCCTTTTCGGCTTCAGCATATCGCGAAAGTGCGCAGATCCATCGATGCATCGTCGTGCAGATCGGCGCGCGTCGGTTCTTGCTGGGTTAGTGCAGCCAGCGAATCAGGATGTCCGCTCGGTTGTCTCCGTTTACGTCTCCGATCAGTGCTTGATTCAGATCTGCAGAGAGCGCAGTGCCGATTCCTTTTTGCCAGCGCGAATAGGTCGTAAAGCTGCTTCCTGTCGAGGGTGCGACCCAAATGGAACCTGTGCCGCGAAAGACGGCTACTGCATCGGCCTTGCCGTCTCCGGTTACATCATCGACCAGCTGCGCAGAAGATCCGACACCGTGTCCTGACTTCCACAGCGTGCTGGTGGAAAACGCACTTCCGGTGGATGCTGCGACGCGCCAAGATCCAGTGCTTGCGACGAACACCACAGCGTCGGCACGACCATCTCCCGTGACATCCGCCAAGAGCTGACTGCTGGATGCTGCGCCGTGATCCGCTTTCCACTGGGAATAGGTGGAAAAGGAGCTTCCCGAGGAAGGGGCAACCCAGAAGTTTCCGGTCGCAGAAAAGAAGGTCACAGCGTCGGCTCTGCCGTCTCCGGTTACGTCGCCCACAAGCTGCTGGGAGGATCCCAGTCCATGTCCTGTCTTCCACACCACTGCGGTTCCAAAGGAGCTTCCTGAAGACACGGCCACTTGCCATGCTGCGGTCGCGGACAGGAAGGCAACTGCATCGGCTCATCCGTCGCCGGTGACATCTGCAAAAAAGTACTTGCTGGCGCGCGGCGCAAAGTCCTTACGCCATGGCTGAAGGGCTGCAAAGGAACCGCCTGCTTGGGCTTTGCCAACAAACACATCACCGGATGCAGCAGTCAGCGCGATGAGATCAGCCCGTCCGTCGCCCGTGACATCTGCAAAAAAGGTCTGATCGGTGCTTCCCAGTGCTGCGTCGGATTGAGACTGCGCGGACAAAAAGGCTGTTCCTGAAGACAGTGCTGCGTCCACGGTGCTGCTCGATCGACCGTAGGCGGCGCGGACTCCTTCTATGTCTGTTTCGCTGAGCTTTCCGTCGCCCGTCCAGGCTGGATTGCAGTAGTTCATCACCGAGTCCAGATCCCATGGGCCCACCAAGATGTCGCCATCACTGCCTTGTTCCAGCGTGCACCATGAGGGAGTGTCTGGACGATTCTGCTCGTGTGCGAAGCCGAGCGCGTGACCAAATTCATGCACAGCACCGACGCGGATGCAGTACGGCTTGGTCATCTGACAGCCAGTGCTCCACGTCGAAAATGTAAAGTTTAGCGACATTCCGTCTTTGACGCCGTCAAGGTCTGTACCAAGTCCCAGCGTGTAGGGACCGACATCTTGAATGCGCAGACGGATTCCTTTGGCGGTTGCGGAACAGGGGCCCCAGCCCGTAAACCGAACAGAGGCCACGCTCTGCCAGGTCTCTTCGACGGAAGTACGGACCAGACCGCGCTCTGTGTCATTGCTGGGATCGGGATTTTCAAAGCAGACCGGAATCTCTGTGATGGCTCCGCTGCGACTCCACAGCTTGGTGGATGTGACATACAGGCTCTGTCCGGTTTGTGTCGGCTCCCCTTGCTGCGCGGACTCGCTGCGGGGCAGATCGCTGGGCTCCGGCTGTTCGGGTTCACAGGCCAGGATGAGCAGGCTAGATCCTAGCAGCAGCGACGGAAACAGGAGTCGCGAAGGACGGTTTGTGCGGCGGTTCACAGTGCTTCCCATAAAGTCCTTGTACCACTGCTGCGCGCAGGAACAGAGAGCAAGAGTTCGCTTTGGGAGTCCCCCCACGTTGGCTGTAGGAATCGCTGGATCTTTTTCCTTGACCACTGAAGTTTTGATCAGTAGTTTCGCTGCGCTCTCCCCGGAAAAGGGAGTGTGTTCACAAACCCTTGTGTCCGTTTTGTCTTTGAAAGGAGTCCCCCGATGAGCGTGACGTTCTACTACAGCCCTCAATCCAGCGCTTCCCCTGTTCACTGGACGCTTGAGGAGCTTGGCATTCCCTATGAAAAAGTGCTGATCGACTTTCGTGCGGGCGATACCAAGAAGCCGGAATTTCTGAAGCTGAATCCCAATGCCAAGGTTCCTGTTCTGGTTCACGATGGCGTGGCGATCTTTGAGTCTGCAGCGATTCAGATCTACCTGGGCGAGACGTTCGGAGTGAGCAAGGGTCTGTATCCAGCGCCGGGTCCGCAGCGCGGCGAGGTGATGAAGTGGATTGTCTGGACCAACGTCACGCTGGGTGAAGCGCTGTCGCGCGTCGGTCGCAACCTGGGTCCGTGGGCCCCGGAAGAAGAGCGCAACGTCAAGGCCGGTCTGCGCGCCAAGCAGGACATCGCGGAGCTGCTCCAGATTCTGGATGCCCAGCTTCAGGGTCGTCACTACGTGGCCGGAGACTCGCTGACCATCGCGGATCTGCACATGTCGTCGTGGATGGAATACGTGCGGATGATGCAGATTGACCTGACGCCGTATCAGAACGTCCAGTCGTGGATGACGCGCTGTACGTCGCGTCCGACCTACGCTGCCGCACCGTAGTCTGCTAGAGCAGACGCCGTCCGCTTGATTGGATGTGCGTCTGCTGACGCTGCGATTCCTTCGTTCGCCTCGTTCGTTCCTTCCTCCTCATTCATTCCGTTCGCTTCCTACCTGCGCGCCGGTGTGGTTCGGTTCGCGTACCCTTCGGGAGTCTGCGTGTGGTTGCGCAGCGGTTCCTGCGCGCGATACAATGTCAGTCGGGATGGCACGGGTTGTGATTTTGGATCGCTCCGTGGGCGCTCGGCGGGCGCTGCGGGCGCTGCTGGAAGCGGAGCGCGACCTGGAAGTGGTGCGTGAGTTTTCGGATCCCACGGAGGCGCTGCGGTTTCTGCTCCGGGTGTCGGTCGAGCTGCTGATCATCGACGAAGAGCTGCTGGCCGAAGGGGGACTGGATGCGATGGAAGCGCTGATGCTGGAGCGTCCGCTGCCCATCCTGATTCTGTCGGTGGGCGCGCCGGATGAAGAGCAGTCTCCGCTGCTACAGGCGGCGCTTGTGCGTGGTGCGCTGTCGATTGAAGCGCGGGCGAGTGGCGCAGATCCGCAGTCGGGGGCGCTGCTGCGTGGTGCGGTGCGACGGCTGATTCGGGTTCCGGTGATGCAAAAGCAGAGCAGTCTGCGTCCGCTGGGGCAGCGTCCCTCGTCGGTGAGCCAGCGTCCCTCATCGGTGAGTCAGCGTCCCTCGTCGGTGAGCCAGCGGACAGAGCCGAGCGGAAAGGTGATTGCACCGCTTGCGCAGATTACGCAGCAAGTGGATGTGGTCGGCATCGGTGCGTCGGCGGGAGGCCCCGGCGTGGTAGCGGACATTCTGTCGGCGCTCCCGAAGGACTATCCGGCCAGCATCTTGGTCGTGCAGCACCTTCCGATGGGCTTTGCCGAGCCGTTTGCCGACTATCTGCGCGCGCGGATTCGTCTGCCGGTCAGTGTCTGTGCGCTCTCACAGCCGCTGTTGCCCGGACGGGTGATCTTGGCCCCTGATGATGCGCACCTGCTGCTGAGCCGTCGCGGAGTCGCGCAAGCCGAGCAGTCCGAGCCCATTTCTGGACACATGCCATCGGTGGATCTGATGCTGGACTCTGTCGCTCGCCATTACGGAGAGCGCGCCGCCGGAGTCATCCTGAGCGGCATTGGCCGGGACGGAACCACCGGACTGCGTGCGATTCGCCAAGCGGGCGGACTGACCATCTCGCAAGACAGTGAGAGCGCGGCTGTGTATGGCATGCCTCGCGTCGCCAGTGAGAGCGGAGCCGCAGAGTATGTCCTGCGTCCGAGCGAGATTGTCGATGCGCTGCTTTTGGCTGCGGCTGGCGTACGGGAATCGGGCGGACGCGGCCATTGACAGATCCGTCAATAGGCCAAGTGGCAGGCGCTGCTTGTGCTTTACGCTGCGTGCGCGATGTCTGTTTCGACCGAGTGAATCAGATCAATCAGACGTGACGGACTACAGCGTCGGACCAGCAGGTGCTTGACGCCTCGGCTGACTGCGGCTTTGCGCGCGGCGACCACTGCATTGTGACTGTTTACATCGGTCACAATCACGACCAGATCGACGCGGTTGACCAGGGATGCCAGCGTCTGCGCGCCTCGTCCTGCGGTGTGTCCGCTGTGAACTTCTAGGTCGTATCCGGCAGCATGCGCCGCTTGCTGGAACAGTCCCTCTGAGTGCTCCACACCACCGATCATCCCGATGCGCAGACGTGTGGGCTTGTGGGTTGTGGCTTGTGGGTTGACCTGTTTTTTGGACTGTTTCGACGGAGCGATAGCTGCAGAGTTCATTGAGTCACCGCCATCATAACGACTGATGTCTGTTATAACAGACGATCTAGCCTTCTTCACCGAAGAATCAAGGGGTGCTCGGCAAAATAATCAAACAAAGTCTAATATAACGGACGATCGTCCGTTGGTTCGGTCAATGACCACAGTGGTGTCGCCGCTGTGTCGTCTGAACCGACGCATGCGCAGACCAGGGACGCGGTAGGTGAGGGATCGCTAGATTTTCTGGATGGTCTCGACGATGGCTTTGGCCCAGCTGAGCGGGACTTTCTTCGAGGCAGAGGCCACTTCCAGCGCACCGCGCGTAAGCTTGACCTTGGGAAAGTACTCGGCCAGCTCTTGCATGCGGGGCGCAAAGCCTCCGCGCGCGGCTTCGACCAAGTTTTGGTAGGCCATGCGCTGGCCGGGATTCATCTGGCCAAACGAAAGAGCGGGCGCGACGTCCGTAAAGTACGCGTTGGCGACTTGGTTGAGCGACGCACAGCGGAAGTTGAAGTAGTGATTGGGGCTGTCATCCGCTGCTTTGATCAGGAAAAAGCCGAAGAAGCTGCCGGTGTCCGATAGCTCCAGCGACTTGTCTTTGCGCAGCGCGGACAAGTCCCAGCCGTTCCAGTCTTTGATCTGCGGGTCGGGCTGGGTCAGAAACTTTTTGTTCAGCCAGTGCTTGTGCCAGGACTGTCCGCCGGTCAGCTCCTTGGCGAGCACCGCGAACTTGGCACCGGACGGAATGCTCTGCGCGATCTGAATGAGCGCGATGCGATCTTCTTCGCGACCGACGCGCCGACCGATGCGAACAAAGCCCAGATAGGGAGTCCCTGGCTCCGCTCTGCGAAACTCTGCCAGGTTGTCGCTTGACAGGCTCATCGCTCTGCTGGTTCGCACCACTCCCCACAGGGTGGCGTCGTTTGTCAGCTCCTTTTCGTTTTCTGCTTTCATCACCAAGTCAGGATTTTTGGGCATGCGCAGAAACACCGCGCGCAGGGCTTCGGGACCAAACTCTGCTTTGCTGTTGTACTTGTCTGCTCTGGGCTTGGTTTTCTGGATCGCGTTGCCTTCGGACAGAGGCTGCTCCTTGGTGACAAGCGAGGTCGTTCCAGACTGAACGCCCGCTGTCTTATTCCCTTCCTGATCGGAGCCAGCGGTTCCTGTCTTTCCCTTGTTCTTCGTGGGCGGTGGCGGTCGGATGAGCCTGTCTTCCAGCGTCTTGGAAAAGCCATCCAGCGTCGAGGCAAGCAGCTCGTACAGCTCTGTCTCTGCCTGATTGTGGGAATAGTGTTTGGGGTAGCTGCGCGGACCGAGCAGGACCTTACTGATGTAGAGCAGATAGGGCTCCTCTTTGGTCTTCCAGTCCTTCTTTCGCGTCTTTTCGAGCCACTCACGATAAGGCGGAATCTTTGGCATGCGCTTCCCCTGGGCCGCCGGATGCAAGGTCTACGATCCAAGACTAGTGCAAAACAGGCGACGGGGCAGCGCAGCGGCGTACAGTGGCTCTGATTGCGCGTGGTTAGGGGGAACGCGCGACGCTTGTGCTGCTATCTACGATGTACGGTGGTGGCGGATGCTTGATCGGTGGCAAGCATTGTGATCTCACTGATGTTGACGTGGGCGGGACGGCTGACACAAAACAGGACGGCTTCCGCGACATCATCAGCGGTCATCGGCGTCATGCCTGCGTAGACGGACTTGGCGCGCGCTGTATCGCCGCGAAATCGCACCACGCTAAACTCGGTTTCCACCATGCCTGGATCGACGCTGCTGACCCGAATGCGGGTGCCAAGCAGATCGTGCTTCAGACACTGATTCAGCATGCGAATCGCGGCCTTGCTGGCGCAGTAAATCGCACCCCCAACGTAGGGCTGGGAACCGGCTACGGAGCCGATGTGAACGATGTGTCCTTGATCGCGCGACACCATGTGAGGAAGCACCGCATGCGTGACAGACAGGACTCCTTTGACATTGGTATCCAGCACTTCGTCCCACTCTGCGGGATTGCTTTCAAACAGCTTGTCACGGCCTCGGCCCAGGCCCGCTGCGTGAATCACCACATCGATCGATGCAAAGGCAGCAGGAAGTGTGGAGATCGCCTCACGGACGGCTTCGCGATCGCGCACATCAGCAACGAGCGCGGTGGCTGCTTGGGCGCCTGAATCGAGCAGCGCAGAGACCAGCGGAGTGAGCCGCTCTGCCCGCCGTGCCAGCACGATCAGCGTGCAGCCACTTGCTGCAAAGGCGCGCGCACAGGCTGCTCCAATGCCACTGCTGGCGCCAGTGACGAGGATCACCTTGTTACGAAGGGATGGAAACGATGGGAACAGAGTCTGCGATGGCGTCTCACTCATGGCTCCGTATCCTATCAGTTCCTTCCTGTACAGACATCCCCCGACATGCGGATTTATCGTCGCAGAAGTTGTTCGGGTGAACGCCTGAGATCTTGGCACCAAAGAATCAAAGACTCTGCGATAATGGGCGTGCTGTGTTGTGTGCAGTGGTCTTTGGGGGGCCTTTTGGCATGGAAAAAGAACCTGGCAGAGGCGGAATGTCCGACGAGGAAGGAACTGTGGCAGATCGCATACGATCTGGAACCGATCCTCGCTCCGAGCTGGCGAAGGTCACTTGTCCGGTCCTCGCGTTGGAGGTGATGTTGTGAAGTTTTTGCGTGAACTTATGAACCGTTTCCGTGTCTTAGGAGCAGTCTGCGCTGTGCTGCTCAGCGCCCAGAGCGCCTCTGCGCAGGATCTTCATCGTGGCTTTGCGGTGAACCGCTATGAGCCCACTTCCGCTGGTGAGTGGTCGTTCTGGGTAGACCATCCGTGGTATTCCCAAACGCGCTATTTTGCGGCAGGAATCACGCTCAACTACGGACACAATCCACTGGTGTTTGGCGCGGTTGGCAGCGATGGCAGCTTCACGCCTCGGCTGTCTGTCATCGAGCACCAGTTTCTGGGTCACGTCGATGTGGCTGGATCGTTTCTGGATCGCGTTCAGATAAACGGCAGCCTTCCGATCACCTTTCTAGAGCGCGGTGTCAAAGCCGGTGGTGCAGAGCCCGCCAACGGAGTCGCCGTCGGTGATCCGCGCCTTGGCTTGTGGGTTCGACTGTTCGGTCAGCCGTACAAGAGCGCGGTGTCGCTGAGCCTTGGCGCGCAGGTCTGGATTCCGCTGCGATCGTTCGGAATCAACTCAGGTGTTGCGCTTTCATCGAGTGATGAAGGTGTGCTGCGGGTGCTTCCGAAGCTGGCGCTCGGCGGTTATGCCAAGCACATCCTGTGGTCGTTTACCGCAGGCTTTCAGTATCGTCCGGCTGCGCAGATTGGCGCTGGCGTCGATCTCGCGGGAAGCACGGTCGGATCGGAGCTTCAGCTTGGCGCGGCGATTGGATATGCCGACTTTGAGCGTCGCTTCGCGGTCGGTCCCGAAGCAATCCTGGCGACGCAGGTGATGGGAACGGATGCAACCAAGCCGTTCTACCGAGACTTCACCAGCTTGGAAGTCTTGCTCGCAGGTCACTACAACATCGGACATCAAGTGAACCTGGGAATCGCGGGCGGTGTCGGTCTGCTCCGTCAGCCGGGAACGCCAGATGGTCGCGTTCTGCTTCGCATTGGCTATGCGCCGATGAAGGAAGAAAAGAAGCCGGTTCTGGATCGGGATCACGACGGCATTCTCGATGCGGATGACGCCTGTCCTGATGATGCGGGCATTGCAACCGGCAAGCCCAATACGCACGGCTGTCCCGATCGTGATCGCGACGGTGTGATCGATCGTATGGATATCTGTCCCGATGTTCCCAAGGGAGAGCATCCCGATCCCGATGCGCAGCGTCTGGGTTGTCCGGCGGGCGATCGTGACAAGGACGGCGTGCTCGATCCTGAAGATCAGTGCATCGACGTTCCCAAGGGAGATCATCCCGATGCGAAGCGTCCAGGCTGCCCGGTCGGTGATCAGGACAAAGACGGCGTGCTCGATACAGAGGATCAGTGTGTGGATGTTCCGAAGGGGGACAAGCCCGATCCAGCGCGTCTTGGCTGCCCAGCGGGAGACCGTGACAAGGATCTCGTGGTCGATCCAGAAGATGCTTGTCCAGACAAGCCCGGTGCGCCTGATCCTGATCCGAAGAAGAATGGCTGCCCCGGTGCCACGATGATCACCGATGGTCAGATCAAGATCATCGAGCCGGTGTTCTTCGCGACGAACAAGGACGTGATCCTCAAGCGCAGCTTCCCGGTTCTTGAAGCGGTTGCGAACAGCCTCAAGGGAGCGCCCAGCATCAAGAAGGTGGAAGTCCAGGGACACACCGATGATCGCGGCAAGGCCACCTACAACCGAGATCTGTCGGCGCGACGTGCGGCAAGTGTCCTGCGCTTCCTGGTCGAAAAGGGAATCGATGCAAACCGTCTGCAGTCGAAGGGCTACGGACCGGATATGCCGATTGCTGAAAACAAGACCGCGAAGGGTCGCGAAAAGAATCGCCGCGTGGACTTTGTCATCCTTGATCCTGCGCAGCCGAAGGATGTTCAGGTCAAGAAGGCGAGCGATATCGTGGTGCCAGAGTCCGAAGATCAAAGCGATGGATCGAAGGGCAAGAAGCATCGCAAGGACAAGAAGGGCAAAAAGGGCGATGCCGTCGAGTCAGACTCCGCAGACAAGGGTGATGCGGAGGATGGCGACAGCAAAAAGAAAAAGAAGCGGAAGTCCAAGAAGGACGCGGCAGAAGCGGCGGATGGTGATGGCGGCGAAGACAAAGCCGATGGCAAAAAGAAGAAGCACCACCGCCGGAAGAAGGACAAGTCTGCGTAGTCCGCTGGGGATGGGACACAAGTAGTCCGGACGCAGAGGTCCGCTGGTCCAAGAGAAGTCAGAGGTGCAAGATGACCATTCGTCGTTTCGGGTCCGTGGCAAGCTCAGTGCTTGGACTCCTGTCTGCTGTAGGTGTGAGTGCGCTGTGCTCGACGGTGTCTGCGGCTCCGCAAAAGCTTGCGGAGTTCAATGAAAAGGGCAACTTCCTGCTGATTGGGAATACCGTCGGCTGGGACTGTGCTTCCGGTGTTCCGCAGCCGATCGTCGGTTCGGTGAATACGGGAAGCTGTTCTAGCAATACGGAAGATAGCTCTGCGGACATTCTGTGGCAGTCCGATGGCACGACGGCCACGGCGGATGGATCAACCACTCCGCTGCGGGCGAGCAGTGCTGCGTTTCTGTCGATTCCGCCTGGCTCTGTGGTGGTGCATGCTCGGCTGTTTTGGGCCGCGCAGCTTCCGCTGGGAGCATCCGCAGGCCGTCAGGTTGGAATGGATCGTCCCGGTGGTTTCCAGTCGGTGATCACCAACGATCCAGCGTTTCCGGGCCTGACGGTCAACAATGGCGGTCGTACGTACTATCAAGGCAACGCGGACATCACCAAGCTGGTGCAGCAAAACGGCAGTGGTGTGTATCGCGTGACGGGAATTCCGACCACGTCGCTCAAGGACGTGCTGGAAAACGTCGCGTTTGTGAACTGGCACATGATGGTTGTGTATCGCAAGTCGGATGAGCCGACGCGCAACATCGTGGTGTATCGCGGTCTGGATACGGTTCAGCAGGGTCTGAATGCGAACGCGACGCTCGACGGATTTCTGGTTCCGAACAGCGGCTTTTCGGGACAGCTCGGAATCGTTGGCTATGAAGGCGATGACTCGCTCACTGGCGATTCCTTTCTGTTTAACGGATCGGTGCTGAGCAACCAGATCAACCCAGCGAGCAACTTCTTTAACAGCAGTCGCAGTACGCTGGGCGCTCCGGTTTCGATTGTGGGTGATCTGCCGCAGATGTCGGGACAGCCATCGAGCATGGTGGGAATCGACCTCGACGTGGTGGATGTGACGGCGCAGCTCTCTGCGGGTGCAACCAGCGCGCAGCTGCAGGCGACGTCGAGCGGTGACTTGTTCTTCCTGGGCGGCTTTGCCACCGGAATTTCGACGCTGTTCCCAGTGTTTTCGGAAAGCACCAAGACGTACGTAAACGTCAGTCGTCCTGGCAAGCCAGTGATTCCGGGCGATACGGTGAAGTACACGCTGAACGTGGTGAACAGCGGGTCGGATACCTCGATCGGAACGGTGCTGCGCGATACGCTGCCGGCGGAGCTGACCTATGTTCCGGGCTCGCTGCAGATCACGAGCGGCGCGAACGCGGGTGCAAAGACCGATGTAAGCGGCGATGATCAAGCAGAGTACGATTCGCAGACGCGAACGGTGACGGTGCGCATCGGAAACGGTGCAAGCGCTACGCAAGGTGGAACGGTTGCCGTCGCTGAAACCACCACAATTGAGCTGACTGCGGTGGTGAGCCGCGCGATCTCTGGACGCCTGGACAACCAGGGTTCGATCACGGGACAAGGTCAGCTGGCGGTGGCCAAGGGTGTGACGCGCGCTGGTGCATGGCTTACGGGCGATGGCACTGCGCCGAGCATTCCGACCAGCATCGTGGTGGATTGTCAGACGGACTTGCAGTGCGGAGTCCTGGCTCCCAAGTGTGATCGGACGCTGGCTCCGCCGCGCTGTGCGTGTACGGTGAGCGCGGATTGTCCAAGCGGCTATGTCTGTGATCCGGCTGGTCGTAGCTGCGTGCAGTGTACGGCGTCTCCAGCGCAGACTTCTTCGTGCACAGCGACGGGACAGGGCGCGATCTGTCTGTCCGACAATCGCTGCGGTTGCAACACCGATGCAGACTGCGGAGGTCGTACGTGCGATCTCGGAAGCCGTACTTGTCCCAGCCCGAAGTCGGATCTGTCGGTGGTGGTGATTCCGCCCGCGATGCCTGCGGCTCCTGGCGCGACGGCGGTGTACAGCGTGCAAGTGACCAACTTGGGCGTCGACTCGGTCACGGACGCAAACATCTATACGCAGCTTCCTCCGGGAATCACGGGAGCAAGCTGGACTTGTATGCCAGTGGGTGCGGGCGCAGCGTGTCCTGCGGCGAGCGGAAATGGTCCGCTTCCTCCGACGGTGTCTTTGCCTGCGGGCGGACAGCTTGTCTATACGCTGTCGGTTCCGATTCCATCGAACTACACAAGTGAGACGGTTCCGATCCGCGTGAGTGCGCTGCCTCCTTCAGGAACGACCGATCCGCAGCCTGCGAACAACAATGGCTACGGTGAAGCGGTGGTGACGCAGACCAACAAGCCGGATCTGGTTCTGACGGTGGACAACCAAATCGGACCGGAGCCCTACAGCCAGCAGTACACCGCGAGCGCGACCAACAAAGGAACCGGCGGCGCAAGTGGAGCGTACTTTGGATACACGGCTCCCGAAGGTTCAGAGATCAGCTCGGTGCAGCCCGGTGATGGCTGGACGTGCGTCGTGAGCAATGACAAGCGGACGCTCAGCTGTGAAAGCAAGACGCCGATTCCTCCGCAAGGAAGCACGACGCCGGTTGTGTTCGTGGTGAAGAGTCCGCGTGGTGCGACCTCGCAGCCGTTTGAAGCCACGGTGACTCCGCGTGATGAGTATGGCTATCCGCTGACCGATGCAAATCCGGCAGACAACACCGTGACCAAGAGCGGAGAGGTGTCGGATGCGAAGCTCGCTGGCAATGGCTTTGGCTGCGCGATGGCCAGTCCGGCGCAGGATGTCGCGGCTCCGATGGGAATGCTCGGAAGCCTGCTGATCACCTGCTACTCGCTGCTGCGTCGTCGGAAGTCAGCGGCGTAGCCAGCGTAGGAACAGAGAGCGGACTGCTTGTACTTATCAGCAGTCCGCTTTCGGAAGCGGCATCGGAAGGAAAGACGCGAAGGAAAGACGCGAGGGAACGCAGCGCCCGTGGGCGCAGTGGACTACAGCGCGGGCCGAGAGGCTGGGAACTGAATCTTCGGTCCGCTCTTCGGGGTCAGGACCAAGTGTTCAAACTCCACTTCGCCAATCTTTTCGGCGTGAAATGGCTCGGTTGCTTTGGCGTACACAGTGCTGGGTCCGTTGGCTTCCGTGACGGCAGCCACACACAGCGTGAGGTCGGCTCCCCACTTGGAAAAGACCTCTCCGAAGAACGTGCTATCAGGATTTGCCCAGAAGCCACCGATGATGTG
>CALMML010000260.1 GCA_937868485.1 uncultured Myxococcales bacterium | reverse complement strand
GGCATCAAGCAAGCGGTGCGGGCGGGCGTGGACTCGATCGAGCATGGCACCGAGCTAGATGACGAGTGCATTCAGCTGATGAAAGCGCGCGGCACGTACTTGGTTCCGACCGTGTTTCTGTGGTCGCATTTCCCAGAAAACGCGCGTCCGCCAGAGGTTCCGCAAGAAAAAGCAGAGAAAGCGCGCGAAATGGCGCCTGCAGCGAAGCGAAACCTCGCCAAAGCGGTAAAAGCGGGCGTAAAGATCGCGCTGGGAACGGACTCGTCGGTGTATCCGCACGGGATGAACGGTCACGAGTTCGGCGCGCTGGTGGATTTGGGGATGTCGCCGCTCGGATCGATTCAAGCAGCCACGGTGAACGCAGCGGCGCTTTTGCGCTGGAGCGATCGGGTCGGAGAGCTAAAGCCGGGCCTTTACGCGGACCTGGTGGCGGTGCCGGTCAATCCGCTGACCAACGTGCGCGTGCTGGAAAACATCCCGTTTGTGATGAAAGGCGGCGCGGTGGTCAAAGACGAGCGACCGGGCGCAACCTGTCTACCCGGTGCGACATCGTCCTTCGCAGCACCGCAAGAGGACGGTACGCTGCGCCTGCATGGACTTACTGGTGTTTCTCTGCTTCCTGCTATCGGGCGGCTCGGGGCTCTTGTTCGAGGTGCTGTGGACGCGGGAATTGCAGCTGGTATTTGGCTCCACCACGCTGGCAATGTCGACGGTGCTGTCGGTGTTTATGGGCGGTCTTGCACTGGGCAGCCTGATCGGGGCAAGGCTTGCTGGCAGGGTTAAGCGTCCGCTGCTCGCCTACGCACTGGTCGAGGCGGGCGTCGGTCTGTATGCGCTGATCTTGCCGCTGCTCCTGGCGCGCTATCCGGCGCTGAACTCGTTTTTGTGGAAAGCAGTCGGAGATCACTTCGTGCTGCTGTCGATCTTGCGCTTTGCCGCGACGGCGCTGGCGCTGATTGTGCCGACGACGCTGATGGGTGCGACGCTGCCGCTTCTGTCTCAGTACGTGTCGAAGCGGCACAGCGGGATCGTCGGAGCGTCGGTGCAGATCGGGACGCTGTTTGCGATGAACACGACCGGCGCGGTGGTCGGCACGTTTGTCTCAGGATTTTGGCTGCTACCGAGGCTGGGCGTGTCAAAGACGAACCTGATCGGTGCGGGCACGAACCTGACGCTGGCCTTCCTGATCATCGTCGGTGGTGCGCTGTGGGATCGTCGTCGAGCAAGCCTGGAACGCGCGGCTTCGGTTCGCAGCGACGATGCGACAGCTTTATCTGACGTAGCAGCGCCTGCGGAGCCCACCGATCGGCTGGATGCGGAACCCGACGAGCCCGATGCGTCCGTCGAAGCGGCATCGGAACAGCCCAGCTCGCCGCTGCGGAGACGACTGGCGGTGCTGTCGTACGCGATCTCAGGCGGGACCGCGATGATCTATCAAGTGCTGTGGACGCGGGCGCTGGCGATCATCATTGGCTCGTCGGTGTATTCGTTCACGCTGATCCTGCTCGCGTTTTTGATCGGACTGGCAGCGGGCGCGGCGACGCTGACGAAGCTGCTGCCGAGGATTCGGCGTCCGGTGCTGTGGCTCGGTGGGCTGCACGCGGTGACGCTCGTTGCCGTCGGATATTCGTATCTGGTGTTCGATCGCTTGCCGGGGCTGTTTTTGACAGTGCTGCGCTCTCGGCAGCTGGGCGTCGATGAGCTTCTGTCGATTCAGTTCGGACTGTCGGCGCTGGCGATCTTGCCGGCGACGCTGGCGATGGGCGGAGTGATGCCGCTCACGATGCGCATCTACACGGGCAGCGCAGACGGAGCCGGTCACGACGTTGGGATTGCCTATGCGCTGAACACGCTCGGATCGATCATTGGCTCGTTTGCGGCGGGATTTTTGGTGCTGCCGGGGCTGGGACTTCAGCGCGGGCTGCTCGGTGGAGCGCTGGTGACGGCGGGACTGTCGGCGCTGCTTTTGTGGTTTGCCGAGCCTGCGCCGTCGAAAGCGGAGGATTCCGAGCCTGAGAGTCAGCCGATTCCTGCGTCGCCGCGACGATTTGTGCCAGTCGCTTTGGCGCTGTCGGTGCTGCTGCTGGCGACGACGTTTGCGTATCTATCGCCGCGCTGGAACCTGACGCACTTTGCGGCGGGACTGTTTCGCGTGTCGGTGGCTCGCTCGGTGGTGCGTCTGCACAATCGACCGCTGCCGGATCTGCTGTTTTACAAAGATGGCATTGCGACGACGGTGTCGGTCGAGCGCTGGGGCAAGACGATCGCGCTCAAGAACAACGGCAAGGTGGATGCCTCGAATGCCGACGACATGGGCACGCAGATCATGGTCGGGCTGATGCCGCTTCTGTGGCATCCGACGGCGCTGGAAAAGCCTCCGCGCGTCGCTGTCGTCGGCTACGGATCGGGCGTGACCATCGGTGCAGTGACGCAGTTTCCGATCGCGCATGCGGATGTCGTCGAGCTAGAGCCAGCGGTCGTCGAAGCAGGCGATCGCTTCTTTGCCGAAGTGAGCCATTTGCCGAGCAAAGATCCTCGTGTGAACGTGATCATCGGCGACGGGCGAAACTTCATGACGCAGTCGCAAGATCGCTACGATGTGATCGTCAGTGAGCCGTCGAATCCGTGGATCACCGGCGTGTCGAACCTGTTTACGATCGACTATTGGAAGCTGGCGAAGAGCCGACTGGCCGACGACGGTGTGTTCTGTCAGTGGGCGCAGCTGTACGAGCTATCGCCGGTGAACATCAAGACGCTGCTGCGCAGCTTTGCGAGCGTGTTTCCGTACACGTATGTGTTCACGTCGGAATATGGCTCCAGTGACATGATCTTGGTGGCGAGTCAGAAGCCGCTGCCGCTCGATCTGCGCAGGCTGCGAAAAAACTTTGCGGTTCCGTCGCTGCGAGCGGAGCTTTCGCGCGCTGGCATCGATCGCGCAGAAGAAGTGCTGGCGGACTTGCTGCTGACGCCCGACGAACTTTCGGCTTTTTCCGTCGGTGGCTATATCAATACCGATGACAATGCGCGGATCGAGTTCGCTGCGCCTCGGGACTTGCTCGGTTATATGCGTCACGAATCGTCGGTGCCGCGTGTTCATAGCAACGACTGGATCTATGGACGATTTGAGCGCTATCTCGTCGGACAGGGTCTGCCGTTTGATGTGACACCGAGCTGGCTACAAGTTGAATCGACGGACGGACGACGGGCGGATGTCTATGCGGCACTCGGACGCGCGCTGCTGATGCGAGGCAAGCGCAGTGCGGCGGCGCGGCTGCTCAATCGATCGCTGGGAATCGGTGGTGGTTCGGCGGCGGATGAGCTGTCGAGGCTGCTCGTGATGTTTGGACCGCGTAGCTCGACGGAACACGAAGAGCCACTGAGCCAGAGCTGGGACGGCACCGACGAACACTTTGCCGATGCGCTGGGAATGCCGACGCTGCCGGTGGGACTTACCGCCGCGCAGCAAGCGCAGATCCTGCGTCAATGGGAAGCGGCTCGACGGCATCTGGGTCAGCGACAGTTCATCTTGGCACTGCGCGAGCTGCGAGAGTGGCCGATGAAGTGGGTGACGCAGATGGGTCCAAACGTGCGGCTGCTGCTCGGGTATCTGCTCTACAAAGCGGATCTGACCGACGAAGCGCTGGATCATTTGGCAGAGCTTGTCGACGACGATTCGTATCTGGATCGGCATCCCGGCGTGTTCTATTACCTGTCGCGTGCGCAGATGGTGAGCGGCAAGCCTCGGCAGGCGGTGCGCAACATGGAACAGTATCTGCGTCTGCGAGAGCCTGCGACGTCAGCCAGCCCGTCGACACCGTAGCGTGACAAAAAGTCGCAAGTGACGCTGAAAAAGGCGCTATCGCTCCTTGTAGGGGAAGGTAAAATACATGCCTCTTCGGTAAGGTCGCGTCGCTTGTTCGTCGCTGACATGCGATGATTCCCGACGTTCGGCCTTGTCCACCGACACAAAGTAGGGTCAGGAGGCCTCCAAGATGCGCAGTTACAGCGAAGCAGAGATTCGGGACGTCGTCGTCATCGGGCATGGTGGTTCGGGGAAAACTTCGCTCGGAGAGGCCATCTTGTTCGACGCCAAGCTGGTGACGCGGCTGGGACGGGTGGACGACGAGACTTCGAACCTGGACACCGAGCCAGAAGAAAAGAAGCGTCGGGGCACGATCAATCCGCACGTCGTGGCGATCGAGTGGCAAAAGAGCAAGCTCAACCTGATCGACAGCGCCGGTCAGGGCGACTTTGTGTTCGATACACTGACGGCGATTGGCGCGGCGGACAGTGCGCTGTGTGTGGTGTCTGCGTCGGACGGTGTGCAGGTCTACACCGAAAAGACGTGGGAAGCGGCGGACGCGCTGCACCTGCCGCGCATCGTGTTTGTGAACAAGATGGATCGCGAGCGTGCCGATTTTGAAGGCGTGCTGGATCAGGTTCGGCGGGTGCTGTCTCCGTCGGCGGTTGCGCTTCAGCTTCCGATCGGTGCCGAGAGCAGCTTCGAGGGTGTGGTCGATCTGGTGGCGCAGAAAGCCTATCGTTTTTCGGACGATGGTCGCGATGTCGTCGTCGGAGAAATTCCCGCATCGATGGCCGCTGCGGTCGCCGAAGCACGCAACAAGATCATTGAAGAAGTCGCAGGCTCCGACGATGAGCTGATGTCGATTTACTTTGATGCAGGCTCGCTGACCGACGATGAGCTGCAAGTGGGTCTTCAGCGCGCGATTGCCGCTGGAAAGATCTTTCCAGTGCTGTGTGGCTCGGCGGCGCAGAACCGAGGCATTCAGCCACTGCTCGATACGCTGGTTTCGCTGCTTCCGCCGGCGTCGCTCGGTCGGGTGTGGACGGGCGCGGGCAAGTCGAGCGCAGAAGTGCGTCGCTCACCGCGCAGCCACGAGCCGCTGTCGGCGTATGTGTTCAAGATCATCCCGTCGGAAGTTGGCAAGCTGGCGCTCGTGCGGATTGTGTCGGGCAAGCTGTCGGCGGACTCGCCGATTTGGAATGCGACGCAAGACAAGGGTGAGCGCGTCGGACAGCTGTATGTGTTTACGCCGGGCAAGCGCACGGGTGTTCCCGAGGCGAGCGCCGGTGACATCGTCGGAATTGCCAAGCTGAAGGCGACGCGGATCGGCGATACGTTCTCTGACGAAAAAGAGCAGGTGAAGTTTGCGCCACCGCAGGTTCCCGCGCCGGTGGTTCGCTATTCGCTGCATCTGAAGGGCAAGACCGACGAAGCGAAGCTGGCGCAGAAGCTGCACGACATTCACGAAGAGGATCTGGCGCTGTCCGTCGAGTACGATGCGGCGACGAAAGAGACGCTGATCGGCGGCTGTGGTCCGATTCACATCGAAGCGACGCTCGATAAGCTGCGTCGGGTGGGCGTCGAGGTCGAGCTGGCTCCGCCGCGCATTCCGTACCTGGAGACAATCCGTGGTCGCGCCAAAAACGTCGAGGGCAAGCACAAGAAACAGACCGGCGGAAAAGGTCAGTTTGGTGTCTGTTTCCTCGATCTAGAGCCGGCGCCGCGTGGATCGAACCTGATCTTCGAGGATGCGATCGTCGGAGGCTCGATTCCTCGGCAGTTTATTTCGTCGGTGGAAAAGGGCATTCGCGAGCGGATGTCGCGCGGCGGTCTGGCTGGCTATCCGATCACCGACGTGAAAGTGCGTCTGTTCGACGGAAAGTATCACGATGTCGACAGTGACTCTCGCAGCTTCGAGATGGCCGGTAGCAAGGGCTTTTTGACCGCGTTCAAGCAAGCGTCGCCGGTGCTGCTCGAGCCGTACATGAAGATCGAAGTGTCGATTCCCGAGGAGTACATGGGATCGATCATCGGTGATCTGAACAACCGTCGCGCGCACATCAGCGGAATGGAAGCGCAGGGCAAAAGCCAGGTCGTGATCGCGCAGATTCCGATGAGCGAGACGCTGGATTACTCGGCGTTTTTGCGATCAGCGACGGGTGGACGAGGCAGCTTCAGCCTGGCTGCATCGCACTACGCGGAGATGCCGCAGAACCTGGCGGACAAGGTCATTGCCGCCAAGAAGCACGTCGAGGAAGAAGAAGAGTAGTTGCTCGTTACGCGGCGGTGACGGTGCCGGAAGCGACCTTGAAGGTGCGGGTCGAAAACTTTTGGGCAAGCGCCGCCGCGTCGAGTCCCGTCGAGTCCGTTGTGACTTCACCTTGGCTGATGAGGTGATAGGTCGCTTCGACTTCACTTGAGCCCACGCTGACGACGACGAAGCCGTGCTGATCGCTCGCGGCCATCTGGATCGCCGGATTGCTGCTGCGCAGCGTGTCGTTCAAGTTGGCGACGATCTGTTTGTACGGTGCTGAGTCGACGGTGATTCCCAGGGCCAGCGCTGCGTCACGAACGGTCTCGTGGAGCGTGCCTGAGCTGATCGCCGGTGTGGTCAGCGACACAGCGACGGTTCCAGCCAGCTGCGAGACAAAGCCTGCGTGGATGTCTCCCGAGACAAACAGCGTGTTTGGATGACCGCTCTGCTTGATGAAGTCGAGCAGCGCCTGACGCTGATTCGGGAAGCCATCCCAGCCGTCGGTGCCGTACAGAAACACGTTGCGCAGGCTGGCGGGCAGTCCCGGCGTCTGCGTCAGATCCAAGATGCCTTCCGTCAGCGTGACCGAGCTTCCAATCACTCGGAATGTCGCGGTCGAATCGGTCAGCGTCTTGTGGAGCCAGTCGCGCTGCTCATTACCGAAGACGTTTTCGCTCTGCTCAGACGACAGCTGCCACTGATACAGCGCGTATAGCTCGAACATCGATTTGACGACGAGGTTGCGCGATCCCTGCGACGAAAAGAGCTGCTGCTTGCCCATGTGGAGCCAGGCGACGCCGCGCTCCATGTCGCTCGACGGTGCCACGACAAGCGCCGACTGATTCACCGCCTTGAGCACTGCGTTTACGTACAAAAGCGCCAGCCGTCCCGTTACCCAGCCAGCGGCCTTGTGTTCCGCGTCGCTCTGCGAAAGTCCCGACGACAGACAGCCTGCGATCGCCGCTTGCTGTAGCACCTGTTTTTGTGGTGCGTAGAGCGGCGCATCAATGTCGATCACGGCAAAGTTAGCGTCGCTGACAAACGCTGGATACGCACCGAGCGCTTGCAGTGCCACCGCGTCGAGCGCAAGCGTTCCCGGATAGGCTTCCTCGGGAATCAAGTGATCGGGTCGGAAGCTGCGATAGTCGGTGAGGATCAAGTGCAGTCGCTGGCCGAAGCGGAAGTCGCGAAACAGGCGAGTCTTCGGAAAGAGCTTCTCTTGTACGACGGACAAGCTGCCGGATGGTGCGCTGCTGTCGTCGACGGGCATGTATTCAAAAAAAGCGCGCTCGGCGTGGCGACGACGGTCTGGGTTGGTTTCCGAGAACTTGCCGCTGCCGTCGGTGCTGGTTGCTCCGTAGCAGTCGTTTGCGTACTCGTGATCGTCCCAGATGCAGATCATCGGATAGCGCTCGTGGACTTTTTGTAGCGCCGCGTCGCTGCGATAGCGCTTGTATAGATCCCGATACTGTCCGACGGTGGCAGCGGCGAGCCGTGACCCGACGGGAATCGCTTGGGCGGGATCGGAAAAGCGGACGCTGCGAGGCTGACTGCTCGGGCTCGCCGGAACCTTTTCATAGATGTAGTCACCCAGCCCGAGGACAAAGTCCAAGTCCTCGTCGAGCTGAAGGAGACGCTGCCAGGCGTTGTAGTAGCGACCCTCGAAGTCTTGACAGGACCACAGCGCGAACTTGACGGGACGGTCATCTGCGACGGACGGTGCAGTGCGCGTGCGGCCCGTCTGCGACGTGAACAGCCCGTCATCGTGAAGCAGCACAAAGCGATAAAAGTACGTGGTGCGAGGCTGTAGACCGACGACCTTGACGCGCAGGGTGTGATCGCTGTCGCTGGTGACGGAAAAGCTGCCGCTTGTGTAGACCTGCGCGGAAAACTGTTCGTCGGTGGCAACCTGAAGCTGAAGCTGACACGGCTCGCTTTGACGGGCTGGATCGACGACGCGAGTCCAAAACACGATGCTGTCAGGACGCGGATCTCCCGAGGCGAGCGACTGCGGAAAAAACTTCTTTCCGTCGAAGATCTGAGGAGAAAGCTGCGGCGCGGCACAGGACGGCAGGATCAGCCAAGACGCGGCTGAGACCGCGACCGTATGCAAAAAGGACCGTCGTGACGCACCGTGAGGAGTTCGGTGCGCTAACAATTTAGAGTTCATCGGTATTCATTTTTACAAAAGAAGTTGGGATCGCTAGGGCAATCCAAAGTGTCCTCTGGCTTGTCGGAAAACTCGTGGTAAAGTCGCCGCCCATGTCAAGTATCAGTCGCTCGGAGAGCATTTCCCGTCTCGATCAAGTGAAGGTTTCCTCGTACTTCGGCTGCGATACGTTCGGCTGGCGAACCATGCAAGAACGGCTGCCGAAAGAAGTCTTTCGCGCGCTCCGTAAGTGCATTCGCAAGGGTGAGCGCTTGTCTGCGGAAGTGGCCCATGTCGTCGCACAAGCGATGAAAGACTGGGCGCTGGAGCGCGGCGCAACGCACTTTACGCACTGGTTCCAACCGATGACCGGCGCGACGGCGGAAAAGCACGACGCGTTCATTACGTGGGACGATCACGGCGGACTCATCGAGTCGTTTTCCGGCGCGCAGCTGATTCAAGGCGAGCCCGATGCGTCGAGCCTCCCGTCGGGCGGTCTGCGTACCACCTTCGAAGCGCGTGGCTATACGGCGTGGGATCCGGTCAGCCCGGCGTTTTTGATGGCGGGTCCGCTCGGCAAGACGCTGTGCATTCCGACGGCGTTTATCGGCTATCACGGCGAAGCACTGGATCACAAAGTGCCGCTGCTGCGATCGATGGAATACGTCGGTCACAAGGCGAGCCAGACGCTGGAGCTGTTCGGTCACGACGGCGCGGTGGTGACGGGTCTGTGCGGTCCCGAGCAGGAATACTTCCTGGTCGATCTCGAGCTGTTTAAGTCGCGTCCCGACCTGATGTTCTGCAATCGCACGCTGCAAGGTGCGCGTCCGCCGAAAGGTCAGGAGCTGGAAGATCACTACTTTGGCGCGATCAAAGACCGCGTGCTGCGCTTTATGCAGGATCTGGAGCTGGAGCTGTTCCGACTCGGGATTCCGGCGAAGACGCGACACAACGAAGTCGCTCCGAACCAGTTTGAGCTGGCGCCGATCTACGAGCCAGCCAACGTCGCTGCCGATCACAACCAGCTTCTGATGGAAGTGATGAAGAAGGTCGGTGAGCGTCACGATCTGGCTGTTCTCCTCGGGGAAAAGCCGTTCGCGGGCGTCAATGGCTCGGGCAAGCACGTCAACTTCAGCCTGGCATCGGACGATGGTCAAAACCTGTTCGAGCCGGGTCACTCGCCCGAGCAGAACCTTCAGTTCCTGTTCTTCTTGTCGTCGGTATTGCTCGCGGTCTATCGCAATGGCGCGGTGCTGCGAGCGTCGGTGGCTTCAGCGAGCAACGATCACCGTCTGGGCGCGAACGAAGCGCCACCTGCGATCATGTCGGTGTTCCTCGGAGAGCAGCTCAACCGAATCCTGGATCAGGTGGAGACTGGCACCGTCGTGACTTCGTCGGAGCGCAAGCACCTGGACCTTGGCATTCCGGCGCTGCCGATGCTGGCGAAGGACTACACCGATCGCAACCGCACGAGCCCGATGGCTTTTACCGGCAACAAGTTCGAGTTCCGTGCCGTCGGGTCGGGTCAGGCGATCGCTGCGCCGCTGTCGGTGATTCACACCATCGTCGGAGACGCGCTGTCGTGGATGAACCAGCGGGTGCGTGAAGTGGAGCCGCAGGTCTCGGGAGATCGTCGTCAGGCGATCATGACCGTGATTCGCGAGGTCGTGACGCAGACCAAGGTGGTTCGTTTCGACGGAAATGGCTACTCGCAGGAGTGGCGCAATGAGGCGGCGCGACGAGGACTTCCTTCGGCTCGCAATACCGTCGAAGCGCTGATGGCGTGGGAAGACGCGGGCGTGCAGGAGCTGTTCGTGCGCGCTGGGGTGATGTCGACGCTGGAGCAAGAGTCGCGCATCCACGTTCGTCACGAGCAGTATGTGAAGACGCTTCAGATCGAAGCGCAGGTCCTGCGCGAGATGGCAGAGACGCAGATTCTGCCGGTGCTGCTCGAAGACCTTCAGAACAAAGCCAAGAGCGTGTCGCGGCTGGAGTCGCTGGGCATTGCCCGTCCCGAGCAGATCCGTCGCACGATTGAGTCGGAATCGACGCAGATCGATGAAGCGTACAAGCGGCTGGGATCGCTGCGTGGTGCGCTGGCTCAGGCGGATTCCGTCGAAGAGCTGCACGCGCGAACGACGGCGTTTGCCCAGCTGGTGCTGCCGGCGTGCCAGTCGCTGCGAGAGTCGCTCGATGCGCTGGAAGATCAGTGCGATACGCGACTGTGGCCGCTGCCGAAGTATCGCGAGCTACTCGCGCCGCTGTAACCGTCCGTTTTGGGGGAAGAGGAAGTCATGAGCGACAGCGAGCCGCAGCGTCCGCCGGTGCCATCGACAGGATGGCGACGAGTTCACACCCAGCTTCCACCCAAAGTGGATGTGGCGATTATCGGGAGTGGGCCCGGTGGACTGGTTGCGGCGGCGCTGCTCGCACAAGCGGGCAAGTCGGTCGCGGTCTTTGAGTCGCACTACGTCGCGGGCGGCTGTGCGACGCAGTTTCGCCGAGGACCGAAGCACGCGCGCTATCACTTCGATGTCGGTCTGCACTACATCGGCGACTGTGGGCGACAAGGGACGATCCCTCGCATCTTGGACGAGGTGTCGGTGCGTGTGGACTACCAGCCGATGGATCAAGACGGCTTCGATACGCTGGTCTTTCCGGGGCTGACGTTTCGAATTCCGGCGAGCGTAGAGCTGTATCGCAAGCGACTCTACGAGCTGTTTCCGAGTCAGCGCAGGCCGATCGATCGCTACATCAAGCTGCTTACGTCGGTGATGGCGGCGATGCGAGCGACGGAGTTTTCCGAAAAACCACCACTGCGAACGCTGATTCCCGTGGTGATGGATGGCTTGCGGCTGGCTCCGTATCGACGAGCAACGATCGGACAGCTCTTCGACAGCATCGGTGTGACCGATATCAAGCTGCGCGCGGTGATGCTCGGTCAGAGCGGCGACTACGGTCTACCACCGAGCCAAGTGAGCGCGTTTTTGCACCTGGGACTGGCGGCGCACTACTTTCGTGGCGCGTTCTATCCACGCGGTGGTGGGCAAGTGATCGCCGATCGCTTGGCGGCGCGGGTCGAGTCGCTCGGTGGGATGATCTGTCTGCGTCACACCATCGACAAGATCCTGATCGAAGACGGTCGCGCGGTCGGTGTTCAGATTGCAGCGCGGGACGAGGAGCCTGTCCGTCAGGTGCGCGCCGATGTCGTGCTGTCGAATGCGGACTTTAAGCGAACGCTGCTCGATCTGGTGGGTCCGCAGCATCTGCCGAGCGAGTGGCTGACGAGAGCGCGTGAGTCGAAGATGGCGGCGGCGCTGTTTATGACCTTCCTTGGTGTGAAGGGCGATCTACGCGACGACGGCATGCGTGCCACCAACTACTGGCAGTACGATCTGTTCGACTTCGACGAGATCTATCGCGACAATCCGGCGGAGCCTCCGTCGGTGAGAGCTTGCTACATTACGAGTGCGAGCCTCAAAGATCCCGATCATGCGCTGCATCATGCGCCCGAGGGTGTGACCAACGTCGAAGTGATGACGATTGTGCCGGGCGCAGCGACGCGCTGGGGTGTTGGTGACGACGCGGAAGTGCTCGGCTGGACCTATCGTCGCAGCGAGCCGTATCGAGAGATCAAGCAGCGCATCGAAGACGAGCTGGTGGCACGGCTCGATCGGCAGTTTCCTGGGACGGCAGCGCGGATCTGTTATCGCGAGTCAGCGACGCCGCTCAGTCACAGTCGCTTTACGCGCGCGTCGGATGGATCGGGCTACGGTCTGGCTGCGACGCCGGATCAGTTTCTCGACAAGCGTCCAGGGTATCGCGGGCCGATCGATGGGCTGTATCTGTGTGGCGCGTCGACGAGAGCCGGACATGGCATTGCCGGTGCGATGATGAGCGGACTAAAAGCTGCGCAGCGAATCCTTCGTCGCAGCGCTCGTAGCTAGCAGCGAACATCCGACGGAATCTATCGCCACAGCTTGTCTTTTGCGGTCGGTCCCGTCGAGACATAGCCCAGCTGATCGTCTGAAAGACGTAGCGCACCGAGGATGCTCGACAGATACGCTTGGGCATCGAGGCTGAGCCGTCCATCGTCGCTGTGCGTCGCGGAAATCGCCGGTAGCTCGTCGTAGATGGGCTGACACAGAGCCAGTCGCTCACCCAGCTTCTTTTGTCCGGTCAGCGTCGGCTGCGCTGGAACCCGAATGTCCGTGATGGTTCCGTCGCTGCTGCGTACAAACAGATCGTCTACGTCCGTGGTCGCTGGACCCTGGTAGCGATAGGCGCGACACAGCTTGAGCGGACCTTGCGCGACCAGTCGATCGAGGCAGCCAATCGCCAATCGGTCGATGCCTCCGACGAAAGCCAGTGCATATCGCGTCGCAACCGCATCGAAAAAGCCAACGCGCATCGGTCCTTGCCAGGGATTTTGCAGGTTGTGTGCTTCGGGAAGCGCGTCGGACAGCCTTGGATCTTCGCTGACGAGCGGTCCCGGTCCATGTCTCGTCGCATACGCACGGACAAGTCCAATCCGCTGCGCAGGCCGTCCCGACAAGAGCGCGAGCGCATTGTCAAAGCGCGTACAGCTTGGCGTCACAAACGGAAAAAAACCAAAGGTCGCGTCGAGCAGTGCTCCCTGGGCGCCTTCAAACAGGATCGGCTGATCTTCGTCGGACAGAAGTCGGGAAAGCTCGCTGCCGTCGTCGAAGAGAACGCCTGATGTGCGAAAGTGATCGTAGCCTTCACAGAGCTGTGCGACGGTGCTTCGCTGCTGAAGCTCAGCCAAGATGGCGTGACACGCTGGCGAAATGGGCTGGCTCATTCCGTCGAGAAGCTGCTCGGCTTGATCCACGTTGACGAGCTGCAAAAAGCGCAGCTTTGATGAAAGCGTCGTGCGATCGAGCAAGTCTTCGACACGCAGCGACGGAACACTTGGATTTTGACTGTCGAGCCAAGCCTGACCGACGCCCAGACCGCAGCTTCCGTGACGCGCACTTCCGCGCGCAAGCTCTCGCAGTCGTCCGAGCAGCCGATGAAACGGTGTCACCACCACACAGCGACGGGAAATGATCACTCGCGCAAGCGGAGCAGGCACACCCAGCGACGAAAGCTGAAGCGCTTCTTTGAGCAGCAGCAGCGGCTCAATCAGCATGAACTGCGACAGCAGCGTCGAGGCATCGGGCCGAAACATGCCGGAGCCAAGCTGCGCAAAGCAGTGAACGGCTCCGTCGGGACGAACGACATGATGCGCAGCCTGCGGACCGCCGTTGTAGCGAACCACGAGCGGCGCTCGATCGTGCCGTTGAACCCAGGCATCGACGAAGCTGCCTTTGCCTTCGTCGCCAAAGCCCAGTCCGCACAGGATCGCGGTGCGCGGCATTCGCTTTGTCACGACGGTGACTTAGAACGCGAGACCCTTTTTCTGTTGCACCAGCTCGCTCTGCGCTTTGAGCAGGAGCTGGTTCGACTCGTACAGCTCGCGTGTCCGGGTGCGAATCTGCGTCGACAGACGCTCGCGCTCGCGGGCTTCGTTTTCGAGCATCTTTTTGTACTTGTCTTGCACCAGCGCTTCGTCGGTCACATCGCGCTGAATCTCTAGCGCTCCGACGGGACGATTGTTTTCATCGAGGATCGGAATCGACGACAGCACATACCGTCGCGGCGGCGCATCATCGGGCTGACCGACGGGCTTGCCATCGATCTCGTCGAGACGAACCTGACGACCTTCGCGCCAGCACTGCTGGGCAATGCAGCGCTCTTGGCAGATCGTCAGGCGCATCACCTCGTGGCACTTTTTGGCCTTGAGCTGACGCGCTTCGGGCCGAGGAAACAGCGAAAAGAACGCGCGATTGTAATCGACGATGTTCCGATCGCTGTCGCAGATGAACCAGCTATCGATGACGACATCCGAGGTCGCCTTAAACTGCTGGATGAACCGCTCCAAGGCTGGGTGCATACGCGCGATCGTAGCGAGGATTGACCGGCGGGGCAAGGGTGCGTAGACTCGGGGTAATGCCGAGCCAGCGCGGTGCGTCGATTAGCGTCAAGATGATCTCCACCACACTGGTGCTGATCATGTTCATTACGGCCCTGCTCGGGCTGACCAGTACGTACTACGGAAGACGAGCGTTTGATGAAGCCGCTCAGAAGCTGTCCGAGGCGTACGACTCCGCGCTGGGTGCTCGCGCCCAGACGCTGACGGCGGCGATGTCCGAGAGTGCCCGTGCGGCGCTGATTCAGTCGGACTACAGCAGCTTGAAGACGTTTGTGCCCAAAGCTGCGAAGACCGACCCGGATGTGACGGCGCTGTACGTGATCAGCGACACCGGCTACGTGGCGGCGCACAGCGATGAGCGCTGGAACGATGCCGAAAAGAAGATCACCGAGGTCGATCCGGTGCTCGGGCCGGAGCTGGAAAAGCTGACCAAGCCGCTCGAAAAGACGATCGAAGCCGAGCAAGGCGGTCAAAAAGACACGCGGCGGGTGTTTGCTCGTCCGGTGGTGACGGATCAGGGCAAAAAGTTCGGCACGCTGGTGGTCATCTACAGCATGGCGTCGCTGAAGAACCAGCTTCGCTCGATCGATGAGTACAAGCTGGCACAGGGACAGTCCTTTATGGTTCAGGTCTCGGTGCTCGGTCTGGTGTTCCTGGTGCTGGCGGCGGGCATCTCGGTGTTTCAGAGCTTGCGCATCACCAGGCCGATTCAGCAGCTTGCGCTGCGCGCCGATCAGATTGCGCGCGGTGATCTGACGACGCGTGTCGAGATTCAGTCCACCGACGAGATCGGCATGCTGGCGGAAAACTTCAACTACATGGCCGACCGGCTGCAAGTGCTGCTCGAAGAGACGGCGGCCAAGGCTGTGCTGGAAAAAGAGCTGGAGCTGGCGCGCACGATTCAAGAGACGCTGGTTCCTAGCTCGGAAGTGATTCAGCGCGGTCCGCTGCAAGTCGTCGGTCACTTCCAGCCCGCGACGCAGTGCGGAGGCGACTGGTGGGCGGTCTACGATCTGCCGGGCGACAAGGTGCTGCTCATCATCGGGGACGTGACGGGACACGGCGTTCCAGCGGCGATGATCACGGCGGCGGCGAAAGCGGCGTGCGATGTCGGTCGTGCGCTCGAAGGGGAACGAATCACCTCGTCGCGCATCTTGGAGATCATGAACCACGCGATCTACGAGAGCGCTCGTCGCAAGTTCGTCATGACCTGCTTCGCCTGCGTGATCGATCAGAAGACGCGCGCCATCACCTACGCCAACGCGGGTCACAACTTCCCGTATCTGTATCGTCAGCCGAGCACGCTCAAGGAAGGCGAGTCGCCGTTTACGGTGCTGATGTCGCGTGGCAATCGCTTGGGTGACGTGCCGGAATCGACCTTCAGCGAAAGCTCGCAGCAGCTTCGTCCCGGCGACAAGATCGTGTTCTTTACCGACGGACTCATCGAGTGCGAGAGCCCAAGCAACGAAGAGTTTGGCGAAAAGCGGCTCCGTCAGGTGATCGGTCAGACGGGTGAGCTGGCTCCGGCGGCGATGCGTGACGCGCTGATGGCGCAAGCGGCGCAGTTTTACGCGGACAAGCCTCGCAAAGACGACATCACCCTGCTGATCGCGCAGATTTCGTAGCGCGGTGGGCTGATTTCGACTGTTTCACACTTCATCACAGTCGAGCCAAGTGCGCGGATTCGCTGGCGATTTGTGTGGGTGCGACGTGTGCGTCTGAACAAGCGCCTAGAGTCCTTCTCAACCCGACCCTAAAATCGCTCCATGCTACAAGAGCTAACGCCCGGTAGCGTGGTCGCGGAGCGGTTCGAAGTCGAGCGGCTAGCGGGCAGCGGGGGAATGGGCGCGGTCTATCGTGCCTATGACAGATGGACCGGGCAGCCGGTGGCGCTGAAGGTCCTGTTCGACGGTGCCGACAAAGTGCGGTTCACGCGGGAAGCGCTGCTGTTGGCCGAGCTGTCGCATCCGGGCATTGTCGGGTATGTCTCACACGGGCATCTCGACGGAGGCAGTCCGTTTTTGGCGATGCAGTGGCTGTCGGGACACGATCTGGCCGAGCGGCTGCGTCACGGCGGGCTGAACCTAAAAGAGACACTTCAGCTTGCGCGTCGCGTCGCCGAAGCCTTGTCCGTCGCTCACCAGCGTGGCGTGGTGCATCGCGACATCAAGCCAAGCAACTTGTTTTTGGTCGACGGGGAGCCGAGCAAGGCGGTGCTGCTCGACTTTGGCATTGCGCGACGGGGCTTTGGACGGCACTCGGCAGCGATGACGCGAACCGGCGCGATTGTGGGGACGCCCGAGTACATGGCGCCGGAGCAAGCGCGAGGTCAGTCGCAGCTGACGCTGTCGGCGGACATCTTTTCGCTCGGCTGTGTCTTCCATGAGTGTCTGACCGGCGCACCGCCGTTTGTGGCCGCCCACGTTGCCGCGGTGCTGGCCAAGATCTTGTTCGAGGAAGCGCCGCCGCTGCGCTCGCTGCGACCGGAGCTGCCACCCGCGCTGGAGCAGCTTCTGCAAAAGATGCTGCACAAAGATCCGACGCAGCGACTGCCAAGTGCCGGTGCGGTGCTGTCGGAGCTGCTGGCGCTGCCAGAGCTGCCGACGATGCAAGGTCCGTCATCGGATCGCGTGCCGCTGTCGCCGTCGATTCGGGCAAGCGAGCAGCAGCTGGTCAGCGTGTTTTTGGTGAGCGATGTGTCCGAGGTGTCGTCGATTGCTACGCTGGCGCTGGCCGATGATGCGGCGCAAAAGGCGCGACTCGACTCGCTGCGGGCGCTGCTTTCACCGTCGGGACTTGTGCTAGAGCAGCTGGCCGATGGCTCGCTTTTGGGGACGCTGCATCAGCTGGGGGGCGGCGCGGCGACGGATCTGGCGGCACGGGCGGCGCGGGCGGCGCTGCTGATTCACGAGCGCTGGGCCGATGCGGTGATCGCGATTGCGACGGGAAAAGGGATGCTGGCGGGCGATCTCCCGGTCGGTGAAGCGGTGGAGCGCGCGGCGCGGCTGCTGCGTCAGCGGACGACGGGCGGTGGTCGGCACTCGGTGCTGCTTGATGAGCTGACGGCGGGCCTGCTCGACAGTCGGTTTGAAGTGGTGCGGCTGCACGTTCACGCCTACGCGCTGCTCGGGGAGCGGCTGTCGATCGATGAGTCGCGCAAGCTGCTCGGCAAGCCAACGCCGTGTGTCGGTCGCGAGCAGGAGCTTCTGGCGCTGTCGGCGGTGCTGACAACGTGCATCGAAGAGTCGACGCCGCGCGTGGCACTGGTGGTCGCTCCGGCGGGCATGGGCAAGTCGCGGCTGCGTCACGAGTTTCTGCGACGAGCAGTCAGTGCGGGCACGCAAGTGACGGTGCTGTTCGGACGCTGCGATGCGATGAATCCCGGTGCGCCCTATGGTCTGTGGTCGGCGGTGCTGCGAGGGCTCAGCGGGCGGCTCGACGGCGCGTCACCGGAGCAAGCGTTTGCACGACTAGCGCAGCAAGTGGCTGCGGTGGTGCCCTCGCAGGACGTGATGCGGGTGACGGTGTTTCTGGCCGAGCTGGCCGGGCTGTCGCCGTCGGTTGATAAGCATCCGCCGCTGCATGCGGCGCGGCTCGATGCGCGGCAGCTGTTTGAGCAGTGCTCGCTGGCGGTCAGTGACTTTCTGCGCGGCCTGTGTGCGCAGCAGCCGGTGGTGCTGGTGCTGGAAGACCTTCAGTGGGGCGATCCGCAGAGCATTGAGCTGACGGAAGTGGCGCTGCGGACGCTGCCCGACTCGCCGTTTATGGTGCTGGCCCTGGCGCGCCCGGAGTTTGAGAGCCGCCTGCCCAAGCTTGGCAAGGATCGTGGGCTGCAAGAGCTGTATCTGGGCGGGCTCGGCAAGCGAGCGAGCGAGCGCCTGGTGCAGAACATCTTGGGCAGCAAGGTGCCCTCGCAGTCGATCCAGCGCATCGTCGAGCAAGCCGCTGGCAACGCGCTGTACCTGGAAGAGCTGATTCGCGCCTTTGCCGAAGGAAAGACCGAGCAGCTTCCCGATACCGTGCTGGCGATGCTCCAGGCGCGGATTGGCAGGCTGGGCACCGAGCAGCGGCGCGTGCTGCGGGTGGCCAGCATCTTCGGCGATACCTTTTATCGTGGCGGGGTGCAGTCGCTGCTGGGACACGGCAGCCAGGGCACCGAGGTCGAGCTGATCGATCAAGTCCTGCGCGAGCTTCACGACGCCGAGATCATCGAGCGCCACCGCGACAGCCGCTACCTTGGCGAAGTCGAGTACATCATCCGTCACTCGCTGCTGCGGGAAGCCGCGTACAGCCTGCTCACCGACGAAGATCGCAAGCTCGGTCATCGCCTGTGCGCCGAGTATCTGATCCAGATGGGAGAGACGGATCACGCGGTGCTCGCGCATCACTTCGAGCTGGGGGCCGATCCAGGCTGCGCCACCGAGCACTACATCTTGGCGGCGGTTCACTTTTGGCAGCGGGGCGGACTCGATCGCACCGAGCAGATGTGCGAAGCGGCGCTGCGCTGTGGAGCGACGGGGGAATCGCTCGGCGCGGTGCGCTGTCTGCAAGGCCAGCTCTGTCTGTTTAGCAATCGCTTGGCCGATGCACTTGCGCGCTCTCGCGAGGCCATCTCGCTGTCGGCACCGGGCAGTCGCGTCTATTACTGGTCGCTGCTCGGGGTCTTGGGGGCGGCGACGCTGTCGCGACAGATGGATGTGGTGATGGAAGTCCTGCGCGACTTCGACGGCAAGCTGCCGCAGCCCGATGCCGCTTGGTACTTTCAGGAGTTTGCTTCGACGACGGCGCAGCTCTATGCGTATCTGGCGATGCGTGACAAGGCGCAGCAGACGCTTGCGCAGATGCGCGCCGTCTGTGACATGCAAGAAGGCGACCCGCAGTGGCCGATGTATCACGCGGCGTGGCAGCGGGCGCAGTCGGCGCTGGATATGCTGCTGTCGGAGCGGCAGTTTTCCGCCCAAGCGCTGCTCTTGTCGGCGAGCGAGACCTATCTGCGCTTTGGCCAGAAGCGGATTGCGACGATGGTGCTGCTCGATGCGGCGCTCAATGAGATCAGCCTGGGCAACGGACCCGAGGCGCTGCGACTGGCGGCACTGGGCGTCGAGCACGAGGCGCAGCTTGGCGATCCGCACCTGCGCTATTCCGCCGACATTGTGCAGTGCGCGGGCCACATCTTGATGAGCGCGGGCAGTCCCCAGCACGAGCTTCGCGACCGGCTGCGATCGATCGTTGCGGGCTCGGGCGAAGACCGGATTCGGCGCGGCCAGGCGCTGGCGATCTTGGGGTCTAGCTACCTGGCATCGCAGGAGTGGGAAGTGGCGGCGGGGAAGTTTGCCGAGACCACCGAGGCGTTTCAGATGCTGCCCGCGATCATGTCATCGCCCAGCTCGTACCGAGCGTATGCGCTGCTACAGCTCGGGCGACTGCCGGAAGCGGCCCAGGCGGCGGAGCTGGCGGTGTCGGCGCTGACGCTGGTCGATGATGGCGGTCCGTACGCGCCGGGCGCGTGGCTGGTGCTTGCGGACGTGCAGCTTGCGCAGGGCGATGAGTCGAGCGGGCTTGCCTCGCTGCGTCGGGCGGTGCGCCTGTTGCGGCGGCTGCTCGATCAGGCCGATAGCCCCGAGCGGCGGCGGCTTCTCATCGAAGGCTTGCCGCTCCATGTGCGGCTGCGACAGCTGTGTCTGACCAGGCTGGGGGAAGAGCTACTGCCAGCGGAAGCGCCGCCTGAGAGTTAACGAGCCCAGGCAGCGCAGGCGGATGGTGGGCGGGACTAGCGCAGGGCGGCGACGGCGGCTTTGACTTCGTCGTAGCTTGGCTCGACACCGGGGTTGGGGGCGACCCAGGCGTAGCGGATCACGCCTTCGCCATCGATCACGAACACCGAGCGCTTGGCCGCGGTGTAGCCCGCCATGCCCGCGAAGTCGTCGTGCGCGATGTCAAAGGCGCGGACGGCCTTGCGGTCGTAGTCCGACAGGATCGGGAAGTTCAGGCCGTTCTTTTCGGCAAACG
>CALMML010000259.1 GCA_937868485.1 uncultured Myxococcales bacterium | reverse complement strand
CTACTTGAGCTGGCTGTCGCGGTTGGCAAGCTGACGGCTCTTCTTTTTGTTCTCCTTGGGCATTCCGGGCTCGTAGCTTGGCTCTGGCTTCTTCGGCTGCGGCGGTTTTTTCTGCTTGGGCTTGCCCGGTTGAGATCCCCGAGGCTGCTCGACGGCTTTGGGCTCGCTCGGCTCGACGGGCTCCGGCTGCTGAAGGAGCTTTTCCGTCAGCGCATCCAGCTGTTTTTGTAGCGAGCGCTGCCGCGCTGTTTCGCCATTCTGCGATGCCGGACGACTGGCTTTGTAGATGGTAATTGCCGTCGACAATGACTCCATCGCTTCGCGCGTTCGGCTCTGGCTACCCAGGATGCTTGCGCGCAGCTCATACATGCCGACCCGGCGCGGTCCGTGGCTCAGCGACAGCGCCCGATCGATCCGCGCCAGCGCTTCTTCAATTCGTCCCGTTTCGTAATACAGCCGAGCCAGCCGCGCCGACGGATTGTAGTCTTGCGGCATCTTCTGTTCCGACGACAGCAGCATCTGTTCTGCGGGCTTCCAGCGTCCCAGTCGGCGATAGCACTCGAAGCGATGCGCATCAAACGTCGCGGCTTGGACGGGATTCGGGGCCGCTTGCGCCGCTTGCTCGAGCAGGTGCAGTCGCTTTTCCGAAAGCGCGTCACCGACGGCCTTTTCCCCCAGCGCATCCGATAGCTCGATCATGGTTCCGTAGGCATCGCTGCGATCATCGACCGACAGCTCGGCTTCGGGATCGGCCAGTAGCTGCTCGACATCACTGCGGAGCCTGCGCCGAAGCTTCTGCCTGCGGTCGGCATCTTCCAGCGATTCCAGGCACGACGCGGCATACGACGCACAGTCTGTCGCGAGCGCGCTCTTTCCGAGCTGCTGCGCGTGCTGCTGGTAGACCTCGATGCAGCGCTCGGTCTGTCCTGTCGCTGCCAGCGCTTGAATCAGTCCAGACAGCGCGCGCGGACGTGCGCCCGGTTCCATCAGCGCTTCTTCATATCGCTGCGCGGCGGCTTGGCTGTTGCCTTGCGCGGCCAGCCGATCCGCCTCCGTTAGCTTGGGAACCTGCGCGTGCTGCTGCGTCAGCAGCTCATGAAGTCGCACGCTCAGCTCTTTGGCGGTCATCGCACCGGTCCAGCGCGCCATCACTTGTTCTTGCGCATCGAGCACCAAGATCGTGGGCAGAGACGTAATCGGAAAGCGCTGAAGGAACGCTTGATTGCTGGGTTGCTCGGTATCAATGGCCAGATACACAAGCTCTGATCCCAGCGGAGCGAGCAGCGGATCTGTGAGCACGAAGTGTTTCATGCTCAAGCAGGTGTGACACCAGTCCGCCCACGCATCGACAAACAGCAGCTTTCCCTGCTTTTTCGCGAGCGAGCGCGCTGTCGCATAGTCATTTTCGATAAACGGCAAGACCTGCGGCGTCGCTTTCTTGGCCTCGCTACGCGCTGACGCAGTCACGGTCCTCAGCGGCTGAATTGCGCCCTGGTGCTGGGCTCCTGAAAAGAACGTAAGTCCGAGTGCGAAACACTCCGCAACGCGCCGACGTTGTCTGCCAGTCATGCGCGCAACGTACGTGAAGGCGAGGCCAAGCACAACTTCGGTGCTGCTGTGCGAAGATAGATGGAAACGATGGCCAAATCCGGGGATGAACAGCCGGGCGATGCGACCGCTGATACCCAAGAAGGAATCAACTGGGCGCTGGATGAAACAGCACCTCGTCAGGTTGGGAATGCACAGTCCCTCGCGCCTCCTGCTATGCATTCTTCCGCAGCATCCACCGCGAAGAAGGAACCGATCACGCACAAGGAATCCGCAGATCGCGCAGATGCTTCTGTGGATGAAGACGACACCGCCTCTGTAAGTGGCATCTTGGGACAGATCTATGAGGATCAGGAATCGCTCAAGATCTCTGTTCCCAGCGTGGGCGCTACCGGGCAAGTTCCCGTCGTCAACTGGGATCGTTATGAGCTACTTGGACTGCTGGGTCGGGGCGGAATGGGATCTGTTTACAAAGCCACCGATCGACGACTGGGTCGCACCGTTGCGATCAAGTTTGTGCGCGGAGATGACGAGCGATTGACGCTGCGCTTTCTTCAAGAAGCAAAGTCCCAAGCGCGCATTCAGCATCCCGGAATCTGCCAAGTTCTGGAGGTCGGAGAAGTCGAAGGCAAGCCCTACATCGCGATGCAGTTTGTCGATGGACAGTCGCTTGCACAGGCCAAAGATCAGCTCTCTGAAGACGAAAAAGTTCAGGTCATCAAAGAGAGTGCGGAAGCCCTACACGCCGCCCACCAGCTCGGCATCATTCACCGTGACATAAAACCGGCCACTACTTGCTTTCGTTGCTGCGGGATGTGAGCGCTTCCCCGGCGAGACGGACGCGCAGCGGAACGGTGCTTGGAATCGCTTAGAACGCAGCCGCGACAGACACCGCCAAAGGAGTCGTTGTCCGACCGATGAGTCGCTGCAAGTCATGCGATTCATCGTGGAGCGCACCTTGGGTGATTCCGAGATCTGCATCGACAAAGATCTCTGCGTAGGGGGCCGGAAGTCCTGCGCCGAGCAGAATCGATCGGTACTGTTCCGGTGGCAGATCTTGATAGGGAATCGTCTTGCCAGTGCGCGCAGATAGCTCCTTGGCCAGCTCTGTCATCGTAAACGGAACGTCTCCGGCCAGCTCATAGACCTTGTTTTCATGGCCCGGTTCGGAAAGGACTGCTGCCGCCGCTGCTGCATAGTCTGCACGGGTTGCTGCCGCGATCTGTCCGTCTTGTGCGCTGCCAATCAGGACGCCGTGCGCCAGTGCGGATGCGAAGTTCTCTGTGTAGTTTTCCGTGTACCAGCCGTTGCGCAGAAACACGAACGGAATGCCTGATGCGCGAATCGCAGCTTCGGTGGCGCGATGCTCTGCGGCCAGCAGCAGCGGCGAAGAATCCGCGTGGAGCAAGCTGGTATACGCCAGCAGTGTAACCCCTGCGGACTTCGCTGCTTCGATCACTGCTTGATGCTGCGCAAGACGCTGTCCCACTTCATTGGACGAGATGAGCAGCAGCTTGCTGACCCCGTGCAGCGCGTCCGTGAGCGACTGTGGATTGCGATAGTCTGCCTGTCGAACAGAGACCCCTTGGGCGGCCAGTGCGGCTGCCTTTTCGGGACTCCGAACAAGTACTGCGATGTCTTTGGCGGGCACTTTCGCAAGCAGCGCTGCGGCGACAAGCTGACCCAGTTTTCCCGTGGCTCCGGTGATTGCAATCATGGTGTTCCTCCGTTTGAAAGACAGTCTGGACCCTGAACCGCATCGCGAACAGATCGCAACTGCATGACTTTGGGTTGCAAAAATGCAACCATCCCAACATGGCAGCTACACCTTCTGTGCTGAATCGTCTGCGCTTCGATGAGCTGGCGGTGTTCATTCAAGTGGCCCAAGCCGGATCGATCGCGGCGGCGTCGCGACGGCTGGGACTGCCCAAATCGACGGTGGGACGCGCGATTTCCCGTCTGGAAGAAGACTTCGGGGTCGCGCTGGTTCGGCGCATGGCCCAAGGTCACGCGCTCACCGAGCAAGGACAGACACTCGCCAGCTTGGCGGCTCCGCATGTGGCGGCGCTGACCGATGTTGCATCGGCGCTGGGTCGGGAAAGCGAGGAAGCCTACGGAACGCTGCGCATCACCGCGCCTCCCGATCTGGGAACGCTGGTCCTTGGTCCGATTCTGCCGGGCTTTTTGGCTCGCTATCCTCGACTTAGCATCGAGATCGATCACTCCCTTCGCTTGGTCGATCTGGTGGCTGAAGGGTTTGACTTTGCGATTCGGGTGATGACGCGTCCGATGCCTTCTTCGACGCTGGTTGCGCGCAAGCTGGCGCGGCTCGATCTGGGTCTGTACGCGAGCACAACGTATCTGTCACGACATGATGCGCCACGCAAACCAGAGTCCCTGACGCAGCATGATCACATCTACTTTCAGCGCATCACCCAGCACAGTGAGCTGTCGCTGGAAGGACCGAACGGCAAGGTCAAGGTTCCGATCGCTGCACGGATGGGCGCCAATGACTTTTTCTTTGTTCGGCAAGCGATTGTGAGTGGCGCAGGAATTGGCGCGCTGCCGTGGCATGTGGCGCAAGAGGATGTCGCGGCAGGTCGTCTGGTTCGCGTGCTGTCGGACTATCGCTTGGCCGGAACGATCGCGTATCTGGTACATCCGCCGCTGCGACCACTTCCGCCCAAGCTGAAGGTGTTTCGTTCCTTCTTGCTGGAGCATGCATCGCGCTTTTTGGTCGAGCCGTCACTGCTCAAGATTGATGATTCCCACCGTCGCTGAAGCTGGTTCCTTCGCGGCGTTGGGGGATGGACGGAGTGCTGCGAATCCGCGCAAGGAATCGATCGGGATCAAAGTGCTGCGAAAGCTGCAAATCGACCAAGTGGGAATAGCCAATCCAGCACTCACAGGTCTTTCGGGTACACGCACGCGGACGCAGAATCGTCGCCAGATCATCTTGGTACAGATTCCCAAGCTTCTGGTCGATGAAGTGACAGCGCGTGATCGCTCCGTCTCCGTCGATGCTAAGGACGTGCTCTCCCGCTTGGCAGGACTTTCCTTGGCTGCGATGACGAATCAGCTCTAGATCAAAGTCTGGATCGATCGCGCGCCACCTTGCTTGCTCTGCTTCACTGTAGGACACACCGGGCTTTTGCGCGTTGATCCACATCGGAACGTGTGGCGGAAGCCTTTTGCGCAGCGCTTCGACTTGGGACAGGTGGATAGGAATCGCAACTGCACCGACGCTGAGCTGGACTCCTTGTGCATGCAGCGCGTGGATCTTTTCGACAAACGGAGACAGCTCAATCTCGGTGGGATGCCACGAGATCCACAGCGAGACTTTGCGCAGATCACAGTCCGAAAGAAAGGAAAGGGGGCCCGATGCGTTGGTCTGAATGCTGACCTGGGTGATGTGCGAAAGCTGCGACAGCTCGACGAGTGCTTCGCGATAAGCGGGCCAGATCAGCGCTTCTCCGTACGGCGTAAACAGAATGCGCAGACAATGAGTCTGCGTGCGCTTCACCCAGTCCACAAAGCGGGTCAGCGCAGCGCGATCCCGCGCCAGCATGGATGAAGAGATCGCGCGCTTGGCAAACGGACAGTAGGCACAGCCGTAGTTGCAGCTATCGAGCGGTCCGCGCCACAACAGAGACAGACTGGGGCGTGCGGACTCCGCAGCGATCATGCAGCCTCCCACGCAGCGCGTGCAGCCAGCACTTCATCGGACTGAAGCCAGTGTCCCAACACATCGGCACACTCGACGCCGCGCTCGGTCAAACAGAGCGTATCAGGGGACTCTGTAATCAGTCCTTCTGTGATGGCTTCCGCAAGCATTGGGGTGTGCGAAAGGACATCGTGACCGAAGCGCTGACGGTAGGCATTCCGATCGAGCGATCCTTCCAGCAAAGACAAGATGAGATACCTTCGCTGGCGCTCTGTGTCCGATAACAGGAAGCCGTGATGCGCGTAGGAAAAGTCATCCGCAGACTGCGACATCCACGCTTCGATCCGATCGCGAATCGCAGACTGCGCCACCGCAAATGATGTCGCATAGTGCAAAGAGGTTGTGTACGAGCGCGCGCCCGGACCCAGTCCGATCATTGCGTCATCTTGACAGCGATACTGCGGACGATCTGGCCCTTCGGCATCGGGTACAGCTTGTGTAAACATCCGCATCGACACCTGTCGAAAGCCGAGCGAGCGAAGGTGCTGCTTGGCACTTCGATACAGCTGCACGCGGAAGTCATCTTGGCTGCGATGACGGCTCAAGATCGTGAGCGGTCGCACATAGAGCGGATACAGATACAGCTCATTTGCGCCCAGCTCGACGACGCGATCGATCGATTCCTGAAGACTCTGTGCGGTCTGTCCGGGCAGTCCGTAGATGAGATCAACGTTGCGAATTGGGGCAGCTGTGGCAAGGATTCGCAGTGCATGCTCGACGTGGGCTGGGTCTTGTCGGCGCTGAACACCGCTGGTTTCGCTGGGAAACAGACTCTGCACGCCCATGCTGATGCGCGTGATGTGATGCTGCTGCAAGACCGCCAGTTTTTCTTCATCTATCGTCGCTGGTGATACTTCGATAGAGCCAGGAATTGGATCGGGACAGAGCCGCTTGGCAATCGCAAACAGTCGCGCAAGCTGCGGAGCAGACAGATAGCTTGGGGTTCCGCCCCCGATTGCGAGTCGCGCCACGCGGTAGGGATGAAGCACGCTGTGCATCACTGTGGCTTGACGCTCCAGTGCGTCCAGATAGCGCGACACCACATCCGACTTGGGCGCAACTTGCGTAAACAGATTGCAGAATCCGCAGCGCTGCTCGCAAAACGGAACGTGCAGATACAGAAACAGAGACTGTCGATCTTCCGTCGCCCACAGCGCTTTGAGTGGAATCGGAACAGGAAGCGTACGGTACGCAGTCTTGTGCGGATAGGAATAGGCGTAGGAATGATAGCCGCCGCTGCGGAGTAGCTCAGCGAGTCGCATGACTAGATCGTGACCTCTACTTCGGCATAAGGAACGGTGAAGACATTGGGATGCGCGTGCCGGTGTCCATCGAATCCATCATCGCTGGGATCATCAAAGCACGTTCCGTGATCGCTACAGATGATCCCAACTGCGCCTCCGCGTGCGCGCAGTGCATCCAGCAAAATCGGGAGCTGACGATCCAAGTCGATGAGCGCTGCGGCCTGCGTTTCGGTGCTCTCTTTGTGCGCTCCTTTGACAAAAATCCTCGTCGGTGGATGCGTTGCAGGTGCATTGATAAACAGAAAGACGCGCTGGCTGCTTGGTAGCTCTCGCAAGCGCTGACTGGCGAGCCGAAACTGCGTCTTCGATGCAATCGGACTGGATACACTGGTGTCGCGATGATAGTGCGCTTCCTGAAACAGAGAAGGAAGGACTTGGCCAAGCTGCGTGCTGGGATTGAAGAAGCCTGTGCCGCCAATGCAGATCGTGCGATATCCCGCGTGTGCGAAGGCATCGATCAGGGATTTTCCGTCGAGAATCAGCGTATCCTTTCCTGTGCTGCGGGAACCCGGAAAGCGCAGCGCCAGCGGACGAGCGTGGATTCCTTTGGCAATCGGCGTTGGAAAAAATCCTGCAAAGAACGCTTGATGTGCGGGAAACGTAAACGTGGCTGGTGTATGTCGCGCTTCAAAGCCGTGCGGAATCAGCGCAGACAAGTTGGGAAGCCGTCCTTGGGTGAGCGCAGCGTGGGCCACATCGAAGCGGAGCGCATCGAGGGTGAGCAAGAAGACATCGCGTGTTCCGAGCGCTGCACCAAACGAGATCATGGACGCTGAAGCTCCTCAAGGGACTGGATGTGCAGCACTCCTTCTGGCGGATCAAACCAGCGAGTGCGTAGCAGGACTCCGCTGATTCCTTCTTGCGCGGCTCCTGCAATGTCATACACGGGATGATCTCCGATCATCAGTGCCTGCTGCGGCTTGGCTGAAACAGATGCGAGCGCCGCGCGATAGATAGCGGGATGTGGCTTTCGATGTCCCAGCTCTTCTGACACGATCACAGCGTCGATGAAGGGTCGCAGCTTGACCGCGTCCAGCTTGGCGCGCTGAAGCCGCGACGATCCATTGGTGACAATCACTTTGGGTCCCGAAAACGAGGCCAGCAGCGTGTCTGCTCCAGGTCTTGGGCGAAGGTGCGCAAGGATTCCTGCTTCAAAGATCTGTCGCGCTGTTTCCATCGAAACGTCGAGCTTTTGGCGAAGCTGCGCAAACAGCCGAGCGCGCGATCCATGTCCACCCGCATCGGTCTGAATCAGTGCTTGGCGATCGCGCTGTGTCAGCACAGATAATGTTTGCAGCCAGGACGCAAACGCTGCATCGCGATCGATCAGCGTGTTGTCCAGATCGAGTAGGAGCGTCGAGCACGAAGAAGGAATCGACATGACCTAGGCCGCTGTCCCAAACATCGCATGGACTTGGGAATCGTAGCTGTCTTGTCCATGATGAAGGAGCTTGGGCAGATAGTCTCCCCATGCGTTGCACTCAATCACAAACGGACGACCGGCTGCATCGACCATCACATCGATTCCCAGGACAAGCTGTCCCGGAAAGGAATCGGCGACTTGTTGACAGACAAAATAGACGCGATCAGCGACGTGTGGACCGACGGAATCGAGCGCCTCTTCCGCGCTCATTCGCTTCGCATCAATGTGCAGGTTGGTGATCGCTCCGTTTCCTACGCGCGCAACGCGCTGCGCAAGCTGACCTGCAATCATCAGCACACGAACATCAAAAGGACCGCCGCTGGTCGCTGCTTTGGGAATCCATCTTTGCACAACGGCTCCGTCGGACAAGATGGTCTGAAGTAGCACAGAGATCGATGCGCTGTCGCGATAGACATGCAGCCGTTTTTCGTTCACCAGCTGTCCATCGACCAGCCGAGCGGTGGTGATGAGCTGCTCTTCATTGGGACGGAATCGGTAGGCCATCACACACGCAGAAGAGGAACCCCAGCGTGGCTTCAAACACACCGCATAACGACGATGCCTGTGAAGCTGCGCGCGAAGTGCTTCGACAGACTGCGGCGCGTCATCGGTCTGTGGCGTAGCAATGTGATGCTGCTGCAAGTGCTGCGCGCACCACAGCTTGTCGGTCATGGTCAGGATGTGCTGCGCAGGATGTGTAGGAATGAGCTGCGGAGTCGCGCGACAGATGTCTGCCAGTGCGCGCTGGAGTCCCACAAAGAAGGCGCGTCCCGGTCGCCACTGTCCGTCGGTCAGTGTGCCATCAAAGCCGCCCCGCTGCGCGAGCAAGTGCCAGGTCTTCGGATCGGAACCAGGTGACTCTACGCGTAAGAAATCGCCAGGACTCCCGATGTGCTGAAGCTGACTTGGATCGCGCAGCACATCAGTCCATGGCACATACAGCGGACGACAGAGTCCGGCTCGCTCCATCGCAGCATCCAGACTCCGTGCGCGCTTGTCGTCTGGCTCTGCCACCACGACCAGGCGTCGCGTCACTACTCGGATACCTCGACGTAGCGCTCTCCGTCCTCTCCGTCCCGCCGCTCTCCCACATGGACAGGGATTCCCAAGTCGCGCACCCGCTTCATCATCTCGGGAGACAGATAGTGATGACGCAGGTTCAGGTGCTTGAGGTTGCGGATGGCGGGCGACGCGAGCAGCGCCTCTGCTCCTACATCGGACAGCGTTCCCATCGACAGATCCAGTCCCTTGAGCTGTCCGAGAATCGGCGACTTGGCAACGGCTTTCGCGATGTCATCGGAGTACTCACTGTCCTGAAGTCCAAGGTGTTCGAGGGCCGGGAGGTTCTTCCCTTCCAGAATCGGCTTCAGATCTTTGACAGAGCTGTTGCCTCCGTAGTCATCGGTTCCAAGCCACAGCGTCAGCGTCTTGAGCGACGGAAGACTCGCACTTGCGATGTCACGTACGGCCACGGCTGGGAGTCCTCCGGTCTGCACAGTCAGCGATCGCAGACTCGCATGCGACAGCTTGGTAAAGCGCAGATCCGTTCCGCCGCGAATCATCAGCTCTTCGAGCTGCGGCAGTGCTGCCAGCAGCGGTCCGTAGTCACACTGATGAATCCAAGAGATCTCACATTCCTCTTGGTAGATGTCGCCGACAAACAGACCCTTGAGAGAGGTCAGCTTGCTGGCTCCCGCGATCAATCGGTCGACGAGCGCGGTCTTGGGTCCGGTACGACAGTAGTCACCAAACCACTGACCGATGACGAGTCCCTTTAGCTCTCCCACTCGCTTGTCTGCTAGCAGCGCATCAAGCCGCGCAATGAACGTAGACTCATCATCTTCGTAGCCAATACCGATTCGAAAGACGCGCTTGTCTAGATCTCGCAGCGACGGAAAAACACGAACGCCTTCGTCTTCGCTGTCCTCTTCCGCTTCCGGGTCAAAGCCAGTCACTTTGTAGTGTAGGAATCGCTCCACTCGCGAATCGGAAGGAACGTGCGCGGGCGGTTTCCAGCTCGGTGCAGCTCCACCTGGTTCGCTGTATCCCTTGCGGAGCTTTTCCGCGATCAGCTTGTCTGCTTCTGTTTTCGCTGCATCTGGACTTGCGCACGCTGTGGTCTTGCTGGTTCCGGCGGTGCCGATGCGACCATAGGTGACTGTGTACGATGCTCCTTCAACGGAAATCTGCCAGAACTTGCTGGAGCTTCCTTCGACCATTTCGAAACGACGGGGCGCGTTTGTCATCGTGATTTCGAGTGTCGCAACCCAAGCCAGATTGTCAATGATCTCCTGGGGGTGGGAATGCGGGTAGGGCGTACGATTCCTAACGCGCGTTCAGCAGGATGAATGTCCTGCTGCAAGTGTGTTTCGGTGGGTGAGAATCCGGTTGGGAAGTGGCTTGGGAGTCCGCTTGGGAATCGCAATCGACGGTTCATCCTGCCGCATGGAGCTGTCTGGACTTCACCGCAGATTTCCCCACGCTGTTGCGTTCCCTCCCACGCTCCCTTGCGGATTCATAGACGATCTGTGCGAGGCCGCAGCGCGTGCGACATAAAACCGGCTAAGATCCCTTCCGTCGATAAACTGCTGTAAAACTTCCTGGTTTCGAGAGAGAAGAGCTAGGAAGTTTCTTACGACCTGCCCGGCGACGCCGTCTGATCCCCCTCTTCTTGTATTCCGGCTTGCACTGATTCTCCGCCACCATCCGCCATGTCCACGGCTCTCCTTGCAGCAGCGCGGTGGATGGTGCTCCTCCCGTTCGACATCGATGAATCCCCTATTCGCCTTTGCGCGTGGACACGCTGTGCTTGCGCCCTCTGCGCATCGCACTTTATAATCGGTCCGTTTGCCAATGTCGCGAGGAGCGCGACGGACGTTCCGCAAGCATTCCCGGCTCAAGGGATTGCCTCTGTCCCCATGCCATCGCCCCCTTGATGTCTCTATTTCCCTCACTCATGCCGTCCGCTTGATCCCCATCGGTCGGTTCGTTTTCATCTTCATCACCGCCACTTGAACGTGCCTCCGATCGAGCTCGGACAGCAGTTTGGGAGTCTGTCGGGACCGCAGACACAGTCATCCCGATCGGACTCTCTTCATCAGCAGAATCGCATGCATTCGATGGTGCGGCTGACTCATCGATCGATGAGGAGTCCCCTTGATGAGGAGAGCTGTCTGCTC
>CALMML010000258.1 GCA_937868485.1 uncultured Myxococcales bacterium | reverse complement strand
ATTGCACTGCGGATAAGAGTCATCCAGTGCGCATAATATCTGCTGCGGCTGCAAGTGGCGGTCCAATCGCAGGTGACTTCGCCGCGCCGGAACCACCTTCTGCACCCGCTGCGCCGCGATCTCGGTCAGCGCTTTCTCGATCATCGCGCAGTAGGAATCAGCGGGCAGCTCGTCGCACACAATGAGCTTGGCGGGCGACTGCGAGCCCACGACATCATCCATCGGACGCAGCAGCGCGTCTTCAATGGCCGCCAGCTCCTGATACACCGCAGCCAAGTGAGTCCGCTCCGATGCAGGAATCGCCAGCTGAAGCAGAAGCTGCGAAGGCGTCTGTAGGAGAAGCCAGCGCGGCAGGACAAAGCTCGCGGTCGCAAAGGACTGCCAAGGATCGTGCGCAGCCTCGGGATGAAGCAGAGTCGGCGGCAGTCCCAGCTCGAACCGAAAGCAGCCATACAGGCGCGGTGCAGGCAATAAGAGGCACGAAGGATGACTCTTATTCACCATGCGTGCAAACAGCGCGTCGGCTGCTTCACGAACTGTCTCGAGCGCCAAAGGACCGTCGCCCGTGATCCGAACCGCTTCCCCCAGACCGCTGGCAGGAAGTCCCGTTCCGCGCTCCGCAGGTGGCGCAAAGCGCAGCAGCGGCAACGAAAGCTGGGTCCACAAGAGCGCAGCGCTTCCGTGCTCAGACAGCACCGGAGCCGTCACAAGCAACAGCCTGTCCGACGACAGACTCTGCTCACTCAGGCTGGCTAGCAGCTCTCGCATCGCTTGCACGGCTTAGGATTCCTTGTCAGGCGTCGCAACATACAGCGTCGAGACACCAAAGGTCAAAGGCTCCACCGACAGCATCCGCAGACCGCACGTAGACATCAGCTTGGCAAAGTCTTGGGCATCAGGAAACGCAGCGATCGATCGCTGAAGATAGCGATACTCTGCGGACCCCGAAAGGAGCGCTCCCAGCCACGGAACGACCGTGTGAACATGGAAGCGCGCCAGGCTTCCCATCACGCCCCCTTTGGGCTCTGCCAGCTCCAGAATCGCAATCCGTCCACCGGGCTTGGTGACGCGCGACATCTCGCGCAGTGCTTGCTTGCGATCGGGCACGTTGCGAATCCCAAACGCCATGCAGACACCATCAAAGGAGTGATCTGGGAATGGCAGCTTCTGAGCATCACCCTCGACAAGGGTAATGCGATCCGTCAGCTGTTCTGCTGCGATCTTCTGCTGTCCGACTTCCAGCATCTTGACCGAAGGATCAAGTCCAGTGATCTGGACACCGGGCTCTGTCTGCGCCACCAAGATCGCCAGATCGGCGGTTCCGGTCGCCAGATCCAGCACCTTGCTGGACGAAGAAAGTTCCAGCGCAGCGACGGTCTTTCTGCGCCAGCTCTGATCGATTCCCAGCGAGATGATCCGGTTTAACAGATCGTAACGTGCGGCAATGCCATCGAACATCTGGCCACTGCCTTCACGGACTCCGGGCTGCTGTTCTGCACGCGAAGTGGTGGTCATCGGGACACCAGCTGGGCAAGGACTTGCTGAAGTTCATCCCCTCGCAGCGCTTGCGGTCCGTCGCTGAGCGCCTTTCCGGGATCATCATGCGTTTCGATCATCACACCCGCTGCGCCCGCAGCCATCGCGGCCTTGGCAAGCGGAAGGATCAGATCGCGTCGTCCCGTTCCGTGCGAAGGATCGACAATCACCGGCAAGCGATGAACGTTGGCCAGCAGCGCAACAGAGGTCAGATCCACCAGGTTGCGTGTCGACGGATCAAAGCCTCGAATGCCGCGCTCACACAGCACCACTCCGCTCGATCCGTGATGCAGCAGATATTCCGCCGCAAGCAGCCACTCTTCAACCGTTGCAGACATCGCACGCTTGAGCAGAACCGGCTTTTTGCTGTGTCCCACGCGCTTGAGGAGTGCGTAGTTTTGCATGTTGCGCGAGCCAATCTGAACCAGATCTGCCAGCTCTGCCACGCCTCCGACATCATGCTCTGAAAGCACTTCTGTCACGACGCGCAGTCCGTACTTGTCCGCAGCGCTTCGCATCCAAGAAAGCGCCGGATCACCGTGTCCTTGGAAGTTGTACGGCGAGCTACGAGGCTTGAACGCTCCGCCGCGCAGAAACGTAACACCCAGTGGAGCAATGCGCGCCGCGATCGCATCGATCTGCTCGGGCGATTCCACGCTGCAGGGTCCACACATCAGCGTAGGACGAAGGCCACCAATGTCATGTCCAGCGACGGAAACAACTGGACCTTGTCTGTCAATGCGCGGATGTTCAGGAACCGGAACAGAGACGCTCCGAACCCCGACAATCTGCGCCACCGATTCCGGGTTCACATTCGTAGAGTGCGCAGCCACCACGAACTGAACGCCACTATCACCAATGCTACGCTCGGTTGCCGCAATCCACAGACCCAGCGCAGTCAGCTCACGCTTGACGGCTTGTGCATCGGCATCATCGCGAAGTGAAACGATCATCTGCCGCCCCCTACTTTTCTCGATGAACCAGTGCGAGTGCCACTTGTTCCAGCGCAGAGCGTGCGCGCGACGCGGGCAGCGAAGACAGCGCGGAAATCGCTTCCGCCGATCGCAGCCTCGCCAGCGAAATACACTGCTCCACCACTCCCTTTTCCCACAGCACAGCGGTGAGATGCTTTTCCAGCTGAGGATCCAGACACAGCGCAGACTGCTCACACGCAGCCGCCAGCTCTTCCGCCAGCTGCGGTGCCCGCTCCATCGCCAGCAGCAGCGGATAGGTCATCTTTCCTTCGTGCAGATCCGCAAACAGAGACTTCCCAACCACATCGGGATCGCCCGCCAGATCCAGCACGTCATCGATCACCTGAAACGCCACACCGAGATTCCGTCCGTAGCTTTCCAGCAGCAGACAGTGTTCGTGCGAAACGCCGCCCGCGCTTCCGCCTGCAAACAGCGCCCAGCGGAACAGGCTCGCGGTCTTTCCTTCGACGATCTTGAAGTAGTCCGACACCGTTCCGCGCACGTTTCCGCGATTGGCCAGCTGGAGCGCTTCCGCTTCCAGAATTTCGTGCAGAACACTCAAGCTGCGATCGAGCAGACCCGGAATTCCGACTCGCTGAATCCGGCGCAGTGCATCGACCAGCAGCCAGTCCCCTGCATAGATGCTGCCCGCGTTTCCGTAGATCACGCGCGCGGTGTCCATGCCACGTCGCTTGTCTCCCAGATCGATCACATCATCGTGAAGGAGCGTTGCGGAGTGAACCAGCTCGACGGCAATCGCCAGCTCGCGCGCCGCATCTCCAAAGCCACTTCCCACCCGCGAAGCCAGCGCCACACAGAGCGGACGGAGTCGCTTTCCTTTCTGTCCGAGAAGGTGTCGCGAGCTTTCGTGCATCGGTGTATTCCGATGCTCAATCGCGCTCAGACCTTCTTCTACTTCCAGCAGATCGGAACCCATCCAGCGCCGAAGCTGCGAAAGCGTCGTCGCCAGCGTCTCTACTTTGTGCTTCGCAGAGACGGTCGACAAAATCGAAAGCACATCTTTGCTTGCATCTACTGATTTAGGAACTTGTGATTCCGCGTCCACGTTTCACCAACCCATCAAGGAAGAGAGCGGTTCGTTACCGCTTTTCGGGTCCAGCTACCTTTGGCGTTTTTTCGAGAAGACCGAAGCCTGAAAAGTCCGCGCGCCGCGAGGCCAAGAAGCGATCGATCACACCTTCTGCAAGCTGCGCAAACGACAAGAGCAGCTTCGCTTTGGTGAGCGCACCGCGTCCTTCATCCGTCGGAACAACCTTCAGAATTGCGCACGCTTGCTCCACGCGCTCACGCACGCTGCGAACCCAAAAGCGCTCGCGCTCTGCGACCACTTTCGAGATCATCTTCCACAGATCCGTCTCTGCTTCGAAGAACTCGCGACGCTCACCGGGACGCCCAACCCGACGAACCACCGCCCATTCCTGAAGCTCTTTGAGCGTCATGCTCATCGCGCCGGAAGACATCGACAGTCGCTCGGTCAGCTCCGATGCCGACAGCGGCTCACCCGCCAGATACAGCACCGTCCAGACCCGACCGAGCGCTTTGCGAAAGCCCCAGTGTTCGATCACATCACCGACCGCATCGGCAATGAGCTGCTCTGCCTCTTGATACATCTGTGCGGTGGTTGTCATGTTCTGAACTTTCAGAAGTTTCTGAAAGAACTGTACGCTCAAAACCTTCGATGTCAAGTGAAGCCATCCAAAGTCAAGCAAGCGTCAGCGACGGAAGTTACTTTGCATTCGTCCGCCGATCAGCCCAAGCACTCGCCTTCGCGCGCGGCCCAGCCAGGTCCGCAAACCTCGCAGCCAGACCTTCTTGTACGCCCAGAGACGACAGTGCGACGCAGCATGTCATTTACTGAAGAAAGGAAGGCGCGGTATCGTCACATCACCCAGTACGAACGTTTTATTCGTCTTTCTGAAGGAGAACCTCTCATGCGATCTCGCACTTGGCTGCTTGGTCTGGCGCTCGGCGTGCTGCCGATGTCGATCAGTACCCTGACCGTTCCGACCACCGAAGCACGTCCGATCCGACGTCCAGGCGTTCATGCGCTGCTTGTTGATCTGGCTCAGATCGAAGCATTCAACGGCGAGCGCGATGACCAGCGCGTCGGCCAACAGATCCATCAGCAAGTGGTGGCGGTTCGCATCAACCTGCTGCGCGTGCTGTCCAATCAGGAACACCTGCATCAAGCTGGACGCTCGGCGATGGAAGGCCTGTACAACATGGCCGCGCTGAACAGCCGATCGTTTGATCGCGATCCCGATGTGCTGTATCGCGTCGCAGGCAGCATCGAGCACATGCGTCAGCGTCTGGAGCAGCTGATGCAAAAGTTCGGTCCGTTCCAGGCCGTTCCGGTGCCGCGCGACTATCGTCCGCCGGTTGGATATCAGCCGCCGGTCTATCGCGGTCCCGTCTGGGATCCGTTTGATCCGAACTCGGTTCCGTCTGCGCCGCCGGTTTATCAGCAGCCGTCGCAGCCATCTCCGCCGGTTTATCAGCCGCCGGTCACTCCGCCGCCGGTTTATCAGCAGCCCCAGCCGCCGGTTTATCAGCAGCCCGCGACGCCGCCGCCGGTTTATCAGCAGCCGTCGTATCCACCACCGGGATATCAGCCGCCGGTCTATCAGCAGCCGCAGGTGATGCCGGTTCCGCCTTCCCAGTTTGGCTCGCTGCTGTCGGGACTTCAGCGTCTGTCGTTCAGCGATGAAAAGCAGAACTACGTTCGCGACCTCGCCAAGTCCGGCTACTACTTCACCTGCGAGCAGATCGTTCAGCTGATGAAGACCTCATCGTTTGGTGATGATCAGGTCAAGATTGGCTCGGCCCTGTATCCGCGCGCGGTCGATCCGCAGAACTTTATGCAGATGACCTCGTCGCTGACGTTTGAAAGTGATCGTCAGAAGCTGCGTCGCCTGATCGGCAAGTAAGCACGCACAGCGCACAGACAGACTCCGCTCCGTAGCCTTTGTTCGCTACGGAGTGAGTGTCTGTTTGTGTGCTTGGGAATCGATCTGCGCGTCGGGAAGGGATGCAGTCTGCGGATCGAAGAGGACACCAATATGAAGCATTTCATCTGCTTCATATTGGCTCTACGGAAGGACTACTGAACGCTGTCGCTGGAGTGTCCGCTGCGCCAGTCCACCGACTGTGACGGCTCGGTCAGAAACTTCGCCGGATCGCTCAGCGCCAGCGCGTTTCGCAGCACTGCGTCCATGTGCTCTGCCGGGATGATCTTCATCTCACGCAGCACCTTGGGCGGAATTTCCTTCAGATCCTTTTCGTTTTCGCTCGGGATGATGCAGGTAAAGATGCCCGCACGATGCGCCGCCAGGATCTTGTCTTTGACGCCGCCAATTGGCAGCACGCGACCCCGCAGCGTCACTTCTCCCGTCATCGCCACATCACGACGAACCGGAACCCGCAGCAGCGCGGACACCAAGCTCGTCACCATCGTGATACCGGCGGACGGACCGTCTTTGGGCACCGCACCTTCGGGGAAGTGAACGTGAACATCGACCTTTTGATAAAAGTCGCGCTCCAGTCCCAGCGCATCGGCGCGCGATCGGACATAGCTCATCGCGGCCTGCGCAGACTCTTGCATCACTTCGCCGAGCTTGCCGGTCAGCACCAGCTTTCCTTTGCCCGGAACCACGCTCACTTCCGTCGCCAGAAGCTCGCCACCGAACATCGTCACCGCCAGGCCGTTCGACAGACCGACTTCGTCACGCTCTTCGACGCGACTGGATCGATAGCGCGGCACACCCAGATACTTCTGAAGGTTCTGCTGCGTAATGCGGAAGCGCAGCGACTCTGCCGTCTTGCCACTGTGGGTCTTTTGCACCACCTCGCGCGCCACCTTGCGGCAGATCGTCGAGACCTCGCGCTCCAGACCACGCACACCGGCTTCCTTGGTGTAGTGATGGATCACCGCACGCACCGTGTCGGCGGTCACATCCATCTTTACATTCGAGATTCCGTTTAGCTCGCGCTCTTTGGGAATCAGGTACTGCTGCGCAATCGCGAGCTTTTCCCACTCGGTGTAGCCCGGCAGGTGGATGATCTCCATCCGATCCTGAAGCGGCAGCGGAATCGAGTGCAGGTTGTTCGCCGTCGCGATGAACATCACATCCGACAGGTCGTAGTCGAGATCCAGGTAGTGATCGACAAACGCCGCGTTCTGCTCTGGATCGAGCACTTCCAACAGCGCCGCCGACGGATCGCCTCGGAAGTCGGTCGACATCTTATCGACCTCATCGAGCAGCATCACCGGGTTGTTGCTGCCCGCTTTCTTCAGGCTCTGGATGATCTTGCCCGGCATCGCACCGATATACGTCCGACGATGACCGCGAATCTCTGCTTCGTCTCGCACGCCGCCCAAAGACAGCCGCACAAAGCGTCGTCCTGTCGCTCGTGCAATCGACTTCGCCAGCGAGGTCTTGCCCACGCCCGGCGGTCCGACGAGACACAAGATCGGCCCCTTCAGCTTCTTCACAAGCGCCTGCACCGCCAAGTACTCGATGATGCGCTCTTTGACCTTCTGTAGACCGTAGTGGTCCTCGGTCAGGATGCTCTCTGCTTCCTTGATGTTGAGCTTGTCTTGCGTCCGTTCTTCCCACGGCAGCGACAGCACCCAGTCGATGTAGTTGCGCACCACCGTCGCTTCGGCGCTCATCGGGCTCATCAGCTTCAGCTTGCGAAGCTCTTTGCGAAGCTTGAGCTGCGCTTCCCGCGACATCTTCTTGCTGCGGATCTTTTCTTCGATCTCCGTCAGCTCGTTTTTAAACTCGTCGCGCTCGCCCAGCTCTTTCTGGATCGCCTGCATCTGCTCGTTCAGATACAGATCCTTCTGCGAGCGAGACATCTGCTTTTTGACGCGACTGCGGATCTTCTTTTCGACCTGAAGAACCTCCAGCTCCGACTGAAGCAGCTCCAACAGCTTGGTCAGTCGCGCGAGCGGCGACTCGATCTCCAGCAGCATCTGCTTGTCCGCAAGCTTGAGCTGGAGCGACGGAATCACTGTATCCGCCAGTCGTCCCGGCTCCTCGATCGTCTCCGTCGATCCCACGATCTCTTGCGGAATCCGACGGCTCAGCTTGATGTACGTCGAAAAGGCCTCTTGGACCTTTTCCATCAGCACCATCACGTCGGGACCGATCTCTTCTGGCTCCATCACTTCATCGGCTTCGACCGCCAAGAAGGTATCGCCACCGACGAAGCGACGCACCTTCACGCGCTTTTTGCCTTCCAGCAGAACCTTGACCGTTCCGTCCGGCAGCCGCAGAAGCTGAATCACTTCTCCCAGCGTTCCGACCGAAAAAATGTCTGCCGCTTCGGGATCTTGCGTACGCGCACGCTTCTGCGCACACATGACAATCAGCTTGTCTTTGGCCACTGCCTGCTCGAGCGCTTGGATCGACTTTTCGCGCCCCACTGACAGCGGAACCACCATGCTGGGAAACACCACGATGTCGCGCAGCGGTAGAAGCGGCAGGACACGGCTCGTTCGACGCCGCCCCTCGCCCCCATCAGTCTTTGAAGAGTTTGCCATGGTGCGACTTTAGCATCCCAATATCGGACCATGCAAACCAATTCCCGAACAATTTCTTTTGTGATTTGAACTGCTTAGTTTTTGAACCAAGTTCACAAAAGGTAGAGGCTTCTAGATGGGATGCTGAAACGAACTACGGTAAGATGGCACCACCATCTGCCATGACCACCAGAGACAAGAACATCGTCGGCGAAGTCCTGGCCAAGACCTATCGCATTGAGCGTTTCCTCGGGGCCGGTAGCGTCGGAACCGTGTATGTCGCTCGCCACGTTCGCTCTGGAGGACTCTATGCAGTCAAAGTGCTCCACCGTCGGCTAGCTGCCAGCGCCGATGTCTATCAGCGGTTTCAGGACGAAGCCCGTCTGATCGCGACGCTGCGTCACCCGCACATCTTGCCGATCACCGACTTCGATCGCGATGAAAGCGGAGTGCCGTTCTTTGTGATGGATCTGCTCGAAGGCGAAAGCCTGGCGCAGCGACTGAAGCACAAAGAGACGCTGCCGTTTGCACAGACGATGGATCTGCTCTCGCAGGTTGGATCTGCGCTGCATGCAGCCCACCGATCGGGCATCGTCCATCGCAACCTGCGACCCGAAAACATCTTCTTGGTTCGTCACGATCTAGGCGATCGCGTCGTTGAAACCACCAAGATCACCGACTTTGGCTTGGCCTGTTTCCGTCGTCCGCCGGGAAGCAGCCGAGAGCTTCCACCGACGGTGTATAACGCGCCAGAGCTTCTGCAAGAAGGTGCGCCCGTCGATGGTCGTGCCGATCAGTGGGCGCTCGCGGCGCTGTCGTATCGGCTGCTGTCGGGCAAGTCGCCGTTTGACGAAGGAACCCCCGAAGAGCTGATGGAGCGCATCATCAATGAAGCGCCAAAGCCGCTCGGGAAGCTGATGCCGGATCTGCCGCCGCATGTCGTCGCAGCGATTCATCGCGGCATGGCACGGCGACGGGAAGATCGCTACGAAACGACGCTCGATTTTGTCCGTGCGATAAGCCCCAAGACGCCGAGCAGCGGTGTGCCGGACAGCGTGCCCGAAAACCTGGTGGCTCGCGCCAATCCTCCGTCGGGACGGATCGTTGCGCCGCCGCCTGCACCGCCTGCCCCACCGCCAGAGATCAAGCCACCCGCAGCACCGACCCCGCCGCCTGCGCAGCCGCCTGTTTCGGCGCGACCGATCGCTCGCTCACGGCCTCCGCAAGCGCCGATTCCCGCGCTGGCTGCACCACCGAGCCTGTTTGAAAAGACGCCGCCGCCGATGCAGGTGCCTCGGCAGACCTCGCAGCTCCCGATCATCTTGGGCGGTGGTGCCGTGGTGGTCGTCCTGCTGGCACTCATCGCGGTCGTCGCGATTCGCAAGCCAGCCAGCAAGCCGCCCGAGCCGGTCGTCACGCAGCAGCCCGTTCCACCGCCGCCGGTCGTTCAGCCGATCATGCCCGATCTGGCCGCACCGACCGTCGTCGCGCAGGTGCCAGACGCCGCACACCCGACGCCGGTCGTTCGTGATGTTGGACTTCAGCTTCGCGGGGCCGATCTCCCGTCGGACTCTGCGGCAGCTGCGGTGGGTGCGATTGCACCGCAAAAGCCTGCTCCCGTGGCCGCTGCGCCGGTCGGTCCTGCCACCGTGCCCGCTCAACCGGGAATGGTCGTCGCCAAGACCCAGCCCGGCGCGACCCCAGCACCTGCACCAGCGGTCGCACGGCCCGCGACGCAGGCAACGACTCCGGCTGTGACGACGCCCAGCGAGCCGACGCGCGATCCAAGCGGACCCGGTGGCAGCGTAGCGGACAGCAAGCCGCCCGAGCCCGCCAAGCCCGCAGAGCCGCCCAAGCCCGCCGAAAAGACCCCGGAAGAGGTCATGGCTGAAGCCAAGAAGGCCTACGTCACCGGCGAGCGCGAACGTGCCGTCGATCTGGCCCTGCAAGCGGCGGAAAAGCCCGGTCCACACGTCATCGACTCGTGGCGGTTCGTCGGATCGGCAGCGTGCTCGATTCACAACGCGCAGATCGCCAGCAAAGCGTACGCGCACCTGGCATCCGCAGAGCACAAGCAGCTTCTGGCGGAGCTGTGTCAGCGAAACGGCCTCGTCCTGCAAAACGGTCAGTTCATCACCGTCGAATAACAAGTGCTCTTTGCTCGGCCCGGCTCTTGCGCTACGTTGGGCCATGCCGCTGTCACTTGATCTCATCGAAAAACTGCCCAAGACCGACCTTCACTGTCACCTAGACGGCTCGCTGCGGCTGTCGACCATCCTCGATCTCGCCAAGAAGCAGGGCGTTCGGCTTCCCGCTGACACACCCGAAGGCCTGATGCCGTACGTGTACGCGGGCATGGGTCATCGATCGCTGGAAGACTATCTGAAGGCATTTGACATCACGCTGGCGGTCCTTCAGACGGAAGAAGCGCTGTTTCGCGCCGCCTACGAGCTGGCCGAAGACTGTCATCGCGAAAATGTCTGGTATCTCGAGGTGCGCTACTCTCCGATGCTGCACACACGGGCCGGACTGAGCCTGACGCAGATCGTCGAGTCAGTGCTGCAAGGTCTGCGCGCCGCCGAGCGAGACTTCGGAATCCGCACTGGCGTGATCCTCTGCGGCATTCGTTCGTCGTCGGCGGACTCGTCGCTGCGAATGGCCGAGCTGTGCGTCGCATTCAAGAACCGTGGCGTCGTTGCCTTTGACCTCGCAGGCGCCGAGCTGAACTATCCCGCCAAAGCACACAAGCAGGCGTTTCAGCTCATCCTCGACAACAACGTCAACTGCACCGCGCACGCCGGGGAAGCCTACGGCCCCGAGTCGATCGCCCAAGCGATTCACTACTGCGGCGCACACCGCATCGGCCACGGCACCCGCCTGCGCGAAAACGGCGATCTGCTCAACTACCTGTGCGATCACCGCATCCCGCTCGAGGTCTGCCTCAGCTCGAACATCCAGACCGGCGCTGCCGACAGCTTCGAGACGCACCCGCTTCCGTTTTATTACACCTACGGCCTGCGCTGTACGATCAACACCGACAACCGGCTCGTCACCAACACGACGGTGAGCCGCGAGCTGC
>CALMML010000257.1 GCA_937868485.1 uncultured Myxococcales bacterium | reverse complement strand
TGGGCTGATGGTCATCGCTGCGTATCGTGATCACGAAGTTGATGATGCGCATCCGGTCCGGGCCACCCACGCCGCGCTCCTACGCGAAGGCGCGACGATCACAGAGATCAAGCTGCAGCCGATCTTGCTTGAAGACATTCAAGCGCTGCTTTCGGATTCCCTACGACTCCCAAGCGACCAAGTAGAGCCGCTTGCGCGCTGTGTGTTCGACAAAACGCAAGGCAATCCGTTCTTCACAAGTCAGTTCCTTTCTGCACTGTATCGCGACGGACTGCTGCGCTTTTCGATGGATCATCAGCGCTGGGAATGGAACCAAGCAGAGATCGCACAGCGCAACGTCACCGACAACGTGGTCGAGTTTATGGCGGCGCGACTCAAGCTGCTGACTCCGTCCACGCAGCAGCTCATCAAGCTCGCGGCCTGCATTGGTCATGAGTTCGACTTGGGAGTCCTGGCGCGAATTGCCGAGCAGCCCGCTGAGCGAATCATTGGCTGTCTGCACGAAGCGCTGCAAGAAGGAATCATTCAGCCGCTGTCGTCGGATCATCGCTATCTGGGACTGCTGGATGAGGGTCCGCAAGGAAACACGATCGGGAGCTATCGCTTCATTCACGATCGCGTCTCTGAAGCTGCGTACGCTCTCATTCCAGTGGCCAAGCGAGCCGTCACTCGCTTGCGAATCGGTCGGATTCTGCTTCCTGATCTGCACGCAACCGCAGGTCAGCCAGATGATGGGAATCGGCTCTTTACCGTCGTCAATCACCTGAATCAAGGAAGGTCGCTGCTGACCGATCCGGCAGAGCTTTCGGGACTCGCGGATCTGAATCGCCGCGCAGCAGAGAGAGCCCGCCAGGGAGCCGCATTCCCAACCGCAGCAGAGCACTACCGAATCGCGCTGGAGCTACTGGAACAGTCTGGAGCGGACGATCAGCAGGAGCTTCACTTACAGCTGCTGCAAGGCTTTGCGGAAAGTGAGTCTCTGTGCGGACGATTTGAGGTGGCCGAGGAGTGCTTTCAGCGCATCGACACGATGGCGCCAACCATCCTTGCGCGCGCCAAAGCAACCTGTCTACGACTCAAGCTGTATCAAGTCGCGGGTCGCTATCTGGAAGCAGTTCATCTGGCAGAGCGCGTCCTGAAAGATCTAGGCATCAAGCTTCCGAGTACTGCAGAAGAGATTCAAGCAGCGATCTCCTCTGAGATGGCCGATATTCCCCGCAACATGGGAAATCGACAGATTGAAGATCTATTACATGCGCCATATGTAACCGACCCAACGACGCAGGTCATCATCAATCTACTTTCCAATGCAGCGCCTTGTGCATATATCGGACAACCCGAAGCGTTTCCGTATATCACGCTCAAGATGCTCAACTTCTCGCTGCAACACGGAAATACCCCAGAGTCCTGTTTTGCATATAGTGCATATGGACTCATGATCATCGCTCTCAATGGCGACATTGACACTGGATACCGATTTTCCGAGATGTCGGTTCGCTTGAACGAAAAGTTCAACGACATCAGTCAGCGAGGAACACTGCTTCACATCCACGCTGATCACATCAACTTTTGGAAAAACCACATTCGCACGGGTCTGCCGATTCTGGACCGTGCGTTCATTGCCTGTCAGCAAGCAGGCGATTACGTATATGCCAACTACATCGCGTTTGAAAACATCTGGCAAGTGTTTGAAACGGGTACACCGTTAGAAGAAGCACTGACAGACTCTGAGCGATTTGAGCGCTTTTCGAAGAAAACCCGCAATGAAGCGGTCTATCAGACCATTCGACTGGAACAGCAGTTCCTTCGTAGCCTGATGGGAAAAACCGAAAACCCACTGACGCTTGAGGAATCAGGATTTGATGTTACTGCCTGTCTAAAAGCCAGCATTGATGCCAACTTCGGTTGCGGCATTGCGTTTGGACATATCATCGATTTGTTCTTGTCTTACTGCAAAGGTGATTTGCGCAAAGCACGCGAGGCCATCCAGGCTGTGACGCCGCATCTCGGCGCAGTCATGGCCATGCCCATCGAGTCGACGTTCCACTTCTTCCGTGCGCTGACGCTTGCGCGCTCGCTGTCCGATTCGGGAACAGAAGTCAGCAGCGAAGAGCGCACAGAGTGGCAAAACACCATCAGCACGGATCTGGAAAAGCTGGCGCGCTGGGCGATGTGCAGTCCCGATACCTTTGAAGCCAAGTATCGCATCGCGCGAGCAGAGTCGCTGCGCTTGCGGGGTGATGTTCTGGCTGCGCTGACGGAATACGATGCAGCCATCTCTGCGGCGGAAGCGAACGGATTTTCGCACTACGCAGCGCTCGCGTGTGAGCTGGCCGGACGCTGTCTGCTCGCGGTTCGCCGCTCGCGTCCTGCTTCGTTTTATCTCACGCTGGCGCAGCGACATCTGTCCCAGTGGGGAGCCACCGCGCTGGTTGCGCAGATCGATACAATCTTGGCTCCGATTCGCCAACATCTGTCGCTCATCGCGATGGAAACAGCGCCGGAAGGGAGCCTTGCAGACACCGCAGGATCGACGTCGCAAGAAGTCACAGAGAAGCTGCTGGATGTCGCATCCGTTCTGAAAGCCGCGCAAGCAATCGCCAGTGAAATCGAGATGCGACGCTTGCTCGAGCAGGTGATGGGAATCGCGCTCACCAACTCTGGAGCGCAGCGCTGTGTGCTCCTTCTTCAGCGCACGACAAGCGATTCCGTGTCGGCAGCAAACTACGGTCCGAACCTGGTGATTGTTGCGGTCGCAGCGATCGAACCCGATGAAGTCCAAGTGGGACTCAGCATTCCGCTGGAACAGCACGGACAGCTACTGGCAGCCAGCGTGGTTGGCTTTGTTGCCAACACGCGAGAGACCCTGATCCTGACCAATCCGCACCAAGATGCGCGCTTCGCCAGCGATCTGTACTTGAAGGAAAAGCAGCCACGCTCCCTTCTGTGTATGCCGCTGCTGCATCAGAACAAGCTCACGGGTGCGATGTATCTGGAAAACGGAATCGTGCGCGACGTGTTCACGCGCGAACGGATTGAGCTGGTACGACTGCTCGGAGCGCAGGTTGCAAGTGCGCTGGAAAACGCGCGCCTGTATGAGCAGGTGCGCGCAACGTCAGCGGAAGTGCAAGCAGCCAACGCGCGACTGGAAGCCGAAGTCGCAGTCCGTACCGCTGAGCTAAACGAGCTGAATCAACACCTGGAGCGACGATCGATCGAGCTGGATGCCATCAACCAAAAGCTTCAGCTCGAGCTGTCCGAGCGTCACCGAAACGAACAGGAGCGTGCAGATCTGCAAGAGCGAATCATCCGCACGCAGCAAGCACGCCTTCTGGAAATGGCCACTCCGCTCATTCCGATTTCTAACGAGATCGTGGTCATGCCGATCATCGGAACCGTGGATGAGGAGCGCGCAACACAAGTCCTCGATATCGCGCTGCGCGGCGTCTCTGATTCACATGCACAGTTTGTGATCCTTGACATCACCGGACTGCATCATGTCGATACCAGCGTCGCAGGAAGCCTGCTCCGTACAGCACGCGCGCTGCAGCTATTAGGAGCCGCCGCCATCATCACCGGAATCCGTGCAGAGGTCGCACAGACCCTGGTGAGCTTGGGTGTCGATCTGCGCGGAATCGTCTGTCTGAGTCAGCTTCAAGGTGGCATCGCCTACGCTCAAAAACAGATTCAGCGAGCGAAGCGATGACGCAGTCTGTAGCCCGCATGCCGTCGCTCTTTGCGCCCATTTTCCTGATACAAAGGGAGTCTTGTTATGCGCGATCTGTATGAAGCCATTGAACAGCTCAGCGTGCTTCTCTCGTTGCGGATTCAGAACACTGTCCGCAAGCGTGGCTGGGCCGGACAGCCCAAGACGTCCCGATCTGAAGTCCGTGGTCCGCAAGACCGCGCGTACTATCCGACCCAGGTTGCGATCTCGATGTCGCTGGGACACGTCGTCAGCTTCACTCCGGCGGATCAGCCAAGCGAAGACGGACAGAGCTGGCACATCAAGATTCAGCGCAGTGACGGAGTCATGCGACGCACGTATTCCGACGGAATCTACGTGCGCAAGGTGGAACACGGCTATCAGCTGTTTGTGCGAACGGAAGTGCTCGGGGAAGCGCAGTTCAAGGCGATGTTCGACGATCTGGCAGCAGGAGGACTGTCTGGTCACTCGATGACGATTGGCAAAGCGTTCAAGTCGCGCTTCGGTTCGATTCCCGCAGAGGTCTACGAGATCCTCTGCTCTGCACAGCACCTGGAGCAGCTCGAACAGATGCACGAAGCGGTGCTCACAGAAGTCACGCAGCTCGATGTGGAAACCGCGCTTGGCCGGCTGTCGAAGTGGAATCCCGACCCAGGTTAGCGCGTCCCGCAAGCGGCTCCGCAGACAGGTTCTCAGCGACGGAATGATACACGCTGTCCTTGCGTCTTTTTGCTGACCCGAGTATGCCTGCCGCCCATGTCTGCTCCCGGAAGTACGCTGCGACTCCTGCTCGCGCTCGCCTCTGTCTATCTCATCTGGGGATCAACCTATCTCGCGATTCGCTTCGCCATTGAATCGATTCCGCCGTTTACGATGGCCGGAACGCGCTTCCTGATGGCGGGAATCTGTCTGTTTGCGCTGTCGAAAGGAACAGGCGCGCCGAATCCGACAGCCAAGCAGTGGCGCAGTGCAGCGCTCATCGGCTTTCTGATGCTGGTCTGCGGAAACGGTGCGGTGTGCTGGGCAGAAAAGACGGTTCCGTCGGGACTTGCGTCTCTGCTGATTGCGACCGTACCGCTGTGGGCCGTGGTCCTGACCGCGCTGCTTCCTTCTGGATCGCTGCCGCGACCGCGCGTGGTCATTGGCATTCTGTTTGGTCTGTTGGGCGTCGGAATCTTGGTCAATCCGCTTCAGTCGGCGCAGTCCTCTGCGATTGCGCCATCGGGAGCCGCAGCCCTGCTGTTTGCGGCAGCTGCGTGGGCCGCAGGCTCTGTCTTTTCAAAGCGCGTCTCTCTACCGGCCTCCCCTACCCTCTCGACCGCGCTGCAAATGCTGACCGGCGGCTCCGTCCTTGTGTGCATCGGTGCGCTGAGCGGCGAGTGGTCCCACATTCACCTGTCCGCCATCACCCTCAAGTCTCTGCTATCCGTTGCCTACTTGATGGTGTTTGGATCGCTCATTGGCTTTACCGCGTTTGTGTGGCTGCTGCGAAATACCTCGGCGGTGGTGGCGACTTCCTATGCCTATGTGAATCCGCTCGTGGCCGTCCTGCTCGGCTGGGCGTGGAACCACGAAACCCCAAGTCCCAGCACCGCAGCCGCCGGAGCCCTGGTTATCGCAGCCGTGGTACTCATCACCACCGGACGACCTGCCAAGTAGCGAACCACAGCGCACGCTGCCAATATTAGGCATATCAAATGACTCATATTGCGTCTCGTTTGCCAGGCGCGGGTCATCTCTGTAACGACTTGGAAACACGTAGGAATCGCGGCTGATTTTGTGTATCTTCCGCGCCCGTGAAGCTCTTACTGACAAATGATGATGGAGTGCGTGCCGACGGACTTTCGATCCTGGCCAGCGTGCTCTCAGAGGTTGCAGAGGTGTATGTGGTGGCTCCCGATCGCGAGCGCAGCGCCACATCACACTCCTTTACGCTGTTTGATCCACTGCGCGTCGAAAAGGTCGGTCACACGGTCTGGTCCGTCAGTGGAACCCCTGCCGACTGCGCGTATCTGGGACTCCTAGAGTTTGCCAAAGGGGCCGACTTTGTGATCTCAGGAATCAACCACGGCTACAACCTGGGCGGTGATGTGTTCTATTCCGGTACCGTCGCTGCGGCAGTGGAAGCATCACTGCGCGGGACTCCGTCGATTGCGATGTCGATGGGCGTAGGCCGAGGCGCAGACTTTCATCGCGCCGCGCGCTTTTGTCGATCGCTTGTGCAAGGTCTGAAGCAAAACGGACTGCCACCGCGCACGCTGCTGAGCGTCAATGTTCCGGGGCCCAAAGAGCCGATCCCTCCCGACGGAGCGCCCGCTTATCAAATCACCCGGCTTGGGCATCGGATGTATCGCGATCACGTCGACAGTCGCACCGATCCGCGCGGCAACACCTATTACTGGATTGGTGGACCGCTGGCGGCAGCAAACGAACCGCCGGGCACCGACGTACACGCCATTCATCAGGGGCTCATCTCGGTGACGCCGCTGGGGCTCGATCTGACGCACGACGGACTGCTTGGTACACTCCCTTCGTGGGATGTGCCGGGCTATCTACAGATTCCCAGTCCGTAGCCGCACAAGGAGCGAGCGATGAAGCCGTTTACGACGCTGTCTCAAGAGCTGCTGGCCGATTACCGCATCTTTCGACTGCGCAAGGATCGCTGCCGGTCGCCGCGAACGGGTGGCGAGCACGACTTCTATGTGCTCGAGGCGGACTCGTGGGTCAATGTGGTGGCGCTGACGCCCGATGAACAGATTGTCCTTATCGAGCAGTATCGCTTCGGAACCGGGCAAATCACCCTCGAAATGCCGGGCGGACTCATCGATCCGGGGGAATCACCGCTTGAAGCGGCGCGCCGAGAGCTGAGCGAAGAGACGGGCTATCACGCCGATGCGCTGTCGGTGCTGGGCTTTGTCGAGCCCAATCCCGCGATCCTCAACAACCGCTGCTACACCGTGCTTGCGCTCGGCTGTCGGCTTGGATCGCAGCAGAGTCTCGACGAAAAAGAAGACATCACCGTCAAGCTGCTGCCGATTGCCGAGCTGCCGGAGCTGCTCCAGAGCGGACGAATCAGCCATGCGCTCGTCTGGGCCGCGTACCTTCACTACGATCTGTGGAAGAAGAAGCAGCAGGCGCTCGCCGCGGCTAAAACGGGCTGACCCACTTTTTGCCTTTGATCGGCTTGGGCGCTGGCGGCTTTTCTACCGTCGGAGGAGGCAGCGCCGCACGTCGCGCTTTTTCTTTGGCAAAGCCCGCTTTGACCTCGGCCCAGGTCTTTTCGTAGAGCAGCGTCGCGTCGCCGACATCCCGCAGCGGCTCATAGCGACCCGAGTGCCCGCGCAGCGACTCCAGCGTGCCCCACATCCAGTGCGCTTCCGCGTCGAGCATCTTGCGCCCACCCTCGCTCACCGTCGGAATCATCCGCGTATTGGCAATCTCTGCCGAGATCGTCGGCTCCAGCAGGTGATCAAGGAACGCAAAGCCCACTTCCGGCTGTTTTGCCGTCTGAAGCACGCACGCAAAGTCGACGTACAGCAGCGTTCCTTCCTTCGGCAGCAGAAAGCGCACTCGAGGATCTTTGCGTGCCAGCGAAAACGTATCGTTTGACCAGCCCATGCTGACGGAAATCCGCCCGCTCTGGAGCAGCTCCGCCGGATCATCGACGATATCCACCACGCGCGGCAGCGCCGCCAGCAGCAGCTCTCGCGCAGCCGCCAGATCCGTTGCATCGCGCGTGTTCGGTGATCGTCCCAGCCGTCGCAGCGCCATGCCCAGCGTCGCGCGCATATCGTCCAGCCACGCGACCTCGGGACCGTCTTTGGCAAACAAGGCATCCAGGCTCGATGGCTCGCTTGTGTGTCCGCTCTTCGGCGGCAAAAACGCAAAGCCAATCACCCACCAAATGTACGGAACGCAGTGCTCCAGCCCCGGATCGTACGGAGGATTCCGAAAGTCGAGCGGCACCTGCGCCAGGTTCGGCACGCGCTCACGCGGCATCTTCTGAAGTCGTCCGCTCGCCAGCATGTGCTCGACCGCGTAGCCCGACAGAAACACCACGTCGAAGCTCCGACTTCCCAGGTGCGCGAGCAGCGACTCATTCGACTGAAAGACCTCGGACTCGACGCGATTGCCGGTCTTGGACTCAAACGTCGGCAGCGTGCGCAGCCCAAAATACTCGCTGTACGTCGCCACACGCAGCGTCTGTCCCGACGGAATCACCGGGCTTTTCGGCATCGGCGGCTGCGACTTTTCACATCCCAGTAGCAGCGACAGCGCAAGACCAAGACGCCCGAGGTTCGAGCGGACAGAGCCCAGCGCTTGCACGGATGTTTCGGTCATCACACCTTGTTTCAGCATGCCACAGGACAGAAGCGAGCCGCGCCTTCGATTACAGGCCCGCTCGACTTAGATGTCGCGCACATCCCAGGTCATGCCGATCTTTCGCAGCCTCGCCGTCAGCACACTTCCCATCGCCAAAGCCGGGGTCAGCACGCCACCACGCGAAGGAAGCGCATCTTCCGCCAGACACAGCGCCGCTTCCCCGAGCATCCGCGACGTCTCGCCGTAGCCCGGATCGTGGATTCCTTTGACGATGCTCTCGACGCGAGCCACCTGGCCTCGCTCATCGGGAGCACTCGTGCCGAGGATGCGGATCTCAAAGAAGCCGCGATTGCGCGACGCTTCCGACGGACCTTCCCCCGGCGCGGGCAGCTTCTTTTGAACCAGCGACAGCAGAAAGTCATTGGTTCCGACCGTGAACATGCCAACCATCGCAGCCGTCGTCGCCACCGCTCGGGTCAGGCCCGCCAGCGTCTTGGGACAAGCGACCACTTCGGAATAGCGAAAGTCCTTTCCGTACGCAAAGCCCGACAGCGCGTTGGTCCGTCGCACAATCCGCGTATTGATCGCAGCCATCACAAACGGAGCCGTGTAGTAGCCACCTTCCGCATCGACCTGAATGCCCATCTGGTCGCCGCGATCTGGCCCGCGATCCTGGTTCCGATCGGGATACAGCGCATAGGGATCGCCGAGCAGTCGTCGCAGCTCGGGATTGCGCTTCGCTTCCGCAAACATGTTCAGTCCCGATGCCACCGTTCCGCCGCTCGCTCCGCCACGCATCGCAACCACATACAGCTTGGCGCGACCCAGACGACGACCCGACTTCGCAAGCTGCTCTGCCAGCAGCTGAACCCCCAAGTCCGACGGCAGCGAGTCAAATCCACAGCAGTGAACGATCCGCGCGCCCGTCTGCTCTGCCACCTGGTGCGCGCTGTCGATTGAGCTTCGCACAAAGTTTGTCTCGCCCGTCAGATCGCAGTAATCGGTTCCTTCTTCGGCGCAGACCTTGACCAGCGTGTGACCGTATTTTGCGTACGGACCGACGGTGGTACAGACCACGCGCGTCGATCGAGCCAGCTCCCGCAGCGACGCTTCATCCGCGCTGTCCGCAATCAGAATCGGCAGCTCCGCGCAGCGAGGATCAATGCGCGCCAGCTCCGCACGAATCGACTCCAGCTTCGACCGACTGCGACCGGCAATCGCCCAGCGCAGATCGCTGCGACGAAGTCCGGCCAGATACTCTGCGACCAGCTTGCCGGTAAAGCCCGAAGCACCGAGCAGCACCAGCGAATACTTGCGACCGTCACGAGGCAGAACCGAGTCGTTACGCATGCGCCGATCCTACCTTAGCGTCGTCTTCGCCCACGATGGAAAGCACCTGCTCGACGTGACCTTTGATCGACACCTTGCCGTACACCGCCGCCAGTCGGCCCGCTTCGTCGATCACAAACGTCGATCGGATGATGCCCAGGCTCTTTTTTCCGTACATGACTTTTTCGCCATACGCACCGTAGCGCGTCGCCAGCTCCGCGCCCGGATCCGCCAGCAGCACAAACGGCAGCCCCAGCTTGTTCACAAACCGCACATGCGACGCGACCGAGTCCGGGCTGACGCCAAAGATCACCGCCTGGCCGAAGCGAGCGCTCGCATCCCGAAAATCACACGCTTCCTGGGTGCAGCCCGGCGTGTTGTCGCGCGGATAAAAGTACAGCACCACCTTCCGGCCTCGCAGCGCGCTCAGCTTGTGCGTCTTTCCGTCGCTGCCTTCTAGTGAAAAGTCCGGTGCCACCTCGCCCACGCTCAGCTTGTTCTGCGTCGTCATCGCAATGTCCTTTTCCTGTTGTTCACTTCGGTCTACTTGCTAAATCACCCGTCGGTGATTACGCGCTCTCTTTGCCCCAATCGAGCAGCAGCGGCTGCACATGAACCGCAACCTGCGCCCGCTCACTCGACGGCTCACTCGGCAGCGTCATCGACGGCTCACTCGGCAGCGTCATCGACGGCTCACTTGGCACCGGCTCACTCGGGATCTCTTCAATCTCTGCCGCTTCGAGCCGCTTCATCATTCCCGACGGCAGTTCCTTTTTCCCTCTGACCCCAAGCTGGCGCAGCGTCTCCGCGCGTCGTCGCAGATTGCCGCGTCCCACCGTCATCCGCTTCATCGTCTCTTCAAACGACTCGTGCGCGCCTTCCAGGTGTTTCCCGAGCGACTCCAGCGACTCGAGCGTCCGCGCCAGGTGATCCCACAAATCGCCCGCTTGCCGCGCGATCTCTTCGGCGTTCTTGCTCTGCCGCTCAAACCGCCAGATTCCTTCGACCGTGCGCAGCGTCGCCAGCAGCGTCGTCGCTCCGACGATGATCACCTTCTTTTGATACGCCTGCGAAAACAGCTCTGGATCTTCCGCAAGCGCGACCAGCAGCGCCGGCTCAATCGGCACAAACAACAGCACAAAGTCGACCGAGCCTTCCCCGACCGCGCTCGCATAGTCTTTCTTCGCCAGATCCGCAACGTGAGCCCGCAGCGACGTCAAGTGCGCCCGCAGCGCCGACTGTTGCTCTTCGTCCGTTTCCGCGCGGATGTACGCCAGATACGCCGTCAGCGACACCTTCGAGTCAATCACGATGTGACGCGCATCCGGCAGGTTCACGATGATGTCCGGCTGCTTGCGCGCTCCGTCGGCATCAAGCAGCGACTTCTGCGCTTCGTATTCCACCCCTTTGTGCAGTCCCGACGACTCGAGCAGCGACTCCAGCGTCTGTTCGCCCCACGTTCCGCGCACCTTGCTCTGTCCTTTGAGCGCCTGCGTCAGCTGCAGCGCCTGCTGACTGAGCGACTGACTCTGCTTGTGAAGCTGCTCCACCTGCGTCTGAAGCGACACCCGCTCTTTCGCTTCTTTGTCGTACACGTCTTCGATCTTTTTGCGAAAGTCGCCCAGCTGTTCCCGCAGCGGAGAGATCGTTCCCTCGACGAGCTTTTGCGACTGTTCCCCCAGCTTTTCGGTCTTCTCTTCGAGCAGCTTGTGCGACAGCTCCGAAAACTCCAGCCGGAACTGCTCGCGCGCCGCCTCGAGCAGCTTGCTCCGCTCTGTCGCTGCCCGCTCCGCTTCTTCTTTTTGCGCACGCTGCTCCGTCAGGGACAGCTCGACCTCACGCAGCCGCAGCTGAAGCCGTCGCAGCTCCTCGTACAGCTCGCCGCGCTCTTCTTCCAGCCGATCTTCGATCCGCGCGTACTCTTCCAGCCGCGTCGACAGCCCTTGTTCCCGCGCCACCAAGTCGGTTCGTTCGCTGTGCCAGTCCGCTTCCAGCTTGCGCAGCTCCGCATCGTACGTCTGCCGAAGCTGCTGCTCTTGCTGCAAGCGATCCAGCTCGCGCTGCTGCGGAACCTGCGACAGCTTGGTCTGAAGCTCTTGCAAAAGCGGCCCGCTCAGCGCCTGCGCTCGACGCTGACCGAGCAACATTCCGCAGATCCCAGCGAGCGCCATTCCCACAACCAGAACGACAACGTGCTCAACGGTCATGCGCGCTCTTTTACAACAAGATCACTCCCGATGATAAGGGCTCCCGTCGAGGATCGACTGCGCACGATAGATCTGCTCCAGCACGATGAGCCGCGCCAGCCGATGCGGCAGCGTCAGCTTCGACAGCCCCAACAGATAGTCCGCACGCCTTCGCAACAGCTCGCTGTGACCGTCCGCGCCCCCTACGCACAGCGTCAGTCCTGCACTGCCCGACAGATACACCTGCTGAAGCCGCAGCGACAGATCCCGCGACGACGGCTGCTCTCCGCGCTCATCCAAGACCCAGATCTTGTGACGCGGCGGGATCTTTTTCACCAGCTGCTCTTCGTCTTTGACTTCGATGATCTCGACGGGAAGCCGAGGCCGCAGCCGCTTTTCATATTCCGCACAGCCCGCCAGCACCCACGGATCGCGCAGCTTTGAAACCGCCAAAATCACAAGTCGCAACGGCTAGCCACCGACGATCGGATACTGGAGCGTCTCTTTCAGCCACTCGGCGTTGTTACGCACCGCATCGAGCAGCCGCGCTTCCGCCTGCTCTCGTTTTTCATACAGACGATAACCGGCCCGATTGCGCAGATAGCCGCGCGCCTTCGGATGCTTTTCAAACAGCGCTTCTTCGCCCATCCGCTCGGCCCAGCGTGCATAGCGCGCCCGATTGTCGAGCAGCGCCTTCACGATAAACGGCATCAGCATCGAAAAATCGGCCTGCATGCTCTCGGTGGTGCGCTGGTACACGTCCTTATCGACCTTGCCCCACGTCACCGCTTCCGCAGGCGGACACGACGACAGCGAGCCATCGGTAATCGGCGCGCTCACGATCTGCACGTCGAAGGTATAGCCGCGCACTTCCGACAGACCGAGCACCTGCGACAGGCCCGGCTCCGGCTGCAAGTTGTAGTTCTTCGGCACGCCACCGCCGAGAATCAGCGTCGCCAGCGAGCCCGGCTGTTCCTGAAACAGACAGTGATAGTGATACGCGCACGACTCGAACACCTCGGCCTGCACGTCGAGATCGAACGCAAAGTCGGCAATCAGCCCGGCGCGCTTCATCGCCCACAGCTTCATCGCGTTCAAAAACACGCTGCCGTCGCCCGGCGCACCGACCAGGACCGGAATCGCCAGCCGCTCACACGTACTCAGCAGCCCCGGCGACACCCCGTTTTTCTGTTCCTGCTGTCCGTACAGCTTGCCGAGCCGATTGCGCAGCTCGGTGCCGGTCATCTTCTTTTGGAACTCGGGAAGCTGAAGACACGCCGTCAGAAAGCGATCCTGATCGAGCAGCACTTGCTCGTCGAACGCCATGTCGGTGACGCGAATCGTGCGATCTTCACGCAGCGCGCCGTCGTCCCCGAAGATCGGCACTTCAAACACCGGATCACGATGTCCGTCGAGGCTGCGATGTCCGTCGTGATAACAGACCGCGTCCGTCGTGCTCAGGTACGCAACCCAGCCCGTTTCCAGCAGCGGATTGAGCCAGGTGTGCTGCTGTCCCGACACCGTCACCGGCCCGGCGATCGCCACCGTCATCGGACAGCCCGCTCCGATGGCCGCATCCAGCAGCGTATACACCCGTCGCAGATACGCTCCACCGAACGCGGGCAGACAGTGCAAAAACAGATCGTCGAGCGATTCCACTTCATCGACTCGACGCACCAGCACGCGGCGTGGCGCTTCGGCGCTTCCCGATTCACTCGGCTTGTCGGAACCAGTCTGGCAGGGATGGCGAGGGGTCGTCATGGCGGCGCACTATAGGAAAGCCGGTCTGCCGGGGCAACCCTTGCCGCACTACTTTGCGGATCGCACTTCGGTCACAAACTGCGCGGGAAGCTCGACGGACAGATCGGACAGCAAAAGTCCCGCTTGCGTCGCCGCTTGGACAAGCACCGCGCGACGATCAATCCGTCCGCTCACCACGATCCGTCCGCCCGGTCGCAGGCTCGCACATAGCGCGCGCAGATACGCAGCCGGCTGCGGCAGCAGGTGAACCACATCGGCGAGCAAGATCAGATCAAAGTACGCAGGCTCAAGCCCCGACTGGCTCGGCTGCACGTACCGCGTCGTCACCTGCACAAGCTTGTCCGTTCGCCGACGCAGCGCACGTAGCGACTCCTCATCAATGTCGGTTGCCACAACGTGTCCCGACGGACCAACCGCCGCCGCCAGATACGGAGTCAGATAGCCACCGCCCGCGCCCACTTCCGCGACGCGCTGCCCCGGACGTAGCGAAAGTGCAACCATCAGCTTCTGTGGTTGCCGAAATGCATCCATCGCTTGCA
>CALMML010000256.1 GCA_937868485.1 uncultured Myxococcales bacterium | reverse complement strand
GTCGCGCCTGCAAGTGATCTGCGGAACACTGCACCTTTCCGATTCGCGACGCGAGGAGGCTTGCGCGATGCTGGGGACGCTCAAAGACGCCCTTGTGCGCGATGAGCTGGCGCTGCCGCTTGCCCCTGTGCTTTCGGCAAGTGAGCGCAAAGCGGTGTCGCTGCTTGCCCCCAAGGCCACGGAAAGACCGTCTGCCTCGCCTGCCAAAGCAGCCACCCAAGGTTCACGGTCCAAAGTGGTGGCCGAAGGCAGTCGCAGTGGTCTTTCTGGGGAAGCCATCGGGGCGGTGCTGCAAGAAATCGCAAAGGCCAGCCAGGGCAAAGGCCGCAGGTTGTCTGTCTCCTGGTCTGTGGAAGAGGACAAGGAATGAGCAGCGGCACGCTCAGCGAGTCCCTGCTTCGCGCCAAGGTCGAAGAGGTCCGCCGCAAGGTGCCGCAGGCCATGGCCATTGGCATCAAGGTGGATGCACCGTGGCGAGGCTGCGAGCAGCTAACGCTCGGCGATGCAGCGATGCGGGTGGTTTACTGTCCATCGGTCCTGGCCTTCCGAGAACAGCTCGCACAGGCGGAAACGGAAAAGCTTGTCCTTTTGACCAACCAAAAGGAACAGGAACTCGGCAGCGATGTGCTGTATCGGTTGGCACTTTCGCGGCTGCATGAAGTCCGACCCTGGCAGGTGATTTTGGAACGCTTCCAGGCTCGGCGCTGGGATTCGCGGCTGACCAAAGAGCCGTGGATGGAAGCGCCCCTTTTGCGAATTGTGGCGGAAAAGCAGTCGCTAACGCCTGCTCCGGGTGGTTTTTTGGATGAAGAAACCATCTGGCGAGAGCTGCTCACCGAGCTTCTTCGACTGTCCGAGCCTCGTCCAAGTGCAAAGACGCTGCTGCGCTGGTCGCTGTCCCGTGATGGACTTGTGGCGTGGGCGCAGCTTCCGAACGACGCCAAGATGGGCATCGGTGCGCATCTTGTGGAGCATACCGGGCCCTGTGGACCGGCCTTGGTTTCGGCGCTGTCAGCAGGTCGGGGCGAAGATCTGGTGTCCATTGGCTTGGTCTGTGATCTGCTGTTTTCCCAAGCTAGCACCCATCCCGAGCTGTCTTCTGTGGTCCTCAAATCGACCGGACGACTCGAATCCTGGATCGGCATTGGTACGCTCGGTGCGGAGGAAGGTCGAGCCTGGGCCACCGTCAGTCAGGAAGTGCTGGGCGAGCTGCCACCGGATCGAGCCACCCAGCAGCTTCGGCGGGCCGAGCAGCTTCTGAGTTCCTTTCATGCCGATGCGCTTTCGTCCCTTTCCGATGCGCTGCCGTCCAGTCTGGAGCAGCGGCTCACTCGACTTGGGGAAGCGCTGGGACACCTCGCGCGGGCGCCCAAGCGGACTCATCTTGATGCGGTGCTGGCCGCGCTTGCGTCCAGTCGGGCGCATCGGCTGTGGAATCATGAGCCGGGGCGCTGCGAGCGACTGCTTTCAGCGTGTCGGGTTGCTCAAGCGGTGGTGTCTGTCGAAAGTCCGCTCGAAACGCCACGGCTTGCGGAGCTTGTGAACCACTATGCGGACACCCTGGCGTGGCTGGATCGGGCGCGCGAGGACTTGGTCGAAGGGGATCGCAATCCAGTGGTCGCGGCTGGGATGACGGGACTCTATTCGCTGGCTGTCACGGTCCGCGAGCGTCATAGCCAGCAGTTTGCCACCGCGCTTTGCGACTTCTGCGCCAGCGGCCATGAGCAAGAAGATGTGCTGGGGGTAGAGTCTTTGCTCCAGCGAGTGGTTGCCCCGGTCGCTGCGCGCAGTCCCGTGCTTTTTCTGGTGCTCGATGGCATGAGTGTTCCGGTGTTCCTGTCGCTGCGGGAAGACCTGGCACGGCTCGGTTGGATCGAAGCCATGGCCAATCCCGTGACATGGCCGCGCGCCGCGGTGGCGATGATTCCCACCGAAACCGAAGCGTCGCGCGCGAGCCTTCTGTCCGGGCGGCGAATGCGCGGGCAAGCGGGGACGGAAAAAAATCGCTTCGCCGAACATTCCGGCCTGCGCCAAGTGTCGCAAAGTGGCAAGCCGCCAATCTTGTTTCACAAGGCCGACCTGCCAGGGGAAAGCGTCGGGCTACACGACGAAGTACGGCGTGCCATCGAAGACCCAGAGCAGCAAGTGGTCGGCGTGGTGATAAACGCCATCGACGATCACTTGAGCAAAGGGGATCAAATCGCGATTCCGCAGACCGTCGACGCGATTCGACCGCTCGGTTTGCTGCTCGCCACCGCAAGGGCGGCTCACCGCGCTTTGGTCCTCACCAGTGATCACGGTCACATCCGCGAAAGGGGTCTAACGCTTCGGCGCTCGCAAGAACGACCCTCGCGCAGTCGCTCGGCGACCGGTCCGGTCTCGCCCGATGAGCTGCTGATGGAGGGTCCGCGCGTCCTTTCCCCCCAGCACAAGATCATCGTCCCGTGGAGCGAGCGGGTTCGCTACGCGAGCGAAAAGTGTGGCTACCATGGTGGCGCGACCCCCCAGGAAGCGGTGGTTCCGGTCGCCCTGCTTTTGCAAAGTGAGCAGCTACCGGATCACTTTCAGGAAGCGCCCTGTCGTCCTCCTTCCTTCTGGAATCTAGCGGAGAAGTCGAAACCGGCGCCGCCACAAGATCCGGTCCGCTTGCCTCCTCCATGCGTTCCCAGTGTTTTAGGTAGTCAAGGCGTCCTGGTCGGCCAAGCAACGAGCGGTCCCCCCACGGTTTCACAGATGCCGTGGACCAGCCGACTTCTGGGGTCGCCGATCCTTCTTTCCCGCAACAAACAGTTTGCTCGGCTGGCACTTCCCAAGGATCGCATCGTCGAGGTGTTGTCGGCCCTGGATGCCAGCGGCGGCAAGCTGATGCTCGCGGCGCTTTCGCAGAAGCTTGGTCTTCCGCTTGTGCGGGTCCGCGGAATCCTGGGCGCACTGCGAACGCTGCTCAATGTGGATGCGTATCCCGTCTTGACCATCGATGAAAGCGACCTGAGCGTCAGCCTCGATCGCCCGCTGCTTGAGCGACAGTTTGAGCTGTCCCCAGAACCGGCGACCACAGAAAGGAGCCCGGCGTCGTGAACATAAGTCCCCAGCGGAGACAAGAGATCATCGACGCACTCCGGCGGGGTACGGTGCCGCAGCGCAGTCTTTCGGCGTTTGCGGTGGGACTGGATCGCTTTGGGTCCACGGTCGATGATGAGCTTGGCAGAGTCGAGCGCGGCGGTGCGGTATTCAAAGCGGTTCGCGGCGAATACGGCACCGGCAAGACCTTCTTTGTCCGCTTCCTGCAAGAACGAGCGCGGACGCTTGGCTTTGCCACCGCCGAGGTGCAGATTTCCGAAACCGAAACGCCGCTGCATCACCTTGAAACGGTGTATCGGCGCATGGTCGAACATCTGTCGACAAGCGATACGCTCACCGGAGCGCTGCGATCGATCTTGGATGGCTGGTTTTACGCGCTGGAACAGGATGTCTTGGCGGAAGGCGGAATCGAAGAAACCGATGCCGACAAGCTGGTGGAAAAGACCAGCGCACTCCTGGAAACAAGGCTGGCTGCCGTGACGCGCACAGCCCCAGCGATGGCTGCTGCGTTGCGCGGTTATCGCGAGTCACTGTCCCGTGGTGAGCATCAAATCGCAGAGGGACTTTTGGCGTGGCTGTCTGGACAGCCGAACGTGGGACCAGATATCAAACGACGCGCGCACCTTTCGGGGGCTATCGATCACTTTGGCGCACTGTCATTTCTGCAAGGGCTGCTCACCATCTTGCGCGACTCGGGCAGGCCAGGACTTTTGGTGGTACTCGATGAGGTCGAAACGCTCCAGCGGGTCCGCTCGGATGTGCGGGACAAAGGACTAAACGCGCTGCGGCAGTGGATCGATGAAGTCGATGGCGGGCGTTTCCCTGGTCTGTATCTGGTCATCACCGGTACGTCGGCTTTTTATGACGGACCGCAAGGGGTGCAGCGGCTTCCTCCGCTGGCGCAGCGGCTGCATGTGCAGTTTGGTCCTGACGAGCGCTTCGACAATCCGCGCGCGGTGCAGATCCGGCTGACTCCGTTTGGACAGGACCGCCTCGTGGAAGTCGGAAAGCGGATTCGCGATCTGTACGCGCAGGAATCGAAGGTGCCAGACCGGATCTACGCCAAGGCCGATGACGGCTACCTTTCGGAACTGGCACAGGCCGTCGCTGGTGAGCTAGGTGGAAAGGTCGGCGTGGCGCCGCGGATTTTCCTCAAAAAGTTGGTCGCCGAAGTGCTCGATCGCATCGATCAGTTTCCAGACTTTGATCCGCGGAAGCACTACTCCCTAACGCTGTCAGATGTGGAACTGACCGCCACCGAGCGCGGCAGCCGCCCAGCCACTTCAGCCGACGACATCGACTTATCGCTGTGACGCCGTTTGAATCACTGCACCCTGCGCTGCAACATCACCTGGTCAATGCACTGGGATGGCGGCGGCTGCGTCCACTGCAAGAGGCAGCGATCCTGCCGCTTACCCAAGGACAGCACGCGCTGCTGCTAGCTCCGACGGCAGGAGGCAAGACGGAAGCAGGGATTTTGCCGGTCTTGTCACGGATGGCCAGTGAAAGCTGGTCCGGAATGTCAGTGCTGTATGTCTGTCCGCTCCGTGCGCTGCTCAACAACCTGGAGCCGCGCCTTGCGATGTATGCGGGATTTGTCGGTCGGACGGTGGCACGCTGGCATGGCGACATTTTGCAGTCTGCGCGAAGACGGATTCTGCGCAGTCCAGCGGACATCTTGCTGACCACCCCAGAGTCGCTCGAGGTGCTGCTCGATTCGCGGAGCGTTGATCGGACCGCGCTTTTTTCAGGACTACAGGCTGTGGTCGTCGATGAGCTGCATTCCTTTGCGGGTGATGATCGCGGCTGGCACCTTTTGGCAGTGCTCGAGCGGATTCGGCGCATTTCGGGTCGGCAGCAGCAGCGGATTGGCCTATCTGCAACCGTTGGGAATCCGCAAGAGCTGCTTGATTGGCTGGCGGGTCACTGCGAGGGGACACGGACCGTGATTGCCATGCCTCCCACGGCACAAGCGAGTCCACCCGATGTCACGCTCGATTATGTGGGGAATCTGGACAATGCCGCGACTGTGATCTCACGTCTGCATCGTGGCGAAAAACGCCTGGTCTTCTGTGACAGTCGATCACGGGTGGAAAGCCTGGCGGAAAAGCTGCGGGCGCAGGGCGTTAGCACGCATGTGTCGCACAGCTCGCTGAGCCTAGAGGAGCGGCGCCAAGCCGAGCAAGCATTTGCCGAAGGAACGAACTGCGTCATTGTGGCAACGAGTACCCTGGAACTGGGTCTTGATGTCGGGGACTTGGATCGTGTGATCCAGATCGATGCGCCTGCGACAGTCGCTTCATTCTTACAACGCATGGGGCGTACCGGAAGGCGCAGCGGAACCCAGCGCAACTGTCTGTTTCTCGCTACCGATGACGACAGCCTGCTGCGCGCGGCAGCGATCCTGCGGCTCGCCCTGCTTGGCTATGTAGAGCCTGTCTGTCCCCCACCTTTGCCGCTGCACTTGTTTGCCCAGCAGGTGATGGGACTTCTGCTGCAAGAAGGGGCGCTGGTTCGTTCGGAGATTTCCCACTGGCTCTTGCGACTGCCCTGCTTCGGTTTGGTTCCCAAAGCCGAAC
>CALMML010000255.1 GCA_937868485.1 uncultured Myxococcales bacterium | reverse complement strand
CAGCGCATTGAGCGAAACAGAGACTTCCTGACCGCGACCTTTGGATAGATCGATGAGTACGTTTCCGGTCGCCGACTTGCACTGATCCGAACCAAGTGCAGAGACATCTACGGACAGGATTCCACTTTTGTCCGCAGGAAGACGGATTCCCACCGAGTCGAGCCCGGACGTAATGTCCATTCCTTTCATCGCGGACACGTCGCCCAGCTTCGCGGTGGCATAGAGCGAAACCGTATCGCTTGGACGATTGTTGATGCGAATCAAGATCGCGTAGTCACCGCTGTCTCCGCAGCTGGAAAGCAGGCCCGCAGATACCGAAAGGAATCCCAGCGTAGCTGTGAGGAATCGCTTGCTAGACATGAAGCCTCTTCTACGTAGTCCGTAAGTTAAAACGTCGGTGAATAGACGGTGGTTCCCGAAGGAATCGGATCGGCGCTGCTGCTCTTACTGACGCCGACTCCGATGCCGACTCCCAAGATCGTGACCGCAGCAACGCTGCCACCCACGATGGTCCAAAACCACCACTTCTTGTAAATCGGCTTCTGTGCATCGCTGCCAGAAGCCGCAATCGGAGCCGTTCCATCCCCAGTGGAAGGAGTCACAGAAGGAGTCACAGAAGGAGTCACCGGCGTCGGTGTTACCGTCGAGCCTCCGCTTCCTTGAATTCCCTTCATTGCATCGAGTGCCGCTTGCGCTTGGGTGCGGTATTCCTGAACTTTCTTGAGCGTCTCTGGATCACTTCCCAGCGAGGCTTTTTCATAGTTGTTGTAGTACTGAACCGCTTCTTCCAGTCGTCCGAGGCGATGCAGCGTGCGACCAATGTTGACGAGCAGCCACGGCATCTGACGCTGTCCGTACGCCGCTTGAAACTCTGGCAGGGCCGCTTCATAACGACCACCACTGTAGGACTTCATCGCCTTTTCATAGTGACCACGGCACTCGGCATCGCGAAGGCAGCCGTCGTCGGGATCGTTCGCTCCGCCTGCCAGTGCAAGACGCGGAAAGGACAGCACAAAGGCAAGAGCGAGCCACAGCACGGACGAAGGGTTCATGAGTCTGGACCTTAGGAGGTGAGCGTTAGACACTAGCCTGAGTATAACGCCAAGCGACGATTACTTGGCAGCGCTTTCCGTGGACTCTTTCGACAATTCTGCGGCCAGCTCTGCCGCTTCCAAAAGCGCTGGTGCGACCAGTGGAGATTCCGTCGCTGGCCACGGTGAAAGACGACTTCCAAGCTGTGCGGATTCAGACAGAACTACGCAGATTGGACGCACAAGCGCCGACATTGTCGCTGCTTGGCTAAGCTCGCGCACTGCTTGCTGATCCAGTCCACCCAGCAGTCCCAGCGCGAAAAATCCCACCACAAACGATCCCGCACCTGCGACAAAAAACAGCGTCATCATGCCGAGCCAGCTCGTCGGAGACACCAGCAGCACGACCCCGCGCCAGCACAGAAAGTTTACAAGCCCAGCGAAGAGCGGAAGCAGCACCGTCACCTTCACCGGGACATGCAGTGAAACGATGCGTCGATGATTCAGCCACCAGCCGATCACACACTTCAAAATGAGCGCCAACAAGAGCGCAACATAGATTCCCAAGAACTGAAGTCGCGGCACAAAGATCAGCAACAACATCAAGCGGAGTCCTTGTTCGATCAGCATCACCACCGTCGTAGTTCCCGGTCTTCCTGCGCCCTGCTGAAGGGAGTCCGAAAGCCACGCAAGGGGAAGCAGCAGTCCGCTCAAACAGCCCACAACCAGGAAGTCGGAAGCACCTTGCCACTGCGGTCCCAGCGCAACCAGCACATAGCGCGGACCGATTGCAACCAGCAGCGAAAACACCACCGCAGAGAACAGGAATCCGAACTGCAAGTAGCGCGATATGTAGTACTGAATCAGCTTCTTTTTTCCTGCGGCTGCGGCCTCTGACACCGCCGGGAGCGCGCTCTGATAGAAGCTCCACGCGAAGAAGAACAAAAACTGGAGTCTGTTATGAATCATATCGCGGATTCCCAGCCACACCGGAAAGTCCGCAAGCCAGCGCATGATGATCAGACTTTCCAAAAAGGAAGTCAGGCGGAAGGGCTCCTGTCCCATCGTGACCTTGAAGCCAAAGCCAAGCTGACGCTTCACAGTCTGCACATCAAACTGCGGCAGCAGCATCGGTACAAACGGAAGTCCCAGCTTCTTTATGGCGATGACTCCGATGGAAAACACCACCGCTTGCGTGGCCAGACTTCCGATTCCCATTCCGATCGCAGCGCCAAATGCTTCGCCAAACTGAGGATGTGAAAGTCCCCACGATCGACCGAGCAGGACAAACGGAATCGGCACCACGAAGCTCAGCACGCGCGCTTCCGAAAAGTCGAGCAGGTTTAGATAATCAAAGCGCTGCATCGCTTGACAGAGCAGCTTGGGCAGCGTCGTGATGGGAGGCAGCGCGGTCGCAGCATACAGCAGCGCAAACGGCGCATACATCGCATAGGAAGAAAACGGAAGCACCCGCAGCGCCACCAAGATGAGCAGCGTTGCTTCCACCGTACGCGCGAAGATCTGCCACCACACATAGAACTGAACATCTTTGAGCGCTTCTTCCGGCTGCTTGGGACGATGCTCTGCAAAGTATTTGACGACGGCAGTCTGGGTTCCCATGTCAAAGGTCAGCCACAGGATAAACAGCGTGTCTCCGGTGTTTTTCCACAGTCCATCCGCTTCAGGAAATGGCTGAACAGAGCCGGACAGATAGGACTGCAGCGCGAAGTACGGACCGATGAGCAGAAACATCGATCCCAGCAGTGTCAACAGTCCTGATAGAGGCCGCGTAAAGCCCACTTCATTCCAGTTTGCTCGTCGGGAATCAGCATCGTGCGGAGTCGATTCCTGCTGGGGCTGCTGGACCGATCGTGCAGCTCGCAGCGCAGCCAGCCAGTCCTTTTTCCAGTGTGCAAAGCGCGCGCGCGGCAGCCGACCCAGCACAAACAAGAGCCCGCAGATCAGCCATACACAGCTCACAAGCGTGATCGACAGCGACGGACTGTGAACCCCAAGCAGCGGACTGTGTGGCCACTTCGCAAACGAAAGCGGAGTCTGTCTCGCGGCATGACAAGCGGCAACATAGAGCAGATAGTTGAAGTAGGGCCAGCGACGGATGCGGCCTCCAGATGAAGACAGATCATCGCTGCGCAGATCGATCGCAATCATCACTTCATGATCGGTGATCCACACAAGTGGCAAGCCGCTGTTCGTCCGTAGGATCATTCGATCAGAAGGAATCGCGGCAGCGTCGGCAGCAGAGCCCGCAAAGGTCGATCGCCACTGGCTCGGTGCGCTCTTCCAGTTGATGTCACACAGTCCGCTCGCAGCGTGTGGACACGCAATGCTGGCCAGCTTTTCAGCGGGATGCGTCGTCTGCGTAGCGACCTGCCGAAACGACACAGAAGGAACCGCAGCCAAGGAAAGTCGCGCAGCCAAGTCCGCATCAGGAATCGGCGGACTCGAGTCCGCTTGCGCACGCCCACTTGTCGGACACAGCCCGATCCAGAGCACCAACAGCAGACCGAGAATCCGCATCATCAGATCATCGTAGCCCAGTCGCACAGTCGGCGGCGCAGCAAATTCATGGCCCTGGGCGTAGCGATGATCGTAGCGCTTGACTCAGCGCGGTAGAGTCGAGGACAGTTTCGTCATCACCGAAGAGAAGACGCCCATGCAGAGCTGGGGGAAACTGCCATGACCACTGCCAAGACCCACGATCACAGCGCGCCTACAGGACGCTGGCTCAGCAAGACGGTGCTGGGATTCGGCTTTGCGAGCCTACTTTCCGACGCTGGACATGAAGCAGGAACGGCGGCTCTGCCTGCGCTGCTGCTCACGATGTCAACGGCTCCCGCTGCACTGGGAATCATCGAAGGAATCGCCGATGGCGTCGTCTGTTTTGCCAAGATCTTCGGTGGCTCCCTTGCCAATCGTCCCCAGCTACGTAAGCCCCTGGCGGTGCTTGGTTACGCGGTCACGGGACTTTCGATAGGACTGTTTGCACTGTCGACAAGTTGGCTACACATCCTGGCCACGCGAATCCTCGGATGGATGTTTCGTGGTCTGCGCAGTCCGTCGCGCTCTGCAATGCTCGCAGATGCGGTTCCCAAAGCGACGCTGGGACGCGCCATCGGCTTTCATCGCATGATGGACACCGTCGGTGCGATCCTGGGTCCACTGCTCGCGGCGCTGCTGCTTTCGCGCGTTCCTTTGCGCAGTGTCTTTTGGATTGCGATGATTCCGGGTGTGCTTGCTGCTGTTGCGTTTGTGGTCCTGATTCCTGCGCAAGACACCACATCACGAGAGCCTCCTCCTTCTCTGCTCGCCGGCATTCGTGCGCTTCCGAGTCCGTTTCGGCGCTTCCTTGTGGCGGTTGCCTCGTTTGGAATCGGAGACTTTGCACGCACGCTGCTTGTCCTTCGAGCGAGTGAACTGCTGGCCGATCCAGCAGCAAAGGGAAGCGGAGCAGCGACGGCAATGCTCCTGTTTTCCCTGCATCACGCGGTTGCTGCAGCGTGCGCATTTCCAGTGGGATATCTGGCGGATCGGATGTCTCCGCGCAAGCTGCTGGCCGCAGGGTATGTGCTGGGTGTGGTGACTGCGCTGCTGGCCGCATTTGCGCAGCCGTGGCTGTGGTTTCATGTCCTGCTGTTTACGGTGGCTGGCATGGTGATCGGAATCGAAGAGACGCTGGAAGGAGTCCTGTGTGCCAAGCTGGTTCCGTCCAAGCTACGAGGCTCTGCGTACGGACTGCTCGCTGCCACAAACGGAATCGGTGACATGGTGGCCAGCGCTGTCGTCGGTGTGGTGTGGTCGCTGTACGGTGCAGCCCTTGCGTTTTGTCTGGCCGCAGGGGCGTGCGCGATCGGAACGCTGCTGCTCCTGTTTGTCGTTCCTGATGAAGAGACATCGCACGTTGAGTAGCCGGACAGATCCCATCCTGATGGTCCACAGCCACGCACGCTGCATCGCGCACGTTGGAATCGCTCTTTGCAATCGCTCTTTAGAATCGCTCCTTACACCGTGAAAGCGCAGTAGAAACGCGCGCCCGCTCAGCAAGCGTCACCGTCTGAACACACGCTGGCACAGCCGCTGCATAACGCCCCAAGTCTGTCGATTGCGCAAGGACTCCCTTTCTTGCAGCAGCAGACAGAGACAAAGGGGAGCGGTCGATGTCGCACTGGACTTCAGAAGAGGGTGAACAGCTCGCGCTGCGTGAGGATCAGCAGCAGCCCGCGCAGCATGGCAAGACCAGTCCCTGGAGTCAGGCAGGATCGCAGCGACGGTCGGACGCACCAAAGGAGTCCCCGCAGCACAGCGAACCTGGCGGAGCAGACAGCGGCGCACGCAGAGCAAACCGATCATCCAGCGCAGCGCACGGAAGCGCAGGCGCAAAGAGCGTCGACTACGCGCAGCTCTACGGAGATGGACCCGGAGAGAGCCTGCTTCCGAAGCTGTCGATGCCCAAGGCTGTTCCATCAAAGCCAGAAGCCGCAGCAAAGGAATCGATCCCGCAGCAAGCCAAAGACGCAGCTCCCAAGGATTCCAAAGACGCAGCTCCCAAGGATTCCAAAGACGCAGCTCCCAAGGATTCCAAAGACGCAGCTCCCAAGGATTCCAAAGA
>CALMML010000254.1 GCA_937868485.1 uncultured Myxococcales bacterium | reverse complement strand
CGCCCGACCCACGGATTCGAAGTCCGTTGCTCTATCCAGCTGAGCTACAAGCGCAGACCTGACGGAAGTGCCAGAGAGCGCAAGGGATACCTTGGTATGCGGTCAGCTGGCAAGCAAAAAGTCTCCTTGATTCGGGCAATTTTCATGTTGTTATGCGCCTTTCCGCCATGCCGCGCATTCCGTTACCCGTCAAGCTGCTGATCTCGTACCTCGGTGTGCTCTTACTCGGAGCCGGTCCGACGTTTTTCTACATCCGCGTCGTCTTGCAAGGCGACCTGCTGCGTGAATCGGCGCTGCGAATGTCGTCTCAGATTCAAAAAGTGGCTGAGACGCTGCGCAGCGTGCCCGAGTCAGATCGTCTGAGCTTGCTCATCAAGTTTGGCGAGGTCAGCACGCACCGTCTGACCTATATGTCGCTGGCGGGTGACGTGCTGTTTGATAGCTCGGTGGTGCGTCCGCTGACGATCAACCACGCGTCGCGGTCCGAGGTAAAGATGGCGATGTCGGAACCGGAGGCGAAGCCCGAGGGACTTCCGGTCTGGCCGGGACTGCAAGGCGTTGGATATGCACGGCGACACTCCGAAACGACGGACATCGAGACGCTGTATGTCGCGCGTCAGATGGTGGATGCCAAAAACCAGCCGTTTGGTGTGCTGCGCTTGTCCACATCGGTCGATAGCATCGAGGCTGTGACGAGCGGAACGATGCGTTTTTTGCTCAATGCGATGGCTGCTGCTGCGTCGGTGGCGATCCTGTTTTCGCTGATCGCGGCGATCCTGTTTGTTCGTCCGCTACAGCGCGTAAGCTCGATGGCGCAGAGCCTGGCGTCGGGCGATCTGGGCGTCAAAGTGCTTCAGCCAACCAATGATGAAGTCGGTGACGTGGCGCGCGTGCTCAACCAAATGGCGACGGATCTGCGACGGCGACTGCTCTCGGCAGGCATGAGCGAAGCGCTGCTGTCTCAGCTCGTCGATGCGCTGCCGTGTGCGTGTGTGATCTTCGAAGAAAAAGGCAAGCTGGTCGCGTGTAACGGAGCGGGACGACGGGCGCTGCGGCTCACCGGACCCGAAGCGGGCGCGCGCATGAACGAGTTTTCCGAGCATCCCAAGGTCCAGAGCGTGCTGAAGCTGGCGGAAAACGACGGGCAAGCCGAGCCGATTTCCCTGGATTTGACCGACGGAGAGCCGCTGCAAGGACTGCTGCATGTGCTCAAGCGTCCGGGCATGGCACCGCTGCGGGTGTTCATCGGGGCGGCCTCGGCGGTAACGGAAGCGTCGCTGCTGCCTTCGCTCGAAGACATTGTGGCGCGACCGCTGGCGGATGTGCTGACGCAGGCCGAGCAGGAAGCGCGCAGCATGCTCATCGAAAACGGACACAGTCTCGACGTGGCGTGGGAAGGTCTGGCGAGCCTTCCGCCGCAGCTCAGCGTCGCGGAAGCTGAAGGTCGCATCCCGAGCGCCATCGCCGAGATCTTGAGCGCGATCGTCACCGCAAATCCCGCGTCGACAGAGCGCTTGTCGGTTGGCGTTGCGGTAGAGCCAACGCGCGTCCGTCTGCACTTCGACGGAGGGCTGCACACTCACACGCTGGAGCTGATTCGTCCGCTCGTCGAGCCGCTCGGTGGTGAGATCGAGACAACCACGTTGGAGACACAGCTGTGGCTGCCCCTCGCGTAAGCAGACTGCTGCCCGCGCGCTTGGTTCGCCGAGAGCCGATTCGTCGCACCAGCGAAGGACTCGGTCAGCCGCCCCAGCTTACCGCGCCCGATCCGCACACGCTGGAGATCACGCAGCTCGTCGCGCTGCCGCACAAAAACAGCCCGGAACGAACCTACACGCTCGACGCGTATTTCTTCTTTCCGCAGTCGTGGGGCGTCAGTCCAACCAGCTATTCGCTCGGGGACTTCTATCGGGATGCGTCGATTCGGATGCGGCTCCATTCACCGACGGTGCTACTGGCGGACCTGGCGGATCTGAACAGCGCCAGAAACCCTGGGACGATGCTGCGTCAGCAGCTTCCGTTGCTGCTCACCGACGATGCGCCGCGAGCCAGTGCGCTCGTCAAGCTGGCGCAGCTCTACAGTGCCGAAGTGGCCGACGCGGCAGCCACGGAAGTCGAGGTGCTGCGAACCCTGGTCGGTCAGGCAAAGAAAGCGCCGCAAGACCGTGCGCGGCTCGTCGAGAGCTTGGAAAAAGCGACCAGTCACATGCTCAAAGCGCTGGGCAGCATGCATCGACTGCGCGCCAAGGTCGCTGCGTTTGCGCCGCTACAGCCCAAAGAAGTGCCGCAAGCGCTGGCCTTTGCCGAGGAATACGTCAGCGCCGTCATCGATCTGAAGCTGGCGGAGCTGGCGGAGCTTATCGAAGGACTGCCCGAGCTGCGCGACGGATCTGCGACGGCGACTCGGCTGCGCATTCGCTTGGGACGCACCATCGAGCAGGTCAACCGCTACCGACTCGATCAAGGCTTTGCGACGCCGTGGGGTGACGCGCCCGAGTACTACTCGTATCGCATCGGTCGCATCAAAGACACGCTCGAGAGAGCGCTCTACATCGATACGCGACAGTCGGACTCGGACCCGTTTTATCGCAACAGCGCGGCGATGGTGGCGGCGGGACTGGCCGCGACCTGGGCCACGCTGGCTCAGGTGCCGCTACTCAACTACGAGCTGGCGCGCGATCACCAAGGGCTGCTGCTGACGTTCGCGGTGGTGGCTTACGTGCTCAAAGATCGCATCAAGGAATGGACGCGGCAGAGCTTGTCGTCGCGGATCTTGCGCTGGGATCACGATCGACAGCTGACCTTCGACACGCTCGAAGAGGTCGGCTTCGGCAGCATCGCAGGACGCGCGCGGGAGCGAGTTCGCTTCATCAGCGAGCACCAAGTGCCTTCCGATGTGCTGTCGCAGCGACTGCTCCATCGCACGGTCCAAGGCGTCACGTCGGAATCAGAGCAGATCCTTCACTATCACCGGCAGCTTGTGCTCGGGGCTGGGAACTCGCCGGTGCCCGCCGGGTTTGCGGTGCAAGAGCTACTGCGACTGTCGCTGGCGGAAGTGCTGACACGGCTCGATGAGCCCGTCTCGCAGGTTCGCTTTTACGATTATGAGACGGGACGCTTCCGATCCGCCGAGATCCCGCAGGTCTATCACTTGAACGTGCTGCTCGTCGCCCATGATCAGACCAGCGACAAAAAGACGATGTCACGGACGCGCGTCGTTGCAACCCGTCGAGGCATCATGCGGCTGGACCACGTCGGCGACTGACACGCGGCGAAATCGACACGTTGACAGCTCAATGTATTTCTCATGAGGCGGACTCGTCTGCGAAATAGTCTGCGTCGCCGGCTCCTCGGAATTGCGCAGAGTTCGCCATGTCAGAACCCAGCATCTTGCATCCTGTCTCCGCTTCGTCGGACGTTGACTCGCCTTTTTCAGCGTTTGCGCGGCTGCTGCGTCTGCGTCGTGAGTCCGCCGGGCTGTCACGTCGTCGCCTGGCCAGGCTGGCGCAGCTATCGGAAGCCACGATCAAGCTGCTCGAAGCGGCCAAGACTCGACCGACACGCGCGACGCTGCTTCGGCTGCTGCTCGTCGAAGCGCTGCGTCTTTCGCCCGCCGATCTACCGCTGTCGCACTTGGATCTCACGCAGTCGCTGTTGCACCTGGCGCAGCCGGTTCCGACCCACAGCGGTTACCTGATCGCGCACTTTGATCCACTGCCGCTCGTCGAAGACTTGGATCGTACGCTCGCCGGAGCCGGTGGTCACATCGAGCAAAGCCAGCTGTATCTGTCGTCGCACAGTGCGCTGGGCTATCTGCGCTACCTGGATCGCAGTCCCGATGAGCGTCGTCGCCGTCAGAGTCTCCCCATCGCGAGCTTGGCCGAAGCCATCGTCGCCCACCAGCGCGATCGCGACTTGACCTTGGTGGCGCTGGGACCGGGGGACGGACGGCTCGAAGTGCGTCTGACCGAACACCTACACATGCTGCGCGTCCAGCGACTGGACTTGTGGCTGCTGGATATCAGCTCGTCGCTGCTTCAGCATGCCTATCGTCAGGCGCACGATCGACTCGGCGGACTGACGAACACAACGCTGATGGCGATCTCGGGCAGCTTTCACGAGCTACCGACCTACACCGAGCTATTTACCAACCTGTCGCCCGTCGGTAAGCAGCGTGTGTTTGTGCTGCTCGGGACGCTCACCAACCTCGACAGCGAGGCGCGCTTTTTGAAAGACACACTCGGAAGCGTCGCGCGAGCGGGCGACTTGCTGCTGCTGGATGCGCCGATCGCGATGCAGCCGCCTGTCAATGTGCCCGAACCGAAGAGCGCGTCGTATCACGCGAGCCTGTCGCTGCTGACGCAGTGGCTGTGTGAGCCGCTGTATCGTCAGCTGGGTCGGAGTCCACAGTGTCAGACGCGTATTACGCTTGCGCGCGAGCCCGATGACTGCGGCCAAGTGCCCGGCAGCGTGGCATCCAGCCTGGTCGCGACCATCGAGTCACGCAATCCGCAGACCGTGACGTCGGTTCGACGCTTTTCGATGCTGCGTCAGCGCCAGTTTCCGTTGCCAGCGCTGCGTGAGCTGCTGTGTCGCTCGGGCTGGCCGCCGCTGCGTATCTTGCCCGCACACGATCCAAGCCAAGGCCAGGTCGCGCTGCTCTGTCAGCGTCGTAGCTAGCCAGCCGAAGCAGCTGACTTCGACGCAGGCAGCGATACAAAAAACGCGTCTTGGCTACGAAAACTCGCGCAGGACCGACTCGTCTCGTGTCGTCGCAATCACCTGATTGCAGCGCTCACAGCGGTACAGCGCACGCTTGGGCTTGGGCGTCGCCCCCATCATGAGCAAAAACCAGCCCCATGCGGTGTACTCCGGTTCGGGGATGACCAACGGGTGCGATATGTCGTAGCCGCAGCGGCACTTTCGTTCATTCATGGACGGTCTCGAGCGGCGGCGATTGTTACACGACACCGTCTCGCGCTGAAAGCCTAAGAATCGTTGCCAACCGCCGGGCGAACTTCGTACCCTTCTGCGCAACGTGGAAATCCTTGGCTACCTGCTGCTGTGCCTGATCTGGTCAACGACCTGGCACGCGATCCGTGTCTGCTTGACGGGATATCCACCGATGTATGGAGCCAGCCTGCGCTTTCTGATTGCGACGCTGCTGCTCCTTTTGATTGTTCGCGCGCGCAAGCAGTCGCTGCGGCTTCCGCAAGGACCGAAGCAGCACGTGGCGCTGCTCATTGCGGGGCTGGTCAACGGGCTTGGCTACGCATGCATCTACGTCTCGGAGCTGACCCTATCGGGAGGCACCGCCGCCGTGATCTGTGCAGCCAGCCCGCTGTTTACGCTGCTCGTCGCGCGCATGTTCGGTCTGGAGCAGCTGCTGCTTCGCCGGGTCTTCGGCATGTCGCTCGGGCTGCTCGGCATCGGAGCGCTGTTTTGGGAAGGACAGACGCTCGGGACGACGCAGGTCCACGCGATGCTGTTTGCGCTGACGGCCTCGGCGGTGATGTGGCCGATCTATGGCGCGCTGCTCAAGCGCTATGCGGGGAATTTGTCGCCGCTTGTCTCGACGCTGTATTTTTTGCTGTATACCGCGCTGACGCTGCTTGTGCTGGCCCCACTGCGCGGAGAGGCGCTTCCGCACATTGCCGCAGCCCCGGCGCAGGCCCACCTGGCGCTGGTGTTCCTGGCCGTGCTCGGTAGCGTCGTTGCCTGGAGCGTCTACCTGGCGCTGCTACGACGGATGGATCTGTCGGTCCTGTCCACGCTCGGGCTGGTGCAGCCGGTGTTGGCGCTGGGGCTTGATGTGCTGCTCAAAGAAACCCAGCTGGGCATGCGAGGCTATCTGGGTGCGCTGCTGGTGGTCGCTGCGATGGGTCTTACCACCTGGCCGCTGCGTCGCTGACCGCGTCATCCGCTGCGCCCTGCCCCACCACAGACGGGCGCGGTAAGCCCACAAAAGACCCCGGCTGCGCGGTATACTGATTCAAATGGCCGAGTCGAAGCCAGCGTCCGCCGCAGCTCCTGGGAAGCCGGTAGCGAAAGATCAGCGGCGGCTGGTTGATGATCACATCCCGTTTGTCCGCTCGATTGCGCGCAAGCTCCGCGAGCAAGTGCCCATGGTCGAGTTCGATGACCTGGTCGGCTTCGGCATGCAAGGTCTGTTAGAGGCCGCGCAGCGCTACGACGACCGTCACGGTGTCGCCTTCACGACGTTTGCGTACTACCGCGTCCGAGGCGCCATGTTTGACGGGCTTCGCTCGATGGGCTGGCTACCGCGCAGTGAGTACGCCCGCGTCCGGTTCGAGGAAAAGGCCAACAGCTACATCCAGTCACAGGCCGAGCGCCCAGCCGAGCCAGGCAGCCAAAACCAGGTCGAAGAGCGCGTCAAAGACCTCGCCAGCGCACTCGGTGGCATCGCGGCGGTGTTCGTCACCATGCTGGACCAGCGCGACGAACAGCAGCTTCCCGATGAGCGACCGCCTCCGCCTGAGCTGATCGAGCGACAGCAGATGGCGCGACGGGTTCGCCGGGTGATGCAGCGGCTCCCCGACAAAGAGCGCTTTCTCATCGAGCAGTATTACTACCACGACCAGACTCTCGAGCAGGTCGGCGCCAGCATGGGCCTGTCCAAGTCATGGACGTCACGTCTACACGCCCGCGCCCTGGCCCTGCTCCGCGAAGAGCTCGATGCCGAAAGCAGCGGCAAATACGACTGAGCCCGCTCGCCGATCGCTACCTGTGCCGCACACCACTCCATCCATCGTGACGTGTCCTGCTCAATGCCCTGGCGGGATCAGACCCAGCAGCTAGCCTGTAAGTCGTGAATCCTGACCGAGTTTGCTCACGTCCACCACCACACCCGGCAGGCGCTCACAAAACGAGGCTTTACCCCAGACCGCCGAGTCAGACAGTGTAAGAGAGGCCCACTGCGCTTGTGTCTTGCGCCCGGTCGCGCTAAGAAGCCGACCCGTGTAAGCCGCCCGCGCGAAGGCCCCACATCCACCGAGGCGGTTTCCATACGAGGGCTACCACATGAACGACGAGACGCTTCATCCCGCATCGCAGCCAACCTCTGGATCGACTGCGCCTTCGGTCTCACGCTCTGCGGTGCCGCAAAGTGGAAAGCTGCTCGATCCAAGCGGCGGGGCACTCACGATGGGGCGTCGCGAGTCCGCCGTCGATGATGGCTCCAGCTTCTCGATGCTCGACCTGGAAGTGATCCGCATGCTGCTCGCTGGCAGCTCGGTGGTGGACTGGCATCAGCTCGCGTTTTCCGACCTGGACGAGGTCCATCGCTTCCTGCGCGTCAACGAGTTCGATCCCGATAGCGCCGAAGACATGGATCGACTCGAAAACCTACGCGCCGAAGCCGTGGAATACCTGACCCGGCACTTTGGCTATCGCATTCCCGAAGAAGTGGCCGAAGGCGTGCCCGCGCATGAGCTTCTGCTGCTCGCGTCCCGACGAGCGCGCTATCAGACCTACGCCTGCATCGTCTTAAAAGTGATGCATGTGCTTCAGCATCTCGACGGACGAGAAGTCCTGTTCAAGCTGCCGGTTTCCGACGATCAGGTGTTCGGACTCATCGAAGCCAAGGTTGTGCAGATCGTCGACCAGATGCGCTCAGCCGGCTTTCCCATCGTCGAGTTTGCCTGGAGCCGCAAAGAGCGCGACAGCCTCATCACCAAGCTTCTCGCCAAGCGCGACACCTTGGCCGCGCACGTCTACGACAAGATCCGCTTCCGTCTCATCACGCGTCGCTGGGAAGATCTGGGTGCGGTCCTTCGCGAGCTGTGCAACCGACTCGTTCCGTTCAACTACGTGGTGCCGGGTCAGTCGGTGAACACGCTGCTGCCTTTCGAAAAGATCTTCGAGTTTCAGCCAGCAACCCGCCGCTTCCGAACGGAGCTTCAGTCCGAGTCCGAGATCAACATTCCCTCGCTCCAGCCCAACTTCTTTTCTTCGGCATCCTATCGCGTCATAAACTTTGTCGCCGACCTGCCACTGCGCGTCGGTCAGATCATTGATCACGTCGGCTTGCAGGATGTTCCGTTTGAGCACTCGGCGGTGGTGTACGTGCTGACCGAGTTTCAAGTGATGGACGCCCAGACCGCCATCACCAACGAGCAAGGCGAATCCAGCCACGAGGCCTACAAAGAACGCCAGCACATCGAGGTCAAAGCCCGTCTGACCCGAGGTCTACGCAGCCGTCCCGCCAAAGACGCGCCGAAGTAACGTCTGCCCTTCGCGCTGTGCGCACCGCCCAACGCCATGCCTGTGCGTCGAATCTTGCACGTAGACATGGATGCGTTCTTCGCATCGGTCGAGCAGCGCGATCGCCCGGAGCTACGCGGTCTGCCTGTCGCGGTCGGTGGAACCCATCGCGGAGTCGTCGCAGCCGCAAGCTATGAAGCCCGCAAGTTCGGCGTCCGCTCGGCGATTCCGATGTCGCAAGCGCTCAAGCTGTGTCCGCAGCTGCAGGTGGTGCCGCCCGACTTTGCGCGCTACAAGGCCGCGTCGCAGCAGGTCTTTGCCCTCTTTCGCCAGATCACGCCGCTCGTCGAGCCGCTGTCGCTCGATGAAGCGTATCTGGATGTCACCGAAAATGCCTGGAACGAACCCCTGGGCGTCGAGGTCGCGCGTCGCATCAAACAGGAAATCAAGGCCCTGACTGGACTGACTGCCTCGGCTGGCGTGGCGCCAAACAAGTTCCTGGCCAAGATTGCATCCGGCTGGCGCAAGCCCGATGGTCTGACGGTGATTGCCCCAGAGCGCGTCGAGCACTTCCTCGCTCAGCTTCCCATTGATGCCCTGTGGGGCGTCGGGCCCGTCACCGCCAAGAAGCTGCGCGCCGCCGGGATGGAAAGGCTCCTCGATGTCCGCAGTCGCAGCGAAGAGGATCTCACCCAGCTCGTCGGCAGCTTCGGACGCATGCTCATGCGCCTGGCCTACGGGCAAGACGATCGACTCGTCGAACCCCACCGCGAGCGCAAGTCCGTCGGCAGCGAGACCACCTATCCGAGCGATCTCCTCGACAAGGTTCGCATCATCGACGAAGTCCGCAGCTTGACCAGCGAGTGCTGTGACTGGCTCACCCGCCATGGACAGTTTGCCCGCACCGTCACCCTCAAGGTTCGCTACGACAACTTTCAGACCATCACCCGCAGCGAAAGCGCAGCCCTCGTCACCCGCGATCCCGACAAGCTCACCGCGCGCGCCATCGCCCTGCTGGACAAGACCGCCGCCGGACAGCGTCCGATCCGTCTGCTCGGTGTGTCGCTACAGGGTCTGACCGATGATGAACGTCCGCCAAGCCCGGTGCCGAGTCGCATCGAGCCAGCGACGACCCACGGACCTGTCCAGCTCTCCTTGCCGTTTCAGCCCGTTGACCCAGCACCCTCGCCGATGCCCCGCAGCCTGCATCCCCATCAAGTCGAGTAAGCCACCATCCTGGCCTTGACTTTCCGCCTCGCCGCGCAGTACTTCCGAGGCAGCCATGCACGCCTCCTCTGATACTCGGACCAAGCGACTGCTTGATTTGGTTGTGCTGCTTCTCGACGCCCGGCGTCCCATTGCCTTTTCTGAGCTGCGTGAGCAGTTCGCCGAATACCGGAGCGCCAAGCCCGAAGCGGGTGCCCGAGCCTTCGAGCGAGACAAAGCCACGCTGCTGGAAATGGGTGTGCCGCTGCGCTACGTCACACTGGAAGACGTCGAAGACGCACCCAGCGAAGGTGGTTACATCATCGACCGGCAGAAGTATCGCCTGCCCGAGGTCGTGCTCGCGCCAGACGAAGTCGCCGTCCTGGTTGCCACCGCCGCCGCCGTCCGCCATCAGAGCGACTTTCCCTATCGTCACGCCGCAGAGCTGGCCGTCCGCAAGCTGATGTTCGATCTGTCCGGGCTGCCCGCGCGCCGTCGCCGAAAGCGTACGACACAGGCCAGCGCAGACACGCCCGATGGTCCCGCGCAGCTCGACGTGATGGTCCACCTGCCGACCACCTACAAGTCCGGCTCGCTCGCGTCGCACCTAGAGCAGATCGAGACCGCCATCCACAACCGCAAGCGGCTCACCTTCGAATACGACGCACACCGCAGCAGCGGCTGGGTCGCAGACGGCGAAGCCAGCCATCACGACCAAGGCGTCGTCGCTCCCAGCAGCCGCGATGTCGATCCTTATGGCCTGGTCTATCGGCAGGGAGCCTGGCTGCTCGTCGGATTCTGTCATCGCGCCCAGGGCCTGCGCCGCTTCCGCATCGATCGCATCTTGAAGCTCACCGTCGCACCGCGTCCCAAATCGCCCGACTTCGAGATTCCGCCCGACTTTTCGCTACAAGAGCAGGGATCGATCTCACCGTGGCGCTTCGAGCGCGAGGCCAAGATTCGCACCCGCCTGTTTGTCAGCACCGATACGCCCTGGGTTGCCGACGAAGACTTCGGTCCCGCCACCCGCACCCCCGGCGACGATCACGGTCAGAGCGGCACCATCGTCGAGTTTGACTGCGGAAACCCCGACTACTTGGTAAGTCGCGTGCTCTCGGCCTCAGGCAGCCTGCGCGTACTGTCGCCCATCACCGTTCGTCAGCGTGTCGCCGAGACCGCTCGCGCCATCTCTCGCCGCAACGTCGGACCCGGCACCGCCGAAGCCAGCCTGCCGCGTACTGCCGCTCGGAGCTAAAACTGCCATGGATACCGCTGCCCGTCTCCGTCGCCTGCTGTATCTGGTCCCGGCTGTGCTTGCCCGCCAAGGCGTTCCCGTGGCCGAGCTGGCCAAAGAGCTGGACGTCGATGTCACCACCCTGCGTGATGACATTGATCTGCTGTCCCAAGTCGGTCCGCCCGCTGGTGCGCCGGACGAGTTCCTGCTGCTCACCATCGATGACGAAGACGACTGTGTCTACGCCGAGCTGCCGCAAGGTCTGACCCGTCCGCTGCGTCTCACCGCCGCCGAAGCCTTTTCGCTCACCTTGGGTCTGCGTGCGCTCGCGGGCTCGGGCGTTCGTCCGTACGAAGACGCGGTCGCTCGCTTGCTCGCCAAGATCCGGGCAGCCCTGGGCGAAGCATCCCCCGAGCTGCTGGCCCTAGAGCGCGAGTCTGTCGTCGAGACCGAAGATCATCACAAGCTATCGCTGCTGTCCGAGCTGCACCGCGCCATCACCGCGCGCCGTCCGCTCAGCGCCAAGTATCACTCGGCCTCACGCGGCCTGACCGAGCAGCGTCGCATCGATCCCTATGCGCTGCTCAACCACCGAGGCTCCTGGTATCTCGTCGGACGCTGTCATCGCCACAACGAACCACGTCTGTTCAAGGTCGAGCGCCTGTCCGGCGTGGTCGTTCATGGTGATCAGCCCACCTTCACGGTCGCTCCCGACTTCGACCTCGAGAAGTTCCGCCGCGATCAGCTCTTTCAGCCCGAAACCGCACACCCACACATCGAGCTGCGGTTCGACAAGTCCCTCGCGTACGAGGTCCGCACCCGCTTCGATCCGGCGCGCGTCCAGGTCGGTCGGGATGGCAACCTCCAAGTGTCGCTGGAAAACCCGCTGTCCGACTGGCTGGTCAGCTGGATCTTGGGCTTTGGTGCCGGCGTCGAAGTGCAAGCGCCCAGCGAGCTGCGCCAAAAAGTCGCCGAGCGAGCCCACGCCATCGCCGCGCTCCACACCTAGCTGGAATAATCAGGGTGCACGCAGCGTTGCCGAAGAGAAAGCTCCGGTGATATAACGCAAGGACCATACGATGAAGTCAAAATACGTCGCATTCCTGCTCCTGTTCCTGCTTAGCTTCGGTCTCGACCAAGGCACCAAGATCTGGGCCCGCAACAACCTCAAGCCTGCGGGCTATCCCCACGCCATCTCGGTTCCCAAGACCGTCATCAAGGGCTACTGGGACTTCCGCTACTCGGAAAATCCAGGCTCGGCGTTCGGCATGTTCCGCAACCAAGCCGGAGCGCGTTACTTCCTGTTCGGCATCGGGCTGGTCTGCCTGGGCGTCATTGGCCTGTGGCTGTATCGGCTGCCCGGCAACTCCAAGTGGCTCGGCGTCAAGCTCGGGCTGCTGGCCGGTGGCGCGATTGGCAACATGCTCGACAGAGCCATGTACAGTCGGGTCACTGACTTCATCTTATGGAAGGTCACCACCGCCACGCAGACCTATGAGTGGCCGACCTTCAACGTCGCCGATGCGGCGCTGGTCATTGGGGTCGGCATGATCCTCATCGACCGTCCGCGCGATCCGCTGCCCCCAGAAGAGCAGCTGAGCGATGGCAGCAGCACCTCCGATGGACCCGGAGCACTCGCCGAAAAGCCCGCCTCGGCCTAAGCGCCTACCGTGAAGCCACTTCTTGCCAAGTTCGTCCTGCCGCTGCTTGGGGATATCACCTTCCCCTCCTACTTCACGTTCCTGACGCTCGGCCTGCTGCTTGCCGCCATCCTGACCGTCCGCGAGTCGAGGAAGCTCGACCTAGACCCCGACGACATCATCGACATCAACCTGTACATGACCATCTTCGGGGTCATCGGCTCTCGCATCCTGCACGTCTTTGTCGACGGACACCTGCAAGACTACGTCAACCTGTGCATCGACCCGCTCAAGGTGCCAGCGATTGACGCGCTTGTGTCACGCTGCAACACCGCCGCTGAGTGCGGCTTCGACTACCTGTGCGACACCGCGCGCCATGTCTGCTATCCGCCCCGTGACTGCCTGGCCTGGGCCAAGCTGTGGCGCGGCGGCCTCGTCTATTACGGTGGACTCATCCTCGCCACCGCCTACGCCGTCTACTTCACCCGCAAGGCCAAGATTCGCTTTCTGCGCGTCGCCGACTTGGCGGCACCGGCCATCCTGCTCGGGCTGTTCTTTGGACGACTCGGCTGCTACCTAAACGGCTGCTGCTACGGCAAAGTCACCCACTCACTGCTCGGCGTCCGCTTTCCCATCGGCAGCTCACCCTGGCGCGCCCAGTTCGAGGCCCATCAGATCATGGCCAACCAGCCGATGCTGCCCGTCCATCCCACCCAGCTCTACGAGTCGCTGGGCTGTCTGCTGCTGTTTGGCGTGACGTACTTCATCGTGCGTCCCCGCAAGCGCCAGGAAGGCTTTGTCGCCGGAGCCTGCCTGCTGCTCTACGCCGTGCTCCGCACCGTGGTGGAAATCTGGCGCGACGACGAGCGCGGTGTCCTGTTCGGCTTCCTATCGACCAGTCAGATCATCTCGCTTGGCGGCATCGGGCTCGCGCTGTGGCTGATGTGGCGAAAAGATCCCTACGCGGTGGCTGCCTCGGCGCTGCCTGCGCCGCCGTCCGATAAGTAGCCAAGCGGCTTGCCGCTGCACGCCCAGAATCGCACCGCAGACGGATCAATCGCCAGCACGCGCTCGGTCGGCTCGGGAGCCAGCAGCACATGCGTCTCCTCGCTGACCACCTGCATCTGACCCTTTTTCACCTGACCAATCAGCTGCTGAAGCAGGCTACGCGGCTTCTTTGCCGGAGCCGGAGGCTTGCTTCCCAAGGCCGCAATCTCTGCCGCCGGTAGCCGCTCGACAATCGCCAGCGCCCCCAGACACAGCTGATCGCACACTGCATCGGGCAGCCACAGATAGCCGACCCGCCCCGAGCGCTGCACAAAGTAGAAGCGCCGCTGACCGGGCCGCGTCACCCGCACCGCCCAGCGATCGCAGATGTTGCGCACCCGGTTCGCCGCTTCGTGAAGCGCACGCTCTGCCGCTTTGGCCAGGTCCGCTTGTCGCTTCGCCTCCGCTTCCTGCACCTGCTTTTCGGCAAACAGCCGCTGGCGCTCCGCTTCTTCGGCAGCCAGCTTGTCTGCACCCAGCTGCTTCTTTTCGCGCCGATCTTGCGTATCGACTGCGACTTTCTGCTTCTTGTCGACGAGACCCGCCTTCAGCAGCTTGTCTCGGAGGTTCTGGATCGCCATGTGTTCATTTTGGCATCCCTGCGGATGCCGACAAGAGTCTACCTACACCGGCAGCGGTCGCTCGCGAAGCTGATACGCCAGTCGAGTCGCCATTGCCATCACCGTCACCTGCGGATTGACGCCCAAGCTGGTCGGCAAGATGCTCGCATCCACCACGAACAGCTCGCGCAGACCGAACACCTGGCCGCGCTGATCGACCACCGCATCATCGCTCGACAGGCCCATCCGTGCGGACCCGAGCGGATGCTGCGACGCGCACTCAAAGCGGGTGCTCGGGATCTTGTCGAGGTCCACCCGCGCCAGATCATCCGCCGACAGACCCCCTTCCGGGAAGCCCGGCGGCCCTCCGAGGATCGGCAAGAACACCTCGCGTGCCCCCGCAGCGAAGAACGTCTCGGCCAAGATCCGCAGCATGCGACTGATCGCCTTGCGATCCCGTCGCGACATCTCATACGTCAGCACCGGCTCTGTCCGACCCATCAGCAAGCCGAGTGGCGACCGCCGCGACAGCACCCGTCCGCCTGGGTCGTCGTGGATCATCCCGCCAAACACCGCCAGGTACGGAGCCATCTCTGCCCTGCGCTTGTGACTGCTGCCGATGCCCGGCAAGGTCGCCGCCAGCACGCCCGTCGGCACAAACACGCTCATCAGCGTGATTCGCTCATTCACAAACGCTTCCGAGTGCGCGCTCTGGAGCGCTCCCCGCCAGCCATAGACCGGCTCATCAAAGCGCGCCATCACCCGCATGCTCGGATGCAGCGTCATGCCTTCGCCCACAGCCGTCAGACGCTCGGCGATCCCAGCGTCTTGCAGGAGCCGTGGCGTGTGCATCCCCCCGCACGCCACCACCACCCGCCGCGCCTGCACCTCAAACCGCCGGCCCGGCTTGCCGTCCGCCCCGAGCAGCCGCCCCGCTACGCCCGTCGCCTGATCGCCACGCAGCAAGATCCGCTCGACCATCGCATCGGAAAACAGCTCCGCCCCGGCAGCCAGCGCGCGCGGCAGATACGTCAGATCAACGCTCCACTTGGCCCCGTGCGGACAGCCGAAGTTGCAGCGCGAGCAGCCGTCACAGTCCTTGGTGTTGCGATGATTCGGCGCCAGCGAGTAGCCGAGCCGCGTCGCCCCTTGCCCATACAGCACCGTCGATCGCGAGCGCATGTGCTCTGGCACCAGCTCAATGTGACAGCGCCGCTCGACTTCCTCGAAATAGGGTGCCATCGCCTCGGGCGACAGCTCCGAAAGCCCCAGCTCCTTCACCCAGTCATGCAGGATGTGATCCGGTGTCCGAAAGCACACGCCGCCGGTCATCACCGACGATCCGCCCACGCAGCGCCCCACCATCAGGTTGATCGCCGGGGTGTCGCCCACCGGAACCGTGAAGGAAATCCCCGACTCCCGCCAGCCGCGCCGCATGGTCTCCGATGGCTTCATCCGGGCCAGATCCTGCGGCAGAAGGTGCGGACCCTCTTCCAAGATCACCACCTTCTGTCCCGCTTCGGAAAGCTCCGCCGCAATCACCGCCCCGCTCGCCCCCGACCCGATGATCACCACATCCGCATCGAGCGACAGCGGCTTGGCCACACCCGTCAGCGTCCGCCCTTCGACCAAGCTCACGACACACCTCCGCTCAGCACCGGCAGCGACCTGCGAACCCCCGGCACACAGGCAGGGTCCGCCCCCACTTCCTGCGCCGCCTCGGGGTGTTCGTACCAGAGCATGCACAGCACCGCCTTGATCGCCAGCACCATCGCCGCCCCGGTGGGGGTGTGCTCCATCGCCGTCAGTGCCGCCACCCGCTGCCCAAGCGGCAGTCGCGCAAGACCCGGACCTCTGCGAATGAACAGCGGCGCCACCCACAGCATCGCAAACAGGCAGATCTGAAACATCAGCCGTGATCGCACAGTGGTCGCCGATAGCAGCGCACTGGCCGAGGCCACGACCCCATCGACGCGATCCCGAGGCGGCAGTCCGCTGTCGGTAGAAAACAGCGTCTCCGCGAAGACCGCGATCGCACGCTCGGTCCGCACAAGCTTGGACGATGACATGAGCGGCAGAATGCCCAATCCCCAGCCGGGATGGCAAGCCTCCGCGTCGCGCCGATTGCGCAGCACATCCTCGGTGACGACGCTTCAAACAGTTGCCACCGCATCCGTTGCGATCGTAGCTTCCCAATCATGCGTGACTCCTCGCTGCGTTCTGTCGCTCATCGTCCCGTTTTCGCGTGTCTTTTGCTCGGCATGCTCGCCTCCTGTACAGGCGGAGAAGACGGGCCGACCCTTCCCTGCCCGCAAGGGATGCGCACGGTCTGGCTCGATCGGCTCAACAATGTCGGCGAGTGCGAGGTCGTCACCCCACTGTCCGATGGCCGCTCGCCACGCAGCGGTCTGGAACAGGCGTTTCCGGCCATGAATCGCCCCACGGGCGCGCTCACCACCCCCGAGCGCATCGAGCTAGGCCGCCTGCTGTTCTTCGATCCGGTCCTGTCCGGCGACAACACCGTCGCGTGCGCTTCTTGTCACCATCCGTCCTTCGGCTTTACCGACAACCGCGCCGTCTCGACTGGCATTCGCGGCCAAAAGGGCGGACGCAGCGCCCCGACCATCTGGAACGCGGCCTGGAACAACGAGCAGTTCTGGGACGGCAGGGCCAAGACCCTCGAAGATCAGGCCAAAGGTCCGATCGCAAACCCCATCGAGATGGATCAAGACCCAAAGCTCCTCATCACCGAGCTTCGCGCCATTCCTGAGTACACCCGCCGCTTTGACGAAGCCTTCCGAGGCTCGGGCGGCTCGGCGGTCACGCTCGACAACATCGCCAGCGCCATCGCCGCCTTCGAGCGCAGCATCGCCACCGTCAACTCGCCCTTTGACCGCTACGCCGCAGGCGATCGCAGTGCCATGAACGACTCCGCCGTCCGGGGACTCAACCTATTTCGCTCTGTCAGCACCCGCTGCTTCGAGTGTCACGAGATTCCCACCTTCGCCATGAAGGAATACAAAGTCCTCGGCGTGCCATCGAGCGGCGACCCGACCAAGCTCGATGACGATCGCGGACGAGCCGCCATCAGCCCCGGCGCTTCCGTCGAGCGAGCTTTCCGCGTACCGACCCTGCGAAACGTCGCCAAGACCGGACCGTACATGCACAACGGATCGCTCAAGACCCTCGGTGACGTGCTCGACTTCTATTCCCAAGGCGGCGGTGCCGGTCGTGGCTATCCGCTGAGCAACGTAGACGACAAGATCCGCAAGTTTGATATGACGCCCGACGAAAAGGCGGACCTTATCTCGTTTATGGAAGCGCTCACCGATGAGTCGCTACGCCCCGAGATCCCCGCCAAAGTGCCATCCGGTCTGCCCGTTCCACAGGGGCCGCTCTAACCGCAGCCCGTCGTCCCCCGTTGTTGTATGCGCCAAACACCGAAGCGAAGTGAGGTCACCATGTCGAAAGCCATCGTTCGATTGTCCTGTATTGCAGGTCTCGGCCTTCTGGGACTGTCCGGCTGTGCACCGAAGAACCTATACGACTGTTACAGCGGGGCGCTCGACGCAGCCGAGCGACGCGAGTGCATCGCCAGCGGGGAAGCCAACGTCACGCTAGAGCCCGGCCAGTCCATCACCCAGGCCATCTTCGACATGCCCGCAGACGCTGAGCACTGGGTGGTCAAGCTCCGGCCCGGCGTCTACCGCGAAACCGTCGCCGTGGATCGCTCGGGCGTCATGCTGGTCGGCACAACCTCTGAAGATCGTCCCGATGAGCGCGCCATCATCGACGGATCGCTCGACGGCGGCAAGCAGCGCAAAGACGCGGTCATCGTCAGCGGCTCGCGCTTTGTAATGGACGGCATCACGGTCAAAAACTACAGCGGCAACGGCGTCACCACCAGCAAGAGCCTGGGCGTCACCCTGCGCAACTTGGTCACCGACAAGACCGGCCACTACGGCGTCTATCCCGTCGAGTCCGAAGACATTCTGGTCGAAGACTGCACCGCCACTGGCATAAACGACGCGGGCATCTACGTCGGCCAGAGCCGCCGCGCGACGGTCCGAGGCAACCACGTCTACGGCAACGTCGCTGGCATCGAGATCGAAAACACCGTCACCGCGCTCGTCGAAAACAACGACGTTCACGACAACACCGCCGGCATCATGGCGTTCGTGCTGCCCCAAAACCCCAGCAAAGAGGGCCGCGACTGCACGATCCGCAACAACAAGACCTACCGCAACAACCTCAAGAACTTTGCCGACCCAAACGCCTTTGTCGCCAAGCTCCCCTACGGCATCGGCATCGGCATCATGGGTGCGGACAACACCGTCGTCGAAAAGAACGACATCGCTGACAATGGCTCGACGGGCGTTGCGATCATCGGCCTGTCGCTGTACTTCACCGACCCGACCAAGCTCGACGTCGAGCCCAACACCGACCGAGCCCGCATCACCGGCAACACCTACCGCAACAACGGCAAGTCGCCCGATCCAGCCTACGTAAACGGCGCACCGCCTGTGAAGCTGATGGGCGCCGACATCATGTGGGACAGCACCGGCCAGGGCAACTGCATCGACGAGCCCCAAGGCGGAGAGCTAAAGACCGACGGAGCCGCCGCCGCCCTCCCCCGCTGCAAGTAGTCGTCCCGCATCACCAGGGACAGGCCCGTCCTTCGGGCCGACTGTCCCCCGATCCGCCTGCCTCGCGCCCCATCCCACCGCAGCTAGCGAGGAAACGTAAAACGGTAGTTGGCCCCGAACAGAGAGTCCCAGCTTCCGTCGTCTGCGACCAGCGCGACCTCTACATCCCAGGCATTGGCACCGCCGAAGCCATCACGCGCATAAAAGAACAGCGCACGCTCTGCATCGGGGGCGGGCACATAGTACCAAGTGGTGCCCCCGCCGGGCTGCGCAGGCAGCGGACACAGGCGAGCGGGCGGCGACGGCTTCCAGTCCGGGTTCAGGCTGTCCGCAATCGAGCAGACGTACTCTTCCTGGGGGTCGCCGAGCTTCACTGACTCGGTGAAGCTCGCGTTCTGCATGCGGAACGTACCGTCGCGCCCGTTGAGCTTGACGTACGCCGAGATCCGACCCCACTGCGTCGCCAAGAGCACGCCCGTGTAGCGGACCTGAAGCTGCGGCATCCCGTAGTGCTGGTTGAGCGCGCAGACCTCGACCGGACCGCTGCGCTGGCAGGCCGTCTCGATGACGTAGCTCGGCGGATAGAAGCTGGCGGAAGCGACCCCAGCAGACAGCGAGGCCAGGACGAAGGCAGAAGCAGCGAAACAGCGGATGGTGTGGGTGTTCATGGTTTGGCTCCGGCCCGCGATTATCGACGCGACATCCCCTTTTGTCAGCGGCACGTTAGAATCACGTAATGAAAATCACCATCTCGGCGCTTCCGCTCCTGGGTCTGCTGCTGGTCAGTACCGCCCAAGCCCGCGTGACCAGCGTGTTAGAGCCGGGAGTCTTTGGCGGCCTGCACCTCTTTCATCCCGAAGGTGGGGTCGGTCGGCAGAGCACAAGTGACGAGGGCCAGCTCGCGCACGGTGGCGTCTTTGGCCTGCGTCTCGGTGTCGAGCTACATCCCCGCGCCGCCGCTGAAGCCGAGCTGGCCATGGCCCCGACCGCAGCCAAGCTGGCTCCATCCGCTCAGGTGCTTGGCATTGGCTATCGGGTCCAAGGCTTGTTTCACATCCTGACCGGACGCTGGCGACCGTTTGTCCTGGCTGGAGTCGGCGGCTTTACCACCACCACGGCGGACCGCAGCATCCGTCAGCCCGATACGACCTATAGCATCCCGCTCGGCGCTGGCCTCAAGGTCGATCTGACGCAGTACCTGGGCCTGCGGCTCGATGGTCGGGTGCTGCTTCAGAAAGGCACGCCAGACGGTCCCGCGCTCGCGCCCGATGGCGAGCTGACGCTGGGTGTGTTCGGTCGCTTTGGCGCAGCCCGCAAGGCCGCAGCCCCGAGCCTCCCCGACCGCGACCGCGATGGCGTCGCCGACACAGTCGACCTGTGTCCCGACCTGGCAGGACCGCCACGCCGCCGAGGCTGCCCGGAAGCATCGCCCGCACTGGTGCCGCCTCCGCCTGTTGCCCCCGAGCCGACCACATCCGTGCCGCTGCCTGCCCTTCCCCCGCGACCCAGCGCACAGTAGCATCCATACAGTCATGACCACGACGTTCCGCGATCGCTCGGGCCAGCCAGTGTCCTTGGTGCTCTACATGTTCGAGTCCTGCCCGTACTGCCAGCGGGTGCTGCACGCAGCCAGCAAGCTCGGCTACGAAATTCCTCGTCGCGACATCCGCAAAGATCCCGCCGCACTCGCCGAGCTTGTGAAGGTCGGTGGCAGCAGGCAGGTTCCCTGCTTGTTCATTGGCGGCAAGCCGCTCTACGAGTCCGCCGACATCATCCGCTACCTTCAGACGGAAGTAAGCGCCTAGCGCGAGGTCGCTACAGCTCGGTCAGCAGGCAGCGATTCTTGTCGCGAACCGACTCCAGCATCGGCAAGATCGCCAGCCGCAGGTCGCTCCACAGCAGCGGATCGAGCCCTGGGCTGCTCGGCAGTGCGCTTGGCCCAAGCAGCACCGAAGCCGCCTCTGCCGCCAGACGCCCTTCTAGCAGCAGCAGCAGCCCTTCTTCGCGTTCATCGCTCGCCGCCGCTTGTAGTTCCTTCGGGTAGGGCGACTCGGCACTGTCGGTCGGGGCCAAGATGCTGACCAGCGGTCGCCACGCCACCGCGGGCACATCAAACAGCATCGCGTCCGCCAGCTCCTCGCACAGCGCATCGAACAGCGCAAACGCCCGCGCAATCGACAGCCGCTGCGAGTTTTTGCCAAGAGGCTGCCGTGGATCCAGATCCAACGTCGTCAGCATCGCCCCCAGACGGCTGCCTCGACTGAGCGAGCGCAGCTCATCGACTGGCTTTTGGTTCCAGTGGTTTTCCACGCCGCGCAGGTCCACACACAGAAACGAGCGAGGCCCCCCAGGCTGGGTGCTGCGCAGAAGCGGTCGCAAGGGCCGGGACTTGCGGCGGGCAGACACAGGGCGCATGGGCCCATCGTATCACGCAGATGCAGGGTCGCGGCGAACCGCCAGCACGACATGCACGGCGGCAATCACCACCGCTGGCAGCGCAATGCTCAGCCCCGCAATCAGCAGCCACAGCGCGTTCCAGCCAAGCGCAGTGTGTGCAAGCGACCACGCCGCCGAAGGCCGTCCAAACAACAGCGGCATCACCCAGCCAAAGCGCAGTCCGGCCATCAAAAAGTGCATCAGGTACTCCGTGCGGGTCAGGCCCCCAAGGTCGCGGCGGCTGGCTTCTTCACACAGGACATCTGTCACTTCCACCGCCACCGTCGCTCCAAACAGCAGCAGCGACAGCCACAGCCACAGCCCGCTTACCTGCAAGCAGAACAGCAGCACCACCTGCGGCACAAACAGCACCGCGTTGATGGTGTGAAGCTTGTGCTCATAGCGAGACGCCGGACGTGCGTATAGCCGATAGCGATACAGGTGAAAGTACAGGCCGTCGACGCCCGCGATGGTCGTAAACAGGACCAAGCACAGCACTGCACACAGCAGCGAGGGAAACAGGGGCTCCATCAAAGTCCTCACGGTAGCGGAGCAAGCAGCTCCGGGCGCGTCGGCAGCAGGTGTAGCAGGTCATGCTTGCGCAGCCGGTAATAGAGCGTACTGCGATTGATCCCCAGCATGCGGGCAGCCTGGGCAATGTTGCCTTCGGAGCGCTCAATCGCCGCCAGGATCTCGCCCCGCTCTTTGTCCATCAGTCGGTCCGACAGCGTACGGACGGGCGTCTCATCACTTGTGGCATCCGGGCTGGGCGTAGCGGGCAGCGGTCGCGACAGTCGAGCTGGTGGCACCGCGGCACGGGACGGAGGCCGAGCAAACTCCAGCTCAGCAGGCGTGATCTCGGTTCCTTGCGCCAAGATGAGCGCTCGCTCGATCAAGTTTTCCAGCTCGCGGACATTGCCCGGGAAGGCGTACTGCGACAGATAGGTCAGCGCCTCGGGACTGATCGATGTCACCCGCTGGGCGGCATGACGACGCCACTTCTGAAGGAAGTGCTGACACAGCGCGGGCAGGTCTTCCAGGCGATCCCGCAGCGAAGGCAGAAAGATCGGAAAGACATTCAGCCGGTAGTACAGGTCTTCGCGGAACTTGCCAGCGGCCACCATCGCTTCCAGATCTTGATGCGTCGCCGAGATCACCCGGACATCGACCCGAATCGTCTCGCTGCCACCGACCCGCTCAAACGACCGCTCTTGCAGCACCCGCAGCAGCTTCACCTGGACTTCCATCGGCAGGTCTCCGATTTCGTCCAAGAAGATGGTGCCGCCATCGGCCAGCTCAAAGCGACCCGGATGACGCACCACCGCGCCAGTGAAGGCACCACGCTCGTGGCCAAACAGCTCTGACTCCAGAACGCCCGCCGCCAAGGCTGCGCAGTTGACCCGCACAAAGGGTCGGTGACTGCGGGGTGAGTTGATGTGGATCGCGTGGGCAACCAGCTCTTTGCCGGTTCCACTCTCTCCGCGCAGCAGCACCGTGGCCTGGGTTCGCGCCACCTGCTCGACCCGCAAGAGCGCCGCCGCCAGGGCCGGTGAGTCCCCGACCAGCTGACCGAAGTCAAACGCCCCGTGCAGCTCCTTTTCCAGGTAGCCCGCGTACTGCGCAAGCTGATCGCTCAGCCGCGCGTTTTCCTCCAGCAGGTGATAGCGCTCCAGCGCTTGCAGAAGGACGCCGCGCATCTCCTGGCTGTCCCAGGGCTTGGTGACGTAGCGGTAGATATGGCCCATGTTGATCGCTTCGATCAGCACATCCACATCGGTATAAGCCGTCACGATGATCGGCACCGCCAGGGGCGCGATCTCCTTGGCTCGCTGGAGAAACTGAAGGCCCGTCAGCTTGGGCATCCGCTGGTCAGCGACGATGACCGCCACACGCTCTTGCGACAGGATCGCAAGCCCTTGCTCTGCCGACTGAGCCGTCAGAATCCGAAAGCCTTTGCGAAAATTAAAGCGAAAGGCGTCCAGGTTATCGGCCTCGTCGTCCACGACCAGCACAGGCAGCGCCTGCGGATCAAAGCGAAGCCGCGTGCTGGCCGCCTGCCCACCGCTCGATTCAACATCCGACCGCGACATCGCGGCGGACGGTATCAATCCACGCGCCAGTTGACAACGCGACCGACAACGAGCGTCGCCAGCCGAGCAGCCCCAGCCAAGCCCAGCAGCGGTCGGAACCTTCCCCAAACGGCTCGTCTTGCACTTCGCGAACGGTCGGAACCTTCCCCAAACGGCTCGTCTTGCACTTCGCGAACGGTCGGAACCTTCCCCAA
>CALMML010000253.1 GCA_937868485.1 uncultured Myxococcales bacterium | reverse complement strand
GGAATCGCTTGGGAATCGCTTGGGAATCGGGCGACAGCGTGCAGCTCGGTTAGGAGCCGGGGTCTTTCACGCCAAAGCGCGCAGGTCGGTAGTCAGGATCATCAAGCGGAAGGGCCCGTCGGTCCCAGCAGCATCACCCGGACTCCGTACGCGGCAGCATCGCTCAGCTCACGGTGCGCCATCCGCATCAGCGCCAGCACAACTCCCAAGCTATAGACATCGGTTTTTCCGTCGCACGCAATGCCATCCATCTGCTCGGGAGACATGTAACAGAGCGTGCCAACCATCTCTTCTCCGCTGCGTGTGCGTACGCTGTTTCCGTCGCTGGAATCGAAGAACTGTGCGATGCCAAAGTCGAGCAGCTTGACCACTTCGCCGCCCTCATCGCGATGTAGAAAAATGTCGGCAGGCTGATTGTATCGGTGCGTCTTTCCGTCGCAAACGGACCACAGCACTGCGAATCAGGGAAGCGCGAGGGAACGACAAACGCGGCATCCCTTTGGACAAACCAGCAGGACTCCTGTTGATTCCTTTGCGCGCTCCGTACTGTGGAGCCATTCCCTCGACTGCAACACGCAGCGCTCGAAGTGATCACAAAGCTCGAATAGCGCTTGGCGGCAGCAGAAACTACTCTGTACGATAGCAAGCCATGTCCAACCAAGAACAGACGCAGACGCAGCCTCCGCCGTCAAACTCTCTGATCTCACTCATTGTGGGAATCGGTGCCTCAGCGGGAGGACTGGAAGCGCTGGAGCGTCTGTTTGACCAGATGCCGGAAAGCACAGGCTGCTCGTTCGTGGTGGTGCAGCACCTGTCGCCCGACTTCAAGAGCATGCTGGATGAGCTGCTGGCGCGTCGGACGAAGATTCCAATCGTGCTGGCGGCGGACTGCATGGATCTACAGCCCGACACGATCGTGCTCAATCCACCGAAAAAGCAGCTCATGGTAAACGGCGGTCGGATCTATCTGACGGACAAAGATCCCTCCGAGGTCGTCACCTATCCCATCGATCTGTTCTTTCGATCGCTGGCGCAAGAGGGAAACCGATCGGTTGCGATTGTTCTGTCAGGCACAGGCAGCGACGGCTCACGCGGGCTGCGAGAGATTCACTCCGCAGGCGGATCGGTGATTGCGCAGAGCCCGGACAGCGCGGCCTTTGACGGAATGCCTCGGAGCGCAATCGAGACAGGCGTAGTCGATCGCATCCTGACGCCCGAAGAGATGCCGGATGCGCTGCTTGAGCGGCTCAAAAACGGCAAGCTGGGTGAGACCCCGCCGGAAGTTCTCACCGATGGAGAGCCGGGTCTGATGCTGATCATGCGGCTCATTCGAGATGCGTATGGTCTGGACTTCACGGTCTATAAGCCATCGACGATCCTGCGACGAACCGAGCGACGCGCCGAGCTGGCGCACGTCGGAACACTGGAAGATTTCGCGACGCGGCTGGCCAAGAGTCCCGACGAGCTGGATCTGCTCTACAAAGATCTGCTGATCGGCGTGACGCGCTTTTTCCGCGATCCAGCGGCGTTTGCGCGTCTGTCCCGGGAAATCCTGCCCGGCATCATCCGAGGGCTGGCTGAAAACGAAGAGCTGCGCGTCTGGGTGGCGGGCTGCGCAACGGGTGAAGAAGCGTACTCACTTGCCATTGCCATCCGAGAGCAGATGGATGCCGTCGGACGCACGGTGCCGGTGAAGATCTTCGCGACCGATGTTCACCAAGAGTCGCTGCGGATCGCGAGCCTTGGTTCGTACGATGCAGCTGCCATCGCTGATGTCTCGCCAGAGCGCCGCCACAACTACTTTGTCGTCAAAGACGGACGCTTTCAGGTAAACGCAGAGCTTCGATCGATGGTCGTCTTTGCGCCACACAACGTCCTCAAAGACGCACCGTTTACCAACTTGCATCTGGTGTCGTGCCGCAACCTCCTCATCTACTTTGAGCGCGCGGCACAGCAGAAGGTGCTGGGAATCTGTCACTTCGGACTGCGTCCACACGGATTCCTGTTCCTGGGTCCGAGTGAAACAACCGGCGAGCTGTCCGACGAGTTCGATGTCGTCGACAACCACTGGAAGCTGTTCCGCAAGCGTCGCGACATTCGGCTCAGCCAAGATGTGCGCTTTCCCACAACGAGTCGGCTGCGCGGCAAAGTGGAAGGGATTCAGCTTGCGCCGGGACGAACGGACACGAGCCTGTTTGGCGCCTACGACTCGCTGCTGGAAGAGTTTATGCCACCGGGATTCCTGGTGACTTCTCGTCGAGAACTGGCGCATTCCTTTGGTGGAGCCAGTCAGTACCTGCGGCCTCGTGATGGAAGACAGACCTACGATCTGGCCGACATGCTGGAATCGGATCTGCGCGTCGCGATCATGGGCGCCGTCCAGCGTGTGCTCGCGGAACGAACGCCCGTGATCTACCGAGGCATGCGCGTCGAGCTAGCCGACGGACCTCGTCAAGTCGATGTCACCGCGCGTCCGGTTCGCAGCCGGCGTGGCAGCGAGCTGTTTGCGCTGGTGATCATTCAGCCGACAGCGACCCCGACCTCGACGCTGCCCGCGATCGCAGAGATTCCGCTCGATCAAGCTGCGCGTGAGCACATCGCGTCGCTGGAAACCGAGCTAAAGTTCACACGCGAAAACCTTCAGACCACGATTGAAGAGCTAGAGACGAGCAACGAAGAGCTGCAAGCAACCAACGAAGAGCTTGTGGCGTCGAACGAAGAGCTTCAATCGACCAATGAAGAGCTGCACTCCGTAAACGAAGAGCTGCACACCGTCAACAGTGAGTTCCAGCGCAAGATCTCTGAGCTGGTCGAGCTGAACGCGGACATGGATCACCTTCAGGTGTCCACGGAAGTGCATACGCTGTTTCTCGACAAGCAGCTGCGGGTTCGCAAGTTCACTCCGCGCATCGGAGAGACCTTCAACTTGGTGCCGCACGACATCGGTCGTCCCATCGAAGTGTTCGCGCACACGCTCGCGCGGCCCACGCTGATGGAAGACATTCGACGGGTCGCACAGAACAGCACTCCGTTTGAAAGTCATATCCGCGATCAGAGCGGACGCTGGTTCCTGCTGCGCATTCTTCCGTATCGAAGAGGAGCCAGCGTAGAGGGTGTTGTCCTCACGATGATCGATGTGAGCGGAGTACGCCGCGCGGAAGCAGAGACAGAGCGCGTCCAGCTCCTTTTGTCGAGCATTCTGCACAACTCTCCGAGTCAGATTTCGATCAAAGATCACGAGCGACGCTACGTCCTGGCAAACGACAGCTTCCGCACGATGATTGGCAGCGATCCGATTGGATATACCGCAGAAGAGATCATGCCGAGCGATCTGGCGACGATCCTCGTGGCGGGAGACGCAGATGTCATCAATCGTGGAACCATCGTTCAAAACGAGATCAAGCTCCCCTCTCCGCAAGGGACGCGCACGTATCTGTCGCTGAAGTTTCCGCTCAAGGAAGCGGACGGACACATTGGTGTCGGCTGCGTGAACACCGATATCAGCTCGATCAAAAAAGCAGAGGAAGAGCAGCGCGAAAACGTCGCACAGCGCGATCGATTCCTGGCCATGCTCTCGCATGAGCTACGCAATCCGCTGACTGCGCTGTACACCTCTGCAAGCGTTCTGGGTCGTCGTCCGCTCGCAGCAGAAGAGCGCGCCTGGCAGAAGATCATTCTCGACGGTGCGCGCCAGATGAAGCACTTGCTGGATGATCTGCTGGATGTTGCGCGAATCACCCAAAACAAGATCACGCTGGATCGTCGCGAGCTGGATCTGCGAACGCTGCTGTCACAGTCTGTGCAAACGATCACGCAGAGCGTCACGGAAAAGCAGATCGAGCTGGTGCAGCTCATCAGTCCGCAGCCGCTCATCGTCAGCGGAGATCCACTCCGGCTTCAGCAAGTTCTCACCAACTTGATGGTGAACGCAGTCCGTTACACCCAAAAGGGAGGCAAGGTTGTGCTCGCGGTGGAGCGAGACGGAGTCTCTGCGATCATTCGTGTCTCGGACAACGGATCAGGAATCGAACCGCAGATGCTCGAGCGGGTGTTTGAGCCGTTTGTGCAAGGACATGCGCCCGGAGCCCGCACCAAGGAAGGCGGCTTGGGCGTCGGTCTGGCACTGGTTCGTCACATCGTGACCTTGCACGCCGGAACCGTGGTTGCATCAAGTGCTGGACCCGGAAAAGGAAGTGAGTTCGTCGTCCGTCTACCGCTCCTTCCCGTTCAGCAAGTGAGCGCGCCCAAGCCGCCGGTTCCGACCAAGCCGCCGGTTGGCCTGCGCGTGCTGCTCGTCGAAGACGATACAAACGGAAGCAAGGGACTCAAGGCGCTGCTGACGATGGACGGAATCACGGTAATCGATGTCACCAGCGGGGAAGCGGCGCTCTCTGTGGTGAAGACGACTCCGCTGGATGTGGTGCTGCTGGACATCGGCCTGCCGGGCATCGACGGATACGAGACGTGTCGGCGCATCCGTGCACGCAACCTGCTCTTGCCAGTCATCGCCATCACAGGCTTTGGCCAAGAGTCCGATGTGACGCGCGCCAAGGAAGCTGGCTTTACAGAGCACATCACCAAGCCGGTGGACCTAGAAAACCTACATCGCGTGCTGACGTCTCTTCGCGCGCCGCGAGCACTTCCCGCGCCTCCCCAGTAGCCACAGCCCCGCCGCGCGTTCGGTCCCTGCGACTGCGGATACGCAACGGTGCGAAACCATGGCACTCCGTGTTCCGATTCACTTTGGAAGAAACCCGCGCGGCGGCTCGATGTCTAGTGACCGTATGAAGCGCAGCAGTCGGCGATGTCTGGGCTTGTTTCTTGTTTGCGTGGGATCGGGACTCTGTAGCGATCTGGCGAGGGCTGCCGATCCACCGACGGTTGTCACGGCACGTTCGGCACGCTGGACCGGCAGCTACCTACAGCACGATGACAGTGTGCGCCAGCTCGCCGCGCGAGGTGATCGAAGTGCAGCCCTGAGCGTGCTGCGGCTGCATCAGAAGGCCGAAGAGCCTCGGCTGCGGGCACTGGCTACGGCGCTCTTGTACGAGCATGCATCCCGGCTCGGCATCGATGCGACCAGTCGTACGCAGCTTCGTCTCGATCTGATGAAAATCGCTGAAGATGCGCAGGCCCCTGGGTTCGCCCGCGTGGAAGCGTTCCGAGTGCTGTTCAATGACAGCTGGACGGGTCGCGATGCCTGGTACGAGCAGCGACTGTCCGATCAGACGCTGCGCCACCTAAGCGATGGCGTGTGGGGCTTCACACCGCTGCTGGGACCACTTGAAAAAGATCCCGCGCACTGGGTTCCGATCCTGATTCCGCTGCTGACATCACCCGGAGATGTACGCGCGAACGTCGCCGATCTGCTGGCCGCGCTGGCCGGGAACGAAAAGCAGCCCGCACGTCGTGATGTGGCCGTGGCGCTGCTGCCATGGCTCGATGACCGCAGCTGGGTGGTGGAACAGAAACGCAGTCCCAGTCCACGCTCTGAATACATCAGCAGCCTGTCGCGACTCGATGTGAAGGAAGCGATTCCTGGGCTCATTCACATCGTCGAAACAGAGCCCGACTATCACGCAGCCCGCGCAGCCTCTGTGCTGGGACACTATCGCGACGCCCGCGCGCTACCGGCTCTGCGAAAAGGACTGAGCGCGCATCTCAAAACAGACTGGGAACGGAGCGCATTTACCCAGGCCATTACTGCGTGCGGAGGCGTGACAGCAACCGACGGAGCCGCAGCACTGGAAGCGTACGCGCGCCTGGCCGCGACACCCGAAGGTTTGGAACAGCTGCGCGGTCGAACGGCGCCCACAAGTGGACTGCTCGCGCAAGGAATCAGCCTGGCGCACGATGGCGGAAGCGATGACAGCCTGACGGCAGCGGTGGCGCAGCGACTCGTCGCACTACGCAGCAGGGAGCCAAAGGTTGCACTCGCCCTGGAGTCTCCGCTGTTTGCCTGGGAATCGCTCGCGGCCAAGCGCCATGTCGTTGCCAGGCTGGCCGATGCGTCGCTGGATGATTCCCTGTTACGTCGCGCACTCCAGCGGCGAACCGCCATCGCGACAAGCTGCGGTCCTGAGCTAACAGCCCAGCTCCAGCGCGGTGGCGTCGGAGCCGGACGAGCCGCAGCGATGATCGGTCAAGCGGATGTCCTCGCACAAGTGCTACGCGGAGCCGATCCCGCCGCTGCCATCAGTCTCCTGCACGCAGCGGAAGTCAGCGACATGTATACGCTCGACGAAGCGGATGACTGGGGTGTCGAATCGAGCGATGACCACGACGGATCGATGCGGCTTCCGATTGCGTTGGTTGGCCCGCTGCTCGCTCACCCGCAGGCCGACTTGGCTTCCGCTGCTCGGACCTGGCTCACCCACGAAGGAGGAGCCCTTGCACATGCTTGGCTACAAGCCGGTGGTCACAAAGCCCGCCTGGTCACTCCAGCAGCCAGCCACTACAGCATAGGTGGCGTAACCCCCGGAATGACCCGCGAGGCCGTGGCAGCTCTCAAGGGAAGCAGCCTGCGCGTCTCCTACACCCGCGATGGCCGGGTCGATTCCGTCACTGGCCCGCGCCTGCTCGATCGAGGCCGCGAGATCCTGTCTCTCCCGAGCGCCACCGCCGCCGATGTCCGTCGAATCTTCGGTCGTCCCATTCGCGAGCAAAGCGGACATATCTACGCCACGGTAGGCGGCTTTTTCTGGCAGTACACCATCCAAGACTGGACCCTGTGGTTCTCCTTTCAAGACGACAGCTTCACACTGGGAGAGCGCGCGCCGCTGCACGAGATCTCGCTACAGAACAAGCCGCCGCTGCGCTTGAAAGGCACGCTACGCTGACTCCTTCCGCAGCTCGCAGCGACGATGGAGCGGAATCAAACCCGCCAAGTCCCAACGATCCGTGAGGTTGGCAGGCTTGATGTCGCGGTGCAGGATTCCGACGCTGTGCGCGTGTTTGACGGAGCCATTGTCTACTCCTCGGATGGACTGAGATACGGCCTGTGTTGAAGGACGCACTGCACGCTCTGAAGCAGCGTCGCGGCGGAAAACGGCTTTTCCAGCAGAGAGACTCCATACCGTCGCATCACTTCCTGAAGCTCTGGCTGCGACTGAAGTCCGGTCATGATCAGAAACTCCGCAGTCACACCGCGCTGCTTGGCGTGATGCAGCAGCGTCGGACCATCCATTCCTGACATCATTGCGTCACTGAGCACCAAGCGCAGATCAGGACGCGCATCAAGCTGCGACAGCGCCTCTGTTCCATTTCTCGCCAGAAGGACGTGATAGCCGTGCTGCGCTAACACTTGCTGCACCATCTGCCTGGTCAGCTCTTCATCATCGACGACCAAGATCAGCTCGCCGCGACCGGTCGGCAGGACATCACTGCTGACGCCCACGCTCGGCGAGGGAGCCGATTCCAGCGCTGGAAACAGAATCCGAAACGTTGTTCCTTTGCCAAGCTGACTTTCCACCTGGATAAAGCCCAGGTGACTCTTCACGATGCCGAGCACCGTCGAAAGACCCAGTCCTGTTCCCTCTCCCAGAGGCTTGGTTGTAAAAAACGGATCGTAAATCCGATCCAGATCATCGGCAGAGATCCCCATTCCGGTGTCTTGCACACACAAAACCGAAAAGTTTCCCGCAGTCACACCGTGAAGCTGCGCGCTCGCTGCATCGATCACGACCTGCTGCACCGATAGCGTCAGCACACCACCTTGCGGCATCGCATCGCGCGAGTTGACGCACAGGTTCATCAGCACCTGATGGATCTGCACCGGATCTCCGAGCACCGGCCCCGTATCGCGATCGAGCTGGGACTGCACCTCGATGTTCTTCGGGAACGTCTGTTCCATCAGCTTCGTCATCTCCCGCACAATCGAGCGAAGCTGCACCGGAATCCGATCCCCTGGCATGCCGCGACCAAACGTCAGAAGCTGCTTGATGATCGCCGCGCCGCGCCGCGCACTCGACTCAATCGAGTCCACCACCTCCAGCGCCATCGGATCGTCGATCACCGCGCGCAACATCAGCGGAGCCATCAGCATCGGCGTCAGCACATTGTTCAGATCGTGCGCAACTCCGCTCGCCAGCCGACCAATGCTCTCCAGTCGCTGCGTACGCAGAAGCATCGTCTCCAGTCGCTTCTGATTCGAGATGTCTTGCTTGATGGTAATAAAGTGCGAGATCTGCTTTCGCTCGTCGACGAGCGGCGTAATGCTCATCTGTTCGTGATACGTGCTGCCGTCTTTGCGACGATTGATAAGCTCTCCGTGCCACGGTCGCCCCGACGAGATCGTCTCCCACATCTGCTTGTAGAAGCTGCGCGACTGCTGTCCCGATCGCACCAAGTCCCCCAGCCGCATTCCCTTCGCTTCGCCCGACGAATAGCCCGAACACTCTGTAAACGCTGGATTGCACCACTCCACAACGCCGCGACTGTCCGTGATCACAATCGCGTTCGCAGCCGCCTGCAGCGCCGCACTCTGTAGCCGCAGTCCCTGCTCTGCGTGACGACGCTCTGTGACGTCAAACACGATGCAGTGCGTGCGCAGGAATCGCCCCAGACCGTCGCGCTGAATCTGTCCTTCGATCATCAGCTCGATCTCTGTTCCATCACTCCGCATCACCCGCAGCTCTGTCGTTCCTTTCCCGGCCAGACAGAACTTCTGAAAGCCATCCCAAAACAGACCACGCAGGCTCGGCACCACCAAGTCCGCAAACGAGCTTCCGATCAGCTCTTCACTCGAATATCCGAGCAGCTCACACATCCGCTCATTTACATCCAAATAACATGCATCTTCACTTAGCGATTGATACGCAACCGGCGAGTGTTGAAACAGAGCCCGAAAGCGCTGCTCGCTCTGACGAAGCTGCTCTTCTTTTCGCTTTCGCTCGGTAATGTCATGTAAAAATCCGTGCCAGAGCACACAACCATTCGCCTCACGATACGGTACCGCATGACCTTCTATCCAGATTTCGCCACGGACAGGATGGATCATGCGATAGTCTTCACACCATGGCGTTAGCGTTGCCGCAGATCGCTCAATGCTCTTCCGAACTCGCTTCTGATCTTCCACATTGAAACGACTGCGCATCTCGCTCAGATCATCACCGAGCCCAGTATAATGAACACCATATAGCGCAAACAGGTCTCGACTGACATAAGGAATCGTCAGCGTGCCCTCTTTGTCCATATGAAACGAACAGATGATCCCAGGAACCGTCTGTGCAATTTGCTGAAGCTGTGCTTGTAGCTTGGTGTTCTTGGCAGATGCTTCTTGCGCAATTTCAACTTGGGTCTGATCTTCAATGGTTGATACGATCAGCTGTTGCCCGGCCAGATCAATCTGCACAGACGACAAACGAACTGGGATTTTTTGTCCCTCAATTCCTTTTCTACACAGCTTGCCATCAAGCTGCACAGCTGACTTACTACTTTGCAGTCTATCAATGAACAATTGACGATGGATTGGACTCTCCCACAGTCCCAGCTTTTCGACGGTATTTCCTCTCAGCTCTTCTACTTGAATGCCGAGGATTCGCACCAGCGCGGGATTGGCCGCCAGGATCGTTCCAGACTGCACTTCAGTCAGCAAGATCCCCACTGGACTGTGGACAAACACTGCTTCAAATCGAGCCTGGCTCTCGCGACTCGCTTGCTCTGCCATTTTGCGATTCTGTTCTTCTTGTATCAACTCCAGCTTGTGCCGAATCGTCTCTGTGATGCGCTCAAACAGTGAAATTTCTTTCGAGCGAAACCGATTGACTTGCTCACTATACACAGACAACACACCAATCACGCGATCATGACAGCGAATCGGAAACGCAGCCGCAGAGCCAATTTGTAGCGCTTCCGCCACACTGATCAGCGAGTGCATCCGATCATCTTCATGGACACTGTTCACCACTTGAATTTCACCACGCATGACCTTGCGCGTCATTTCTGCGGCTTGATCATTGTCAGATGAAATCGAATCAATTCGTGTTGAATACTTTTCAATGGAACCGGCACAAGCAATCATCTGAGTCAGTTTTCCATCACTCGATTCAAACGCACTGATTCTTGAACTGGAAAACTTTCCGACATCCACAATGATATGACAAGCTAGCTGATACAGCTCCGACGCAGAGGAAACATGACTCATCTTGTGACTGAGTTCACTCAGCGTACTGTGTAGCAAATTAACGTGATTCAGATCATCTTCCAGCTGTTTCTGTGCAGAGATATCTTGAATCGTTCCTTTGATCCGCGTGACCTTTTGACCTTGCACTTCGGGCTTACAGATGCTGCGCACCCATTTCTGCACACCCGTCGATGTCTTGATCTGTAGTTCCAAATCAAATGGGGTTCCATCCTTCAACGCAGCCGAGATCGCTTCCTCGATACGCTGGCGATCGATTCCACGATAGGCATCAAGTCCAATGGATCGAATCGAAGCGACAGCTGGATCGATGTCGTGAATCTGCGCGACTTCTTCGGTCCAGTTTCCCTCTCCGCTGATCGGATCGAACTCCCAGCCGCCGATCTGGGCAATCTGTCCCACCTCTTGCTGCAAGCGGTCGCGCTCACTGACTGCACGAACCACGCTCTGCGGAGAAGGGGCCAGCAGTCCGCTCCGCCACACCACATGTGCGGCAAGCAGCGCAACAAGGACACCTATCAGCAGACAGAGCGCGCCAAGACCCACCACCAGCGCGAGCTGCAATGCATCAAACAGGGACCCGCCATAGAAGAGCCCAAGCAGCACAAGCGGGCTCACCCCGATCAGCACGCCCCACTGCGTCACGACCTGACTGCGTGTTCGATCGATGCGAAACCAAAGAATCGGAGCCCAGACAGACGACGGCGCCCCGATGCGGACAGCATGATCAGACCGATCAACGCGGATTGATCCGTGTGACACTACGGCCCCTCCTTACGCGAATGATGACCTACTGCCATCCACGTATTTGCAGCAGACACAACGCGCTACGTTAGTGTACAGGGTGACTCCTTCTTCCCCAAGATAGAAAGGGGTATTCACTGCCACGCTGGAGCCAGACAGCGACGGGGCAGTCCGCCACCACCAACCTGCGAGGGGGCCGCGTTTGCAACCAACATCAGGTACGGAAGCAGCCGCGCAAGCTCGCTGTCATCGACCGCGCTGGCAGCCAGCTCTGCGGGCTCTGCATAGAAGCTGATGTTGTCGCTGGTTGCATCCACTACGTAGGGCGCAGATCGCGCGCAAGGTCGACGCCCACGTTGATAGGAGTCAGGTCTGTGGCATCGCAGCGCAGGCTCCCAAGCAGGAGCGTCTCCTTCCTCTTCTCTGCGTTTCTCTCCGTTGATTCTGTCATGGCATGGGAACGGCTGCGAATCGCTTCGTTCTCGACGGTGATGTCGTCCGTTTGATGGTTGGTACGCTGCGTGCCGAGGAAACCAAGCCGTGCTGAATCACAAGGCACAGAGACACGTTCAAACAGACCCTCTCACTCACTGTGGAGAACGTCCGATCACCACCCAGACATTCAACAAGACCCGCTTCCGTAGCGCTTCCCAGACCCTCGCTCTGACGGCAGTAATGCGGACGGCAGCAAGGTGCCGAGAAAAGGAGTCCCTTCAAACCGGACTCCTTTCGCACACGGAATCAGGCTCAGGCGACCGACTTCCAGTCCTTCCAGTACGTCTGCTTCATGTGCGTGTTGTAACGAACCAAGTTCGCTTTGCTGCACGCATGCTGCTTGACGCGACCTTCATACGGCGCATCGATGATCAGCCACAGCCACGCAAACACCGTCGCATCAATCGATCGCGGCGTATCTCCCAGAAAGTACGGATGATCCCCGAGCAGCTCAGACAGCGCATCGAGCAGGCTCACCGCGATGTCTTCGATCTCTTCCGGTGTATGTCGCCCCATTCCTTGCGCGTTCACCGCCTTGATGACTTGCTTGCGAACAAAGCCGCTCACCGTCGGAATCAGAAAACCCGGAACGCCCGCGTTCTTCATCGTTGCGGCAAAGCGCTGCTTCAAGATGTCGTAGCCGCGATCTTCCTTCCAGCGCTGGGTCACCATCACAAAGTACAGGTGTTCTTCCAGCATCGACTTACAGGACGTAGCGATCGCTCGATCGTGCGCAGACATTCCTACATCAAGGTCTTTGTACGTCTTGCGCAGGTAATCGATGATGAACGACGAGTCCGCAACAACTTGTCCACCGTCGCTGATGTATGGAAGTTTTCCTTTCGGTGCCTTCCTTGCATCGCCCGCGAGCATCTCATAAGGAACGCCGATCATTCGCAGGTAGTTTGCGACTTTCACGACAAAAGGACTTGGATCAGGAAGGCCAAAGGACGCACCAAAACCGTAGACTTTGATCATGGCCAGAGACTCGCAGAGTCACGACGACCCCGGCAAGCGCAATCGCGACGCGGCGGTCCAAGCGGACTCACGAACTCGGAATCGATTTTGCATGGAACGGCTCTGCAAGCTGCCACTGCCCAGTGATGGAGAGCGCACATGGAATGTCTGGTTTTTAGCCGCAAAGAAATCGAAACCGCACCTGCGCCATCGGTTCCCTACATCGTGATCTCAATCACGACCAGTCCGTCCGATCGCGCGCGCGTGCCGCAGTCCCTTCACTGCCTGGGCGTCCTTCGACTGGCCTTCTTTGATGTCGATCTTCCCGTGCAGAGCGACGAACCAGACGGGCTGTTTTCCATACAAGATGCGCAGCAGATCTGGGACTTTGTGCTGCCCAAGCTCAGTCAGCTTCGCTGCATCATGGTCCACTGTCGCGCCGGAAGGAGCCGCTCTCCTGCCGTCGCTGCTGCGCTCATCAGCATCTTGCGTGGCGATGCGCTCGATTTCTTCGAACGCTATCAGCCAAACACCCGCGTCTATCGCATGCTGCGCGAGGTCTATCACACCACCTACGCCAGCACGTCACCAACGCAACCACAGCCTAACCCGGAGGCAACGAATAAGTCCCGGTAACGTGCGCAACCGGCTCTGCATCACTGTGGTCGACTTCACTACCGCTAAAGATCGACACTTCCAGCACCGCCAGTCGCTTTCCCAGCTTCAGGATCACCGCATCTGCAACCAGATCTTCGGGGGCCGGACGCCGCAAAAAGTTGATGTTTAGGTTGGTCGTGACCGCCATTTCCAGCCGTCCCAGCCGCGCCATGATCGCCGCAAACATCGCCGCATCCGCCAGTGCCATCATCGTCGGACCCGACAGCGTTCCACCGGGACGAATCATGCTGGGAGCAAACACCGATCGCGCGCGGACTCTGCCTTCTTTGGTCGCTCGCTCAATCCGCAGCCCCGATTCCTTCGCCGCCGGGAGTCCCGCCCAGATGATCTGCTCTATCTCTTGCGCCGTCAGCACAGCTTTTCCTTCCTGATGATGAAGCGGAAATAAGAGTCATTTTGTATGCCTCTTATTGACCTACCGATGAATGATCTCGACGAAAAATCAAGCCAAATAAGAGTCTTTTTGTATGCCTCTTATTTGTTTTTCGCGTAGTCGCTACTTGTCTAGCTGCTTGACGCCTTGATCGATCTTTTGTGCCGACAGCGCCATCAGCTTGGCGGCTCCCGTCGCCAGCGCCGACCCGAGCTGCTTGCCACTCTGCTTGAGCTGCTGAGACACCAGCCGCTGCTTGGCGGACTCTCGCAGCTTGTCGGGATCGGGAAACAGCACGCCGCGCAGCTTGAGCAGCAGCATCATTCCCCACACCAGCATCACCGCCCCAATCGGCTGTGCCGCCAGCGCCAGCACCCCAAAGAAGATCAGCGCCCCGAGCACCGACAGATACACCACCGCGTGCGTCGACAGACTGCGATAGGAAAGCTGTCGCAGCTCCTGCTCGGCAACCGCCAGCTTCTGATCTTCTTCGTAGGCCAAAAGCGCGCCATGCACGTCTCGCGTCGAAAAGCCCAGATCTTTCGCGTTATCGAGCAGCTCCGCCGCGGTCAGACCCGGCTCCTCGCTGCCGGTTCCGTGACCTTTTTCATCGGTCTGCGCCCGACGGAGGATCTCTCGAACTTGCTGGGCCGAATATCGCTTCTCTGCACTCGCCATGCTGCGTAGTGTGACCTTGGGACTTGTTCCGCCGCAAGCATCGCACGTCACTTGGGCTTTGCGCCGTCGGCTGCGCGCGTTACCATGCCAGCCCATGATCACCGAAACGACTGCTCCGTCTGCTGAGGAACCAAGCAAAGACAAGACCTTGCCCGGCACGATCGGGTTTTTGGGAACCGGCAACATGGCCGAGGCGCTGATCAAAGGACTTCTCGCCGCTGGGCTCGTCAAGCCTGAGCAGATCTGGGGATCGGACCCGCGTCAGAGCCGCTGTCAGCAGCTTCGTCAGCAGTACGGCATCAACATGACCACGCACAACATCGACGTGGTCCGTCGAGCAAGCATGATTGTGCTGTCGGTGAAGCCGCAGGTGCTGCTGCCAGTGATGGATGAGGTCGCGCCGCACCTCAAGCCCAAGTGTCTGTGCATCAGCGTCGCAGCGGGCGTGCCACTTCAGGTGCTGGAAGCGCATCTGCCCAAAGGAACGCGGGTGATTCGGGTGATGCCCAACACGCCAGCGCTCGTCGGAGCGGGAGCCACAGCCATTGCCGCAGGAAGCACCGCGACGGAAGACGACGTCAAGCTGTCGCAGCAGCTCTTCGGTGCGATTGGCTTTACGGTGGTGCTCGACGAAGATCAGCTCGATGCGGTGACGGGTCTGTCGGGATCGGGCCCAGCCTACATGTTCCTGGTCATCGAGGCGCTGTCCGACGCCGGCGTCAAAGTCGGTCTGTCGCGCTACAACGCGGTGGCGCTGGCGGCGCATACGGTGCTCGGGTCGGCGAAGCTGCTGCTGGAAACGGGACAGCATCCGGGGCACCTCAAAGACATGGTGACGTCGCCGGGAGGAACCGCGATCGCCGGGCTGCACACGCTGGAAGCGGGCGGACTGCGCACCACGCTGATCAATGCCGTCGAAGCCGCGACGCGCCGCAGTCGAGAGCTGGGCGAGCTGGCCATCACCAACGCCGAAAAGCGTCGTCAGCGCAGCACCGACAAGAGCTAGCCCCAAGCGCTTCCCACGATGTCGTCGCCCATTCGTCAAAGCCCAAGCGGAATCCTCGTCGATGTCTGGGTGGCTCCGCGTGCCTCTCGAGACAGCATCGGCGGACTGCACGGCGATCGCGTCAAAGTGGCGGTCAGCGCGCCTCCCGTCGACGGAGCCGCCAACGAAGCGGTGCGTATCGCGCTCGCCAAAGCGCTCGGGGTGGCCAAGAGCCATGTCAAGGTCGTCTCGGGACAAAAAGGCCGACAAAAAACCCTGGCTGTTTCCGGCGACCCAGGGCTACTCTCCGCCAAAGCGAAGGCGCTCGTAGGTTCGTAGACTGGCATCCCATCAGCGACGAGCGCCGCGAAGGATACAGATGCTTGGTTCGCAGCGTAAAATCGGCGCGCTGTTTGCGTCGCTGCTTCTTCTGTCGTGTAGCAAAAACCACAGCCTGACCGTACGGATCATCACGCCGCCGGGCATGGGTGATCCGTTTCTTTTGGCGTCGGAAGTGCGGATGACGCTGGGCGACAAGCAGACCTCGTCGGCGGTATCAGCGGGTCATTTTTCCGCGACGGTTGAGATCGAGTCCCCGACGGAAGGTCAGCAGACCCAGCTGGTCGTCGAAGCCATCGACGGCTCGGGTCAAGTGGTCGGTCGCGGCAAGTCGCCCCCGTTTGCGCTGTCGCTGTCCGACGTAGAAGTCGCGGTGTACGTCGGTAAGCCCGGTCAAGTGACGGCATCGGATCTGAAGATTCCCGACGACGCGATGGCCAATCCGCTGGGACGCAAGGATCTGGCGGCGTGTGCGCTGCGCGGTCGTCGCACCAGTCCCGTCGAAAGCGGTCTTGGTGCGCTGCTCGTCGGTGGGGAAAGCGAAGGCGCGCTGCTGTCGACGAAGGCGTGGGTGTTTAAGCACTCAACCTTCCAAGTGCTCGACGGTGGAACGATTACCAAGCCACGACGCGGGGCGCTGCTGCTGCCCAGTGCCGACGCGACGCTTGGTCAGCAAGCGCTGCTGGTCGGTGGTGCTGCCGTCGGTAGCGATCTAGTAACTCAGACGGAAAAGTTCGATCCAGCGGTGAGCGCGATCAAAGACGTGTGGACGCTTCCTGCGACGGAAATTGGCGACATCGGCAAGCCGGGAATGTATCGGCCTCAGTCGGTAGAAATCCAAGACAGCGTGTTCCTGGTCGCGGGTGGATCCACCGATCCAGCGATGGAAACCCCGAGCGGGCAAGCGGTGCTGGTGAAGCGCTTTCCGTCGGATTCCGCCGATATGTTGGCGCGCGTTGGCGTCGCGACGGTGCCGCCGCCGCAAGATCGCTCGACGGCGCTGGTGGCGCCGCGCTACCGTCACTCGATGACGCTGCTTTCGTCGGCCACGCTGGTGTTTGGTGGACTGTCGCTGTCGGATGTCTCTGCCAAAAAGCCCGTCGCAGAGCTGTATTCTCCCGAGCGAAATGCCTTCCAAGCGCTGACGTTTGCGTCGGGTGATCCAGCGTCTCGTCGCGGCCACGTCGCAGCGCGGCTCAAGAACGGTCAGGCGCTCATCATCGGTGGCTATACCGAAGCAGCGAGCGGCATGAAGACGGCGCTGGGTTCGACGCTGCTCATCGACATCACGGCGCGCACAGCGTCAGTGACCGACGGAGTGCTCAAGACACCGCGCTGGGGCAGCAGCCTGCACGAAAACAACGGCGAGCTCACCATCTGCGGCGGCTACGACCAAAACGGATCGGTACTGGGTGATTGCGAGTTTTTGTCAAGCGAAACCGGACAGCAGAGCCATGCTCCGTCGCCGATGCCTAACGCGCGGGCGGAACACCTGGCGATTCCGCTGGAAAATGATCTGACGCTGCTCGTCGGTGGTGTGGGAACCGATCGCAAGCCCGTCGCGGCGCTGGACTTTTACACAAACAGATAAGCGCCGGTCGTCGCTACGGTCGCTCAAGCAGCGAGTAGATTGCGTACAGGTTGTCGATCGGCACAGAGATCGGCGGCTTGTCAAAGCCAAGCGCGACGGCGTACTGACGAGCGATCTCGGTGTCGTTGCGCTCGAAGTCACGGACGACAAAGCCGGCGGCTTGCCAGTCGGCGCGGCTCCACGGGCTGCGACAGTCGGACTCGGGATCGTAGAAGGCGGGATTCGGTCCGGGACACAGGTTGTAGACGAGCAGTCGTCCGCCGGGTCGTAGCGTGTCGCGCAGGCTGCGTAGATAGTCCGCTTCGGACATGCCAAGGTTCAAGAGGCTGTCGGGGGCAACCTCGCCGGTGGGATGGATGTAGCCGCGCTTGAGGACGTTCTTGGCGAGCACGAACTCGAAGCCGCTGCCGACCTGGGCGCGCACGGCGGGATCGGCGGGAAAGCTGCCGGTGACGAAGGTGACACGACCGCTTACGTCGCGACCGGGCAGCTTCACGGGGCCTTGATCGCCGGGCTGGGAATACAGCGCACGCAGCTTGGGCGACGGAGAGACTCCGACAGCATCCAGACCGGCTCCGGCGAGCAGACGCAGCGGACCGATCGCCGTCGGATACAGCTCTAGGCTGCGCTTTCCCGCCAGCTTGGCCAGCTGTCCTTCGGCGATGAGATCAATGAGCCGAGCGTGAAACAGCGGCGATCCGAGGCTGCCGGTGTAATAGCCCGCTTCGTCCACCCACTCTTGGACCGTCGCGGAAGGAGCTTGTTTTTGCACGCGCGCTTCCAGCTCGGACTGATAGACGCGACGATCGGGCGATGCATAGAGCCGTCGCGGTGACATCGGGACAAGCTGAGCCACCGACGCAACGTATTCCACCGCCCAGCGCGTCTTGAGCAGCGGTGGCAGCGCAGTCGCTTCGGCAGTCAGTCGAGACACGGTGGCACCGATGGTCTCAGGACCGGGATGTCCCGTCGCAGCCGGAGCCGGTGCGCTCTGACATCCGACGAACGACAGCAGCCAGCCAGCCAGCACAGCGTTTCGCACAGAAAGCTTCATGGTGTGTAGACCCTCGGGCAAGCGGACACAGCGGACAAGTTGTGGTCACTCTACCAGCAGAGCTGGCTGGACGCGCTCCATGTTATAAGGGCCGCCAGATGCCTCGTAGGGACAACAAGCCGTCGTGGGCCAGTGCGGCCAAGACGCAGCAGATCATCGCCGACCTGTTTGTTCATCCGCCCGTCAGCCAAGCCGATCTGGTACATCGGCTGGAAGTGGCCAGCGTCGTCGATGCGCGCAAGTGCCTGCTCGATCGGATGCGCACCGGCAAGGTCGAATCGACCGACGTAGAGCTATACGGCGATCTGTTCCACATGCTGGGACTCGGCGGAGAAGCAGAGTCTTTGGTCGGCCTGGTGAGCGATCAGCGACTGGATCTGCGAACGCGCTCGTGTGCGATGGGAATTTTGCTGTCGGAAGATGCGAGCTTTGCGCCTCGTCTTCAGGAAGAGCTTTCGCCCGACGAGATGCTCCAGATCATCGCGCAGCCGCTGTCGGACGCGCTGATTCGAATTGAGTCCGATCCCGCCGAAGGCGAAGGCCTGGCGTCGATGCTGAGCGCGATTCCGGGCGACATGATTCCGATGCTGTTTGCGGAGCTGGATCGCTGGCGCGTCGGTGCGGGCATCCCGGCGAGCGTGGCGTATGAAGCGCTGCTGCGAAATGAGCATCTGACGGGACTTTTGCCAAACATCGTCGAAGCGCTGCAAGCCCAAGGCGATGAAGATGCGGTGAGCTTGCTCGAGTCGGTTCGTGCGGAGCTCAAAGAAAAGAGCCAGCAGCGCGTCGTGCAAGGTGCGCTGCTGCGGCTGCGGACGCGACTGCTCGATCATCCGGCGGAAAAGTCGGTGTCAGCGACGGGCTATGTGTCGGGCTGCGATACGCTCGGCTGCTTCGTGGTGGTGGCGCGGCGAAACAATCCCGACAAGACGACGACGCTGGCGGTGCTGTGTCTGCATGTCAGCGGCGAGGTTCGATCCGGCTACGTGCTGACGGGACAGACGGAAGAGCGCGCGACAAGCCTGTGTGAAGAAGTGGCCAGCGAAAGTGGCACGCGCTTTATCGAAGCGCCGATTGCCAAGCTGATGCCTCTTATCGAGGGTGCGGCAGAGCGAACGCTGATGAATGGGCGATCGGTTCCCGTCGAAGCGCTGACGGCGCTGCGCTTTCTATCGCGCTTTGCCAGTGAGCCGCTGATTCAGCCGGAAGCGACGGGAAGGCTGACGCTGACGGCGCTGCGATCGCTGTTTGCGCGTCCAGAGTTTGGCGATGGCTGGCGCTTTACCCAAAGTGAGCTGGAGCTGGCGAAGTCGTCGAGCGCACCGCTGCGGCTTTCTCGTCGCACAAGCAAGCAGGCGGAAGCGAAACCGACGACGAAACCGCCGCAGCCAGCCAAGAAGTCAGAGACAAACTGGCAGCTGCTCGCGTCGGCGCTGGGACAGCACAAAGCGACCAAGCAGCGACTGGCGCAGATGATGCGGCACATGGCGAGCTACTACGTGATCGCCAACGAGCCGGAGCTGTCGAAGCTGTGCACGATCGCCGCAAACGATGTAACGCGCGACTTTGCCAAGAGTCGGCTGACGCAGCTCGTCGCACAGCATACGGTGGACTGGCTCTTGCACATGGCCGACGGCGCGCTCAAGCAAGGGCAAGGCGATACAAGCCCGACGCTGATTCGCGCGGATCGGCTGTCGTGGCGTCAGCAGCTCAAGAGCCGGTTCTTCGCTGGGGTGGAAAGGCCGACGGCGCACGATCTGCTGGCGCTCGATTATGCGGATGAAGCGCTTGCGACGATCGTGGCGACGCTGTCATCTGCTCCGTCGGAAGAGTGGCCGCGCTTTGAGCTTCAGCAGCAAGCGGCGTTCGAGCTGGCCGTGGCGTTTCGCGATCAGCTCATTCGGCAGCGCGGTCCGAGCCTGTCGCGGCTGCTGACCCAGTCGTCACGGCTCGTCGAGCAGACGATGAAGGTGTCGCGCTCGCTCGCGGGACTGTTGTCGTCGGCGGTGCTGACTCGGCTGGCGGGCTTTGCATCGGATGTCTGCGCGGGCTGCCGGGTGGACTGCCTGGGTCGCATTCACGCCGACGTGAGCAGCGAGTTTTTTTCGCTCGATCACCCAAGCAGCGCGTGGAAAAAATAGCCGCAGTAACATAGACAGTCGTCGTTTGGACCGAAGGGGGGAATCCATGCGGACACTGCGTACTGCCTGCTGTGGCTTTGCTGTGGCGATGATGACGGCTTCGTCGGCCCATGCGGTCGGCGAGTCGGTGGGAGGCTTTCCAAACTGGCGTGAGCGAACGCTGCACCAGTTTATGAACCGTGCGCGCGTCGATCCGGCATCGGATCTGGCTGCGTGTCCGTCGGCAAACTGCTTGGAAAAGTCCTGTTACAAAGCGGTTGCGCCGCTCTATTACGATCTGAAGCTGGGCAGAGCCGCGCGCTTTCACTCCGACGAGATGAAGCAGCAAGGCTACTTCGCGCATGACTCGAAGTGCGCCATCGTCAGCAACATCTCGACGATCTATCCCGGTCAGTGCAGCGGCGCGGCAAGCTGCGCGTGCATGGCAGGAACCGCCACCAGCTGGAGCGCGCGCGTGCAGCTGTTTGGCACCAGCACCAGCGGCGAAATCATCGCGTCACCGACGGACCCAAAGCAGGCGTTTTACCTGTGGCTGTACGAGCCGACGACGGTTTCGACCTGCGGCTATACCTCGCAGAACGGGCATCGCTACAACATCTTGCAGGCTGGTCCTGCCGTCGGAAATGGTGTCACCGATGCGGGATCATCCGTCGGAGACTTCGGAGGCACCGCCGGAACGTACAAGATTCCGTCGGGCTCGCACTATCCCCAGACCGGCGCCAGCGTCGAAATGTGGGCCAACTGGAAAGACCAGGCCGGACCGAGCCAAGCCATCGTCAACGTCGAAGGCAAGTGCTCGACGATGTCGCTCAAGTTCGGGACCGCGCAGAGCGGCGCCTACCTGGCCAGCCTGACCGGACTTGGCACCAGCTGTCAGCGCTATCGCTTCGAGTTCAAAGACAGCTCCGGCGCTGCCGTGATGTTTCCCGAGACCGGCGCGTACTTCATCGGAACCGGCTGCGCCAGCGACAAGTCGGACTTTTCGAGCAGTCCGCCCCCAAGCTGCGGCTGCACGCCAAGCTGCGGAGGCAAGAGCTGTGGCGACGATGGCTGCGGCAGCGTGTGCGGAACCTGCGACGAAGGACTGGCCTGCACCGACGGTCAGTGCGTAGCGATTCCGACGGACGGAAACCCCGATCCAATCGATGTCAGCGCCAGCGGCTGTAGCTGCGATCTCAGTCAATCGAGCAGTCCCGCCGCAGCGCAGCTTGCGACCGCGTCCATGGTGCTCGGTCTGCTACTGCTGCGCCGACTTCGCAAAAACCCGGTGTAACATCAAACTGATCCCCACATGCGCATTGACCTTGAGGTAGAAACCCGAGGCTCGGACGCCACTTCGCGACACAGCTTTGACCTGCCGATCATCCGCGTGGGTCGAGCCGAAGACTGCGAGCTGGCGCTACCGAGCGATCCGCAGGTTGGACGCAAGCAGTGCGTGCTCGAGTGGCACCACGGCACGCTGTTTCTGTTTCCGCTGCGCGGCGCGGTCGATACGACGCTCAACGCGCAGAAGCTGCACAGACCGCTGCCACTGTCGCCGGGTGATGTCATCGAGGTCGGCAGCCACATCATCAAAGTCTTTTTCACCCAGCCCGAGCTTGCGTATCCAAGCGATGCGCCACGTCGGCTGAGCGTGCGAATCACCGAGCCCGGCGTAAGCCCACGCATCGTCGACTGCAACCAAGCCGTCATCCGACTGTGCCAAGGCGTAAAAAGCGACATCTACATCGGCGAACCGAAGCACAGTCGCATGCTCGCGCAAGATCCCGTCGAGTCGCTGATCTTCTGGTCGACGGCAGGACTGCCGCATCTGCTGCTTCACAAGTACTCGGCCCCGATCGAGCACAACCACGTTCCGGTCTTGTCCGAGACGCTGCTGCAAGAAGGGGACAGCCTTCAGCTTGGTGGAACGCTGCTTGAAGTGCGCGAAGTGCAAAGTCCCGCCGAGCCACCGCCGCCCGCGCTCGGCATGCTGATCTTCGACGGAGACGCGCCGCCACGCTGGCAGTGGTTTGCCAAGCAGCGCATCGAGGTCGGATCGCGCCCAAGCTGCGAGCTTTCCCTTCGTGATCCACAGCTTCCATCGACGGGCTTTGCCATCGAGCGACGCGGTCGCAAGCATGTCTTGATTCCGCTCGCGAGCCAGCCAGGTCTGTATCTGAACTTTGCGCGCGTCGCAGCTCCGACGGAACTTTCCCACGGCGATCGGATTGCCTACGGAGAGCTGCTGATTCACATCGATAACACGCCGCAGCCCATTTCTCCGCCGACGCAGCGAGAGCGACGGATTGTGCTGGCGTTTCGTGAAGCACCGAGCGACGACGATGACGACTCATCCGACGAGCCGCGCGAGCTGTTTCTCCACGACGAAACCACCCGCATTGGCACCACGCCCAAGTCCGAGTTCGACTGGCCGACGAACGACGAGCTGATGATCGATCTGCACTTTTTGTGGCACCCAAGTGGCACGCCGCTTGTGCATGTTGGGATGTGGTCGGCGGAAATTCGGCTCGATGAACGCAAGCTCCGTCGCTGTTCGCTGCATCCGATTCAGGTTGGCTCGCAGCTTGTCGCCGGGGGAACCACGGCCATCGTCACCGAGCTGCTCCCGCGTCCGCAGCCCGCAGCGTCCCAACCATCGAGCACGGAACCGACGCCAGACGCATCCAAACCGCCCACAAACAGCGAGTCTTCTTCATCAACATAAAAGAAGCTGACCCGCAACATTCATCGGCACAACCCAGATTGATAAGGAGACTCACGATGGCACAAATTGATATCCAAAAGCAGCACGCGATCGGTCAAGGACTTGCACAAACGAGAGCAGAAGCACTGGCCAGCTATCTGGCGAGCGATCTCGGATTTCATGTCAACACCGATGGAGATCAAATCACCGTCGATGCAACAAGCGGCAAATACAAGGGCGCAAACGGATCGATCCGTTCCAGCATTTCCGATATCCGCGTAGAGCTGACCGTTCCCGCAGAGTCTCATCCCGACGCGCTGTCGACCAAGATTTCGGCCAAGCTCGCCGAGCTGCTCGGTGAAGATCAGCGCCAAGTTGGTTAGTGACGGCTCACGACGGCTCACGACGGCTCACGACGAGCGATTCGCTCAATTTCCGACGGTCCACGGGATACTTGCCGACCTGCGCGATGGCTCTGGTATATAGCTTGCGGCTACGCCGAGTCTCGGCGCGCCACACTCCACGCTGAATCAGACGAGAGACAAGCCCGTGACCGAGCTACAAGATCCCGCCTCCGCGAAAGGCCCGCCTCGGACGCTGGCTTCGCTTCTGGTCGTGTACATGACCGTGTTTCTGGATCTGCTCGGGTTCGGGCTGATCCTGCCGCTCTTGCCGTTTTACGCGATGCGCTTTGGCGCACACGGAGCCCAGATCGGCCTGCTGTTCGCGTGCTTTTCGATCGCGCAGCTGTTCGGCGCGCCGGTCCTTGGAAGGCTGTCGGATCGACTGGGTCGTCGTCCGGTGCTGCTCCTGTGTCTGATGGGCTCGACGCTGTCGCTGCTTGCGACGGGACTGACCGACTCGCTGTATACGCTGATGGCCGCACGCGCGCTGGCTGGACTGTTTGGCGGCAGCATCGCAACCGCACAAGCCTACGTCGCCGACGTAACCACACCCGCTGAACGAACCAAGTACATGGGCCTTATCGGTGCGTCGATTGGCATGGGCTTTGTCTTTGGTCCGTTCGTCGGTGCTGAGCTGTCCCGCTTCGGCTTTTCAACCGCCGCGTTCGTCGCTGCCGGGCTGTCTTGCGCAAACCTCATCTTGGCGGTGTTTTCGCTGCATGAGTCGCTGCCCGAGAGTGCGCGCGGCAAGAGCCAGCGAGTGACCCTGTCGGTGTCGTCGCTGCACGCGGCGCTGACCCGAAAAGTGGTGGGACCGCTGCTGCTCATCACGATGCTGGCGACGCTGGCGTTTGTGGCGATGGAGTCCACCTTTGCGCTGTTTGCCAAGCTTCGCTACGGCTTTTCCGAACAGACGATGGGCCGACTGTTTGCGCTCATCGGCATCGTCATCGCGATCATCCAAGGCGGAGTCATCGGTCCGCTCGCCCGGCGCTTTGGCGAAGTCTCCGTCGGCATTGCTGGCTTTTTGATCCTGACCGTTTCGTTTGCGGCGCTGCCGTTTATGCCAACCCAGACGCTGACGATCACAGCGCTCGTCGTGGTGGCGGTCGGACAGGGCCTGCTCAATCCCAGCTTGTCGACGCTGCTGTCACGCGCAGCCTCGAAGAGCGAGCAAGGCGGAACCTTGGGCCTCGGTCAGTCGCTCAACTCGCTGTCGCGTGCCGTCGGTCCGGTGCTGGCTGGCACGCTGTTCGACTTTTCACCGCCGCTGCCATATCTGCTGGCGGCGATGATTACGATTGGGCTGGCTATCCTGCTCGCCCGACACGGACGCGCTGCGCAGACCTAACCCGTCGCAGCGTCAGCACAAGCGCCAACAGCCCACACCACAGCGACGATGGGCTGACCGATCGCCCGCCCGTCACATCACACGAACAGCCACCGGACCCGACCGCCGTCACCGCAAAGCCTGCCGCCAGCCGAGCAATCGCTCCGTCGGGATTTTTCACCACCACGTCGTAGCTACCGACCGCCAGATCCGCCGGCACGAAGACCTTGATGGTCTTTTCATCCTCGACGAGCACATTCGCAAGCGCATGCAGTCCGCTCGATCCTTCCAGGTACACGCTCGCGCCCGGCGCAACCACCGCAAAGCCCGTACCGCGAACCACCGCCGGACCTGACTTGCCTTGCTCGATCTCACGCGGGCTGATCCACTCGACGAACAGCTTGCTGACCACACCCGCGTCGCTGCCCGACGGAATCGCCATATCCGTTGCCACGCCACTGAGATCCATCGTCGCCATCGTCAGATCCGCCGGTGGCACCGCAAGATCCATCGTCGTCATCGTCAGATCCATCGGCGTCATCGTCAGATCC
>CALMML010000252.1 GCA_937868485.1 uncultured Myxococcales bacterium | reverse complement strand
CTGGATTGTGCTGTTCCCCTTTGTTCAGATCAATCACAACCAGTTCATAGGGCAGACCCAGTTCCAACAGTGCTGTCTGAACCTTGCGAGTGTGCGCCGACAGCGTCATTCCATACAGCTTGATCATGATGTGAATCCCCCCCGTTGGCTGGACAAAACCAGCGAGGGCTAGAGCGTATCACGGAAACAGAATGGCTTGGGATGACGCGATGTTTTCCGACGCTGACGGGCGAGGAAAAGGATCGGCAGACAGAGCATCCCAAGCAGCGCCCACACATGCGTAGATCCGCGCAATGTCTCGCCCTGCGACACAGCGTGACACCCACTCACCACAGTGGGAATCTTGCAGCTCTGGGGATCGGAAGAAGCAGGATGAGAGACGATGACTCCGGCCAAGTCATCGGAAGTAGGAATTCGTCTGGAGTAGTCTCCAGCGACGGATGTTGGATACATCGCGGCTTCAAATGCGGTCTCTGCAGACTGCGAGGTTCGACGCATGGTGTCTAGCTCTGTGCAGGAAGGAACCGGATCTCCTTTGTCATCGGTCATGCATGCGGGCTGCGATCCAAAGTCCAAGTTACAGGTGTGATCCAGTCCCTGCACATGTCCAAGCTCGTGCGTCAGGACGTTCCACAGATCCACCACAGGACGCTTTTCTCCGCTTGGGAGTGTCTGTGTTCCGTCGACAAATCGAAATCCCACTGCATTTAAATCGATGTCCGTATCGACAATCTGTCCGTCCAGATCGGGCTCTGTTGGCTTGTTCAGGAACGTCACGGTCGTGACTGCGGTCGCTGCGGGATCGAAACAGATTGGACTGGAATTGGCATCTTTGGCAGGACGACACCAGCGATCAAAGCGGAACTTGATGGAGCCAAGCCGGTCGGTTTGACTGACCTCGCGCGATTCACTGGGAGCCAGATAGTACAGACGCAGGAAGCTGGATGGATCGAGCCGATCATTCCAGCTCTGGATCGCACCTTGAATCGCAGCAGTCACCGCATCCGCAGCCATGTCATCGCGCGCAAGCTCAGCGTCGGGTTGCAAGAAGATACAAGTCTGCGCCCAGCGAAGCGGCAGACAGCTTGCTTTGGTTCGGGTGCGAACGTAAGACCTTGCGTCCGTAGGAATCGCGATCGCAGCGCACAGCACACACAGAGCAGACAAGATCCGCAGGCCAAAGGATGTAAGTAGCGCACGCATGACAGCTCCTCATGGTAGTATGTCTTGGGTGTGGACGCATCTACTCGGAGTGATTGTTGCGAGCGTGCTCGGGCTCAGTGAACCAGAGCTTACGCAGGCCCTACGGGGAGAAGTTCCCACCCGAACAGAGTCCTTTGTCGCAGCCAGTGGCAAAGCGGCAGGACGCGGTGTCGGTGCGATTGTGATCAACAAGTCACTTGAGCAGACCTGGGCCGTCTTGTGTCGCTTCGACAACAAAGCAGAGTACATGCCGCGACTTGAAAAGGTGTCGGTGCTGTCTGCAGAGCCCAGTCGGATTGTCGCGCGCATGCAAGTGGACGCAGCCGTAACCACAGCGCGCTACACCGCGATCTTTGTGATCGACGCAGAAGCGCGCGCGATTCGCTGGACGCTCGACAAGAGCGCAGCGGACAACTCGATCGCCGATACGATCGGAAGCTACGAGCTACATCCGATCAACGAAGACAAGACGCTGGTGGTGTATCGCAGCTTCGTCGATAGCGGTCGCTCTGTTCCGCGCTTTGTGTCCGATTACATGACCCGCCGCGCGATTCCCAACCTGCTGCGCGCGATCAAAAAGCGCATCGAAAGCGGCGGCGTGTGGCGAAAGTAGCTTTCCTGTCTGGCCTTGCTTTGGCACAGTCGCGGCCACCTCATGCAAGACTTCTTTACGCTGACACCGGATGCTGTGTTGGGAGCCGTAGAACAAGCGCTGGATCCAAGTGGTTCGGTGCGCGCCACAGGACGCTGCTTTGTCCATGCAAGCATGGAAAACCGCGTCTACGAGATCGAGCTGGAAGAGCCTCTTTCGGGAATCGGTTCCAAAGTGATTGCCAAGTTCTATCGTCCCGGTCGCTGGTCGGAAGCCGCGCTGCGCGAAGAACATCAGTTTCTGCAAGAGCTGCACGAAGCAGAAGTGCCCGTGGTGCAGCCGATTGCGATGGCAGGTTCCAGCCAGCAGACACTTCATCAAACACCGTTCGGCGTCTTCTTTTCGCTGTTTCCCAAAGCCTCTGGTCGCGTCGAAGAAGAGCTGCAAGATGACCAGCTTCTGCAAGTGGGAAGACTGCTCGCGCGGCTTCACAATGTGGGGGAACGCAAGACCGCAGCGCATCGGCCCACGCTGACACCCGCGCAGTACGGACAGCCCGCGCTGCAAGCGCTCAAAGACAGTCAGCTCGTCGACATTCAGCTCTGGAATCGCTATCAGCGCGCAGCAGAGTCCTTGATTGAGCAGTCCACTGTGCTGTGGGAATCGATTCCGCTTCATCGTGTTCATGGCGACTGTCACGGCGGAAACTTGCTGTGGCAAAAGAGCGGTCCGGTGTTTCTCGACTTCGATGACATGATGACCGCGCCTGCGGTGCAAGATCTGTGGATGGTGGTGCGTGGCAGAGACGATGAAGCAAGAGAACAGCGCGCGATCATCTTGGATGGATATCAGCAGCTTCGATCCTTTGCGCTCAGGCAGCTGCGCATGATCGAAGCGCTGCGCGGACTGCGCATGCTGCACTACGCAGGCTGGGTGGCTCGACGTTATGCCGATCCAATCTTTGAGCGTACGTTCCCCGACTTCGGAACCTATTCCCACTGGGTTGATGAAGTCACCAGCCTCGAAGAACAAGTTGAACTGGTGCACGCAGACAGCGCATCTGGTCGGTTTGTGTAGTGCCCCGCTTCACGCTCGTCACGCACGATTTTCAAAAAAGTTGGCGAGCGAAGCACACGGACAATCTCCTAAAATAGGGCCCCGTTTGGAGCAGACATGACGCGTGTACTCAATGAACTGGTGACACTCCTCGCGCTGGAAAAAATCGAGGAGGATCTCTTCCGTGGTCAAAGTCAGGATCTCGGCTGGGGTCAGGTGTTCGGTGGACAAGTACTTGGACAAGCGCTGAGCGCTGCGGTTCAGACCGTTGCTTCGGATCGGAACGTACATTCCCTTCACGCATACTTTCTGCGACTTGGCGATGCACGAAAGCCGATTGTCTACAGCGTCGATCGAGTCCGCGATGGACAGAGCTTCAGCACACGCAGCATCTTGGCGGTGCAGAGCGGCAAGCCGATTTTTCAGATGCTCGCGTCGTTTCAGGTCGAAGAACAGGGAGTCGATCACGCAGAGCCGATGACCGAAGTGGTCGGCCCGCAAGGACTCCTTTCCGAGCGCGAACTGTGGACCAAGTACGCAGAGCGACTTCCTGAAAAGATACGGACCCGCGCCACTGCAGAGCGTCCGATCGAGCTTCGCCCCGTCGATCCCGTGCATCCGTTTGCCCCGGAAAAGCGCGCCCCCGATTCCGCCGTGTGGGTTCGTACGGCTGGCGCACTTCCCGATGACCCCGCGCTGCATCGCTATCTGCTCGCCTACTGCTCGGACTTTGCATTCCTTCCCACCGCGCTGCGTCCACATGGGCTCACCTGGGTGAGTCCCGGTATGCAGATCGCGAGCATCGATCACGCGATGTGGTTCCATCGTCCGTTCCGAATGGATGACTGGCTGCTTCATGTGATGCACAGTCCGTCGGCATCCGGTGCGCGCGGAATGGTTCGCGGTAGCGTCTTTTCCAGCGATGGACAGCTTGTGGCATCGACCGCTCAAGAAGGACTGATCCGCTTCCGCTCGGGGCGCGAATAGCCAGCCCGCTGTGCTTGCTCTCGCCGACGCAGCGTGAAGCTGTCCTGAACCCTGCCCGACCATGTACACTACGCTAGATATGAAACAGCTCTCTGCCTTTGGCCTGCTGCTCTGTGGATCTCTGCTCTGTCCGCGCCCTGCCCTGGCGCAGATTGCTCCGCTCGATCCAGGAGCCATTGCACCGCCCCCCGCGACAACAACAAGTCCCGTGCAAGGCCAGCCGCAGCCCGAATCGCCACCCCCTTCTGCGACGATTCCGAGCCCACCACCACAGGCTCCTACAGCGACGCCGGCCCCCACCATGATGCGACATGCACCGCGCGTCATGAGCATCACCGCAGGCTATGCCTACAATCCGCTCAGTTATCTGCCGCTCAGCGCCAGCACCCCGGATGGAAAGTACCGCAATCACGGTCTACGCATCGACTGGAAAGCGGGCTGGCAGGTCGGTGGCTTTCAGTCTGGCTGGGGTTCCTATGTCGGCTTCTTTGCAGGCTTCTTTTACAACTTTGGCCAAGAAGTCGCAGACAACCTCGGGCTGAACTACGGAATCTTTGCCAAGCACAACATCTTTCCTGGCCGTCGCTGGCGTCCGTATTTGGCCTACGGACTGGGTGCGATTCAGGTCTGGGTGCGCGAACGCGAAGGTCGCGGAATTGGTCACGTTACGCGCTTGTCCGTCGGCCTGGATGCAAAGGTCAGCGAGCGCGTCGCCCTCGAGTTCGACGCCTCCTATCAGTTCAACATCCTGCCCAGCTTTGCCGTCGATGGAGTGGCCGCACGCAGCTACGACTTTCACTCCATCAGCTTCACGACCGGAATCTGGTACGGCCGCTAGTCTGCACGCAGGAAAGCACCGTCTGCCAAGTGATCACGTCGCGCTGCGCACTACTTCGCGCGTAGCGCTGCGCACTACTTCGCGAGCTGCTTTTCCAAAAAGTGCAGCCGATCGTTTCCCCAAAACAGCTCTCCGTCCACGATCATCGCCGGAGCACCGAACACTCCCTTGGCAATCGCTTCATCGGTGTACGCACGCAGCTTGTCTTTGACGCCGCTCGTTTCCGTTGCAGCCAGCAGCGCATCGGCAGGCAGACCAACTTCCGTCACCAGCGTCCGTAGCACATCATCGCTGGAGATATCGAGATCGCGCTCCCACATGCCTGAAAACAGCTTCTGCGCCAGCTCTCCGCTGCGTCCGTGCGCTTCCGCCGCAATCACCAGGCGCATGCCGCGAATCGTCGGCAGAGGAAAGCGACTCGACATCTGAAACGGAACACCATACTGCTCGGCCCAGCGCACCAAGTCTTTGATCATGTACTGCGCTTTGGGAATGCAGACCGCAGGCATCACATTGCCTTGCGCCTTGAACACCGCCGCCAAAACCAGCGGCTTCCACGCGATGGTGGCTCCGTACTTGGCAGCGAGCGCACCGATCTGCGTAGCCGCAAAGTACGAATAGGGAGACGACAGGTCGAAGAAGAAGTCGATGTGCTTGGACATGCTCTCTTTCCTATCACAGCCAAACTTCATTGCCGAACTTCATCACTGAGCATCCTTGCGACGCGTTAGTGCTGTGCGACGGGTTCGTCAACCGTCAGTCCCTGAAGCTGGGTCAGACAGTCACGCCGCACCGCGAGCCGCAGCGGATTCCCAACGCCAGTGACCGCGCGATAAAATCCATACTCAGGATGACTCTGTATCGAAGAAACGATGCCGCGCAGCGTGGGATGTTCACAGCGCATGCGGGGATCCTCCACAGGAGAGTCACAGACCACAAGCAGGATCGCGCAGGTTCCTTCTGCAATCGCAATGTCCGTCGCTGCACGACCCCACGCTTCCGATCCGCGCGGCATGGGAAGTGCGCCAATTTTTTGATGTGCAAGTCCCATCAGATCCACGGTCTTGCGATCCGCAAAGTACGGAATGAAGCCCGCCGGAGCCACCGCGATGGTCAGCTCAGGAGTGCTGTGGGAATGCAGCCATTCCCCTGCGGACTTCCGCCAGCGACTGCACGGTGCATCCCCTTCGGGAGCCAGCGCCCACGCGGACTGCGCAAAGCACAAGGAAAACAGCGAAAGGAGGACTCCGTTTCGCGTTCCTTTGGGAATCCGCACCGCCACCACCAGGCGTCCCAGGACCAGCAGCGTACACGCGAACGGCCAGATCAGGAATCGTCCGCGTGACAGCTCATCTCCACCCAGCAGAGACAGCTCTGCCAGCGTCGCACACAGCGTTCCAAAGCCAAGCAGTGCAACCGGATCTTGGGGAAGCTCACTTCGCCAGGTCTTGCGCAGCACCGCAGCCAGGATCAGCCACAGAAGGACAAGCTGTGGCGCATCGTGCAGCACATAGCGACCAAAGCGCAGCAGGTTGCGCGGCTCAATGCGAAACTTCGTCGCCACGGGAACCGCAACAGAGACTCCGTACGACCAGCGATTGAGCGCAACATAGACCAGCAGGCCCATCACGCACGACACCGCCACCACCGGAATCAGTCGTCGCGCGCGCGCATTCCAGACAAACAGACAGAGCAGTCCCCCAAGGAGCTGCAGCGGCAGATCAGGACGCACCAGCGGACTTATCACACCGAGCAGAACCGCCGTCAGAAGCTCTGCTTCTTGCATCGGCGGACGCACCGACTTTTCGCACGCACGACCGACCAGCGACACAAAGTGCAGACCCAAGCACAGCGCCAGCGTGGTCTCGAGACCGGCACTGCTCCACAAAACCAGCGGAGGAAACGTCGCGAGCAGCGCCACCGCAACCAACAGTCGCTTCAGGTTCAGCGTGCTCCACAGCGTGACGGTCACGACCATCACCGACAGCGAACCAAAGCTGATCCCGAGCAGCTTCGCAGCGTCTTCAATCGACAGTCCCAGCGAAGACAGAAGCCGCAGCAGATACGCCCACAGCACCGAGCTATGTGCCTGCACCGGATGCCAGACATCCCAGATCATTCCGAGCCCACGTCGATGCTGCAAGACGTGTCGAAACAAGATGTAGGCATCGTCCGCGAGATAGTCGAGCTGACGACCCGCTGCGACGAGCCAGATCGTCACCAGGCTCAAGATCGCAGCGAGCAGCAGCGACAGCCGACGACTCCCGCCGCTCTTGGCCGAAGCAACGACACTATGTTGAGAGCTAGACAAGAGACTCCGCGAAGACGGATAGGGTGTAGGAAGCGGCCAAAGTGAGCGCGGACGGAGGACTTAGGAGCCCTTGGCCTCGTCGATGAGTGCCTTCAGCTTGTCGAGCGCGCTTTTGCGCTCTGATTCACTGAGCTGACCTTTGTACAGGTAGCGAAGGACGCCTTTTTTATCGACAAACAGCACGACCGACTTGTCGTTACAGTCCCCAAGATTCCACGCCTTGGCGAGCAGCAGCTCGGGATCGGTCAGGATCGTGGTGCCGTACTTGTCGATCTTTTTGCGCACCACGCGACGGATGATCCAGTTGGGCTTGCCCGGCGCATCCTTCATGTTGGCGACGCCCATCGATTGAAAGAACTCTTTGGGCAGGTTCGCAGCCTTGACCTCATCAGCGAACTTGTCGTTCTGATCCGCCTCATCGGGATCGGTGTACATGATGAGCAGGACTTTGTTCCCCCACTCGGGCAGCTTGGCGGGCTGATCCTTGGCGTCTCGGACTTCAGGATTTTCCAGCTTGTCGCCAGCCTTGGGCTCTGCCAGGGCCGATCCAGGGAATGCAAGAAAGGCCGAAAGCATCAGCGCAGACAGAGCACCTTGGACAATGCGATTTTCGCGGTTCTTCACGGGCCAACTCCTCATGTAACGGATACGACCTTTGTAGCGTAGCGGATCAGTCTACGGAGATCGAAGCGCTTGCGGTTGTTTTTCCAGCGGCTCACACGTTGCTGTGGTGATAGAAGTGGCCGACATGTCAAACGGTCTTCTTCTATCGCACAGCCTTTCACCGGATTCGACAGCCAGCGCGCGTCTTCGTGCTCCACTCACTCGTCAGAAACCAAGACGGATGAGCACGCTTGGATCTTCGCTGCTCCTTTTTGCCACGCTGTGCTGGTCAGGACAGCCCGTCCGCGCAGCGAAGCCGCCGGTGGTGCAAGGGATCGATCACAGCCAGCAGTTTGCGTCGCTCGTGGATGCCTTTGTGGCCGAGCTGGGCAAGCACTATCCGACGGAAGCGACCGAGCTGGGACTGCATCAGTTCGATCACGATCTGGAAGATCTGAGTCCTGCCGGGGTGCAAAAGACGCTGGCGTGGCTGACGGACTGGGAAAAGCGGCTGTCGTCGCTCGATAAGAGCAAGCTCAGTGAAGCGGAGCAGTTCGATCTTCAGCTCCTTTCGCACTCGCTGCTGACGCGACGCTTTTCGCTGACCGAGCTGCCAGAGCACCGTCGCAGACCGCTCGCGTATTCGGCGCTGGCTTCGGACGGTGTCAATCAGCTGCTCAAGCGAAACTTCGCGCCGCTCGATGTGCGTCTGAAAGCTGCGATTTCTCGGCTGCGCAAAGCGAGTGCGCTCATCGATGCGGCCCCAAAGAACTTGGATCAGCTGTCGAGCGCGTCGGTGGATGTGACGCTGCGAACGCTGCCAGCGACGATTGATTTTTTTTTTTTCTTCGTGGTGAAAGCCTTTTCTGAAGTCCAAGATCCAGCGCTTCAGACGCAGCTACGCGAAGCCACACAGCTGATCGTGTCGTCGCTCGATCGCTATGGAAACTGGCTCCGTCGAGACGGAAAAGCCCGGGCGTCGGCGCAGTTTGCACTCGGTGAAGCGCTGTTTCAGCGTGCGCTCTATGCCGAAGAGATGATCGATACGCCGGTGGCAGTGCTTCAGCAGCAAGCGGAAGCCGAGCTTCAGCGACTGCGCAGCGAGTTTCAAAAGACCGCCGCGATCATCGATCCGAAGCGCAGCGCGCACGAAACGCAGACGATGGTCAGCCAAGATCATCCGAAGACGGCAGAGCTTATCGACTACACCGCGTCGAGGCTGGCGCAGCAGCGCAAGTTCCTCATCGACAAACAGATCGTGACGGTTCCGTCGGAAGTGCTGCCGATTGTGCGAGAAACGCCGCCGTTTATGCGGGCGACGACGCTGGCTTCGATGGATACGCCGGGTCCGTACGAAAAGACGAGCGAAGCGTACTACTACATCACGCTACCGGAACCGACCTGGCCGCCGGGTGAAACGGAAGACTTTCTGCGTGGCGCGCACAACCGACCGCTCATCGATGTGGTCGCGATTCACGAGGCGTTTCCCGGTCACTACGTGCAGTACTTGTGGCTCGGCAAGCTGAGCAAGGTACGGCAGGTGGCGCAGGTGCGATCGAACTCAGAAGGCTGGGCGCACTACACCGAAGAGATGATGATGCAGCAAGGCTACAGCAGCGATCCCAAGGTGCGACTGATGCAGCTTCAGGATGCGCTCCTGCGGGCGGCGCGCTTTGTGGCGGGAATTCGCATGCACTGTCACGGCATGACGCAGGCGCAGGCCGAAGAGTTCTTCGTCAAAGAAGGACTACAAATGAAGACGGTGGCAGAGATCGAAGCGCGTCGCGGCACACAAGATCCGCTGTATGTGGTCTACACCTACGGGAAGCTCCAGATCATGAAGCTGCGGCAGGACTATCAGACCCAGCAAGGCGGAGCGTTCAGCCTCAAGGCATTTCATGACACGCTGCTCGGGTTTGGGCGTGCGCCGCTCGGGATGATTCGCCAAGCTATGCTCAAAAGGTAAGTGCAAGGGAGAGTTCGGGACATGCCGAGCCGATTACGAACCGAGCGCCAGGGCGATGTGCTGGTGATCACGCTGTCCAACCTGACCCGAGCCAATGCCGTCGATGACGTGCTGCTGGTGTCGCTGCGCGGGGCGATTACGTCCGCCGCTGATCAAGGCGCGCGCGCGGCGGTGCTGACTGGATCCGGCGGTGTGTTTTGCGCGGGCTACGATCTGAATGCACTGCCGACCGAGCCGGATCGAGCCTGGCTGCGTGGTCACGGGGAGCTGGAAGCGACGCTGCGGCTGCTGCGAGAAGGGCCTCTTCCGATGGTGGCAGCGCTGACAGGTGCGGCGGTGGGCGCGGGTCTAGAGCTTGCGCTGTCCTGCGATCTTCGGGTCGCGCATCCCGAAGTGGTGATGCAGATGCCGCCGGTCAAGCTTGGGATTGTCTACACGCTGGAAGGCATCTGGCGACTGGCGGCGCTGTGTGGTGCGGCGCGCGCGCGGGAGCTGCTGCTTTTGGCCGAGCCCATCAGTGCAGAGACGGGGCAGAAGCTGGGCCTGGTGTCGCGCCTGGTGCCCGCCGAGCAAGTGCTGGACACCGCATGTGCGCTGGCGCAAAAAGTGGCCGCGCAGCCGCGTCCCGCCGTGCTGGGGACACGTCACCTGCTTGAACACCTGCTGCGCACTGGACCCACTCAGACCGACACGCAAGAAGAAGAGCTGCTCGCGCTGCGTCTTCAGTCGTGGCAGAGCCCGGAAGCCACCGCCGCCCGTCAGCGCCTTCGTCAGCGTCGCAAGTCATCGGACCGCAGCTAGCCGCAAAACCAGGAGCACGTTCCAATCGCTCCCCTAGACGGACGATGTCGCAAGCAGATAAGATAGGCCGAAGTGTCTTGCCTCTCCCATCGCTTGCCTAGGGCACTCTGTGCGCTCGTGCTTCTGTACGGGCTGTTGGCTTCTTCTTCGGCCCGAGCCAGCTTTTTTGACTCATCGCCGGGAAAGCTCGCCAAGGGTCACGCCGAAATCGACGGAGCCGCCAACTGCGTCAAATGTCACCCGGCAGGCCGGCGCGAGGTCGATGACAAAAAGTGTCTCGAGTGCCACAAGCCGGTCGCGGATCGCATTGAGCAAAAGATCGGTCTGCACGCGTCGCCCAAAGCGCTCGGTCGTCCCTGCGTGCTCTGTCACAAAGAACACCGAGGACTCGACGCGGACCTGTTTGGCTGGGTCACGATGGGCGGCCAGCAAAAGTTCAACCACGACACCACGACGCGCTTTCCGCTTCAGGGTCGTCACTCGGTGGTGGACTGCAAAGACTGTCACAAGCAGCAGACCAAGACGGGACGCCCGAGCTTCCTGCTCGCACCGATGGCCTGCGTCGGTTGTCACAAGTCTCCACACGGAGAGCTTCACGAACAGGTCGCCAACTGCGAGCGCTGCCACGACGCGAAGAACTGGCGCGCGCTCGATCCGTCGAAGTTTGATCACAACCAAGACACGCGCTTCCCGATCGAGACCAAGCACGCGGGCGTTCCATGCAACAGCTGCCACCCGCGCACGATGTTCCGACTGACCAACTGGGCGATGGACTGCACGCCGTGTCACAAGAACGTCCACGGTGAGTCGCTGTTCGGTCAGAAAAAGTGCACGCTCTGTCACAGTGCCAAGGTCGAGTGGAAGACCGTCGACTTTGATCACAACCACAAGACGCGCTTTGCGCTCGAAGGCCCGCACAAAAAGCCGTGTGCTTCGTGCCATCCCTCGACGGCAACGAAGTCTCCGGGACGAAACTGCGACGCATGCCACAAAGACGCGCACGAAGGCCGGTTTACCAAGCTGGGAGACTGCGCGACGTGTCACTTGCCGACGACGTGGGGACCGGAGCTAAAGTTCGAGCACAACAAGACCCGCTTCCCGCTCATCGGACGGCACGCAGCCGTGTCATGCCGCGCATGTCACCGAGGCAAAAACCCCGCTGAGTTTGAAAACTTCGACGCCATCGTCAAGGTCACAAGCACCGGCAAAGGCAAGAAGAACGCGACGACGACGATCGACTGCATGGGCTGCCACCAGCACGCCAACGTCCACAAGAAGCAGTTCACGTCGGACCAGTGCTTGCAGTGTCACCAAAAGCCCGGCGAAGTGAAGCAGAGCGTCGATCCCAAAGCCGTCAGCGAGCGCGTCAAAATTGGTCACGGACCCGGCAAGCCGTTCCAGCTGATCGACGGTCACGTCATCGACGGCGTGAAGATCAAAGACTGTCGCGCGTGCCACAAGGACGATCAATATCGCGACACTCCGTCGATGTGCGGAGCCTGCCACGAAGACCGTCTGCACAAAGGCTCGCTCGGCAAAGACACCTGCAACAACTGTCACGAAGGTGCGCGCTGGGCTGCGACCAAGTTCAACCACGATCAGAGCAACTATCCGCTCGTCGGGAAACACAAGGACGCACGCTGCGAAGGCTGCCATCCGTCGCGTCGCTACAAGCCGACTCCGATGCAGTGCAGCGACTCGGGTTGTCACCTCAAGGACGACACGCACCGGCGCAGCCTCGGACTCAACTGCGAGGCATGCCACAGCCCGACGGGACAAAATAGCTTCGATCACAACGATCCGAAGGCCAAAGATCGCTGGAAGCTCGACGGAAAACACATGGCGGTTCGCTGCCAAGGCTGCCATCCGTCGCAGAAGTACAAGCCAACGCCGACGCAGTGTCAGGAATGTCACGCCGATCCCGAAGCCCACAAGGGAGAGCTAGGCATCCGCTGCCAAGGCTGCCACGAGCCCGCGACGTGGAAGAAGATCCACACGGGCCACGACATCTTCCCGGTTCGCTTCGGCGGCGCGCACGATCGACTGTTCTGCAAAGAGTGCCATCCGAGCGGACGGGTGCTGCAAGGGCTCGCGCAGCTGTGCATTGGCTGCCATCAGCGCGACGACGTTCACCACAACTCGCTCGGGCCGCGCTGTAGCGACTGTCACACCCAGCAGACGTTCACTGGCGCACGCTTTTATCACGACCGAGTGGGCTGCACGCTCACCGGTGTCCATCGCGTCTTGCCGTGCAGCGACTGTCACAAGGGCGGAAACTACGCGGGTGTGTCTCCGGCTTGTATCTCCTGCCATCGCGATGACGCGGTTCGGGCGGCGGCACTGAAGATCACCACCGACGGAGCAGCGCCCGGACCAGCCAATCGCCACGATGCCCAGGTAAGCTGCGGAAGCTGCCACAACACCGCAAGCTTCCGCGTGAGCCGCCTGGTGGGAACGGATTCGGTGTGTCGATGAGGGGGAAGCTTCTTTTCGCGGCGCTGCTGCTTGCTGCTCCGTCGCTGGCCACCGCTGGGCCGGTCTATCGAGGCAAGGTCTCGCTCACCGGCTTCTACTACACCGAAGACGATGGCGTTGATCCGACGCAGAACATCGACAAGCGGATCGCGACCAACTCAAACCTGGGGCTGTTGGACTTTCGTGCAACGGTGCTCGCGTCGCGGATGTGGAAAGAGCGGCTCGACTTCAAGCTCGACTTCCGTCTGCGACTGACCGGCAGCCTCGACTTCGAGCGCAAGTTCAACTCCAACAGCCAGCTTGCGGGCGACGACTTCTATAAGACTCCGCTCGGTGTGTCGGCCCGAGGCTATCTCGGCGGTCGCGAGTACGATCTGCGCGAAGCCTATGTCACGTTCCGTCCCACCTCGACGTGGCATCTGTCGCTCGGACGGATGTACGTGCCAGAAACCGATGCCATCAAGTTTGACGGTGTCAAGCTCGCGCACGACTTCGGTCAGCACTGGTACGGCAGCGCCTTCGTCGGTGGTTATCCCAATCCATACTCACGATCGCTGCTGACGGACTACGTTGCACCGTGTGGCAACGGCGTCGCGGGACAGCGAAACACCACACCGACGCTGATCTCGGGACCGTTTGACCCCACGACGGAAGAGCTGGCCACGCAGCAGTGCCAGACCGACGGAGGAAAGTTCGGCATCGTCGGTGGAATCGGCGCGCGTTACACCTACAGTTCGCTGTGGGGCAGCGTCGGAGCCGCCGGATCGTTTTTCATGGGTCCAGGCGACGGTGGCCAGGTCATTCCGAACCTGAGCGCCACCACGCCAATGGGCACCGGCCCGATTCAGGAAAACCTGCGAGCACCAACGGACGCACTGGACGCACCGCGCATCTTCGTCAGCTGGTTTAACTCTTGGCGTCCGCATGAGCGCGTCGATCTGATGAGCGATCTCGTCGTCGACCTCTATGGCTCGGCGGGACCACAGCTGACACGGGCCGTGATCCTGTCGTCGATTCGAGCGCTCAGCGATGATCGTCTGACGATTCGCCTTGGCTACTCGCATATGTCGTCGCTGGCCATCAACATGTATCTGTCGCGGCTCGTCTACAACCGGACCGCAGGAACCACGCTCGCTGCCATCGGAGCCAGCGCCGTCGAAAACAACCTCACGGTGCTGCGCACGGGCCGAGACGAAGGCAGAGTCACCCTCGACAGTCGCTTCTTCCGTCGACTCGGAGGCTTCGTCGAAGGTCGAGTCCGCGCCCGCGCGCTCATCAACGGTGAGAGCGTTCCCGACGTCTACAACACCACGACGTACACCAAGAACACGTCGAACCTCGCTGGCGATGTCTCCGTCGGCGTTCGTGACACGGGTTCGCTCCTTGGCATCCGCGCCAGCCTGATCTACAGCCTGATCTTCGACTATCGCGCCCAAAACCACATCGTCAGCTTCGACGTGGGCCGCGACTTTTGGAAAGAACGAATCACCGCATCGCTCGGCTACACCGCAGCCATCACGACCGATCAGTTCGCGAACAATGACAAAGTGTTCTGTACGCCAAGTGATCCTTTTTCTGGCTGTTTCGGAAAGCGCTCGGGCATCACCCACGAAGCCAACGCGCAGGTCGCGCTCAACCCATGGCGCACGCTGTTCTTCTTGGTCGATTACCGTCTGATCGCGATGTCTTCAGATGACCGCAAAGATCTTCCCACCAAGGAAGTTCCCACCGTCATCACCCATGCCATCTTGTTCCGCAGCGAGTTCCGTTGGTAATCCATATCCGACCCATTCAGTAATATAAGTTACTGAATCGAGCGATAAACTTCTCATTTCTGCCTCTTCTCTGCCACCTGGGCGCTGTGGCATACTGGAATCACCATGCGCAGCAATTCCCGTCGAGGTCTTCTGCTCCTGGCCCTGCCCTGCTTGCTCCTTGGCTGCATCGGCCCGGGCTTGCTCACGGACGGCGGCAGCGTCGCCATGGGCAGCTTCAACAACGGCGCGCTCCGTCGCGGACGCAAGCTACCGGAAGAAGGCCCAGGCTTCGTCGTCCCCACGCTGTGGCGCGAGCGCGGCGCAAACTACGGCACCGACGAGATCGTCAATGCAATCATGCGGGCCGCCAAGCGCGTCGCCAAAGAGTATCCCGGTGGCACGCTCGGCGTCGCTGACATCGCCATGAAGGGCGGTGGCGAAAGCAAGCTGCACCGCTCTCACGAAAATGGCCACGATGCGGACCTGATCTACTACGCCGTCGACGAAGAAGGTCAGCCCATTGCTCCCGTTTCGGCGATGCCTCGCTATGGCGTCGGACTGCGATCGCTGAACGTGCGCGCGACGCCGGGAGTGACGTTCGAGTCGTTTACGCCGCGCAAGTTCGATGTCCGTCGCAACTGGGCCCTGGTACGCGCGCTCCTCGAAGATCCCGACATTGAGATTCAGTTTTTGTTCATCCACAACCGCCTGCGCAACGTCCTGCTTCAGCACGCGCGTGACCGTCGAGAAAACGAAGAGCTGATCGAGCGTGCCGAGGCGGTTCTCAAGCAGCCCGGGGACACGCTGCCGCACGACGACCATCTGCACCTACGCATCTACTGCTCTCCGAGCGATCGTGCGCTCGGCTGTCGCGACGGTGGTCCGCTTCGCTTTTGGCGCAAGCGCTACAAGTACATGCCGCCGCGTCCCAAGCACGACAGCGCGGAGCTTCTGTCGAGCCTCATCCGTCATCGTCCCACCACCCGCACCTTCCGCTAGCCTTCGCTTTTCCAGCACGATTCGCTGTCGCGTTCGCTCGTCAGACGCTCGACTTGTCGTCTGAAGCGACTTTTTCCTGCATTTCGCTCGCATCGTTGTGCGCTTTTCTGCGCAAGCTTCATCCAATCAGCGTGCGCGACCCACAAACACCCTGTCGCGTCCGTCAGGAAGTTCACGATGTCATCGATGCTGCCGATCTCGCTGCGAGGAGCCAAGACCCATAACCTTCAGTCGGTGGACCTGCGCTTAGAAGCCGGTTCGCTGGTTGCGCTGTGTGGTCCCAGTGGATCGGGCAAGTCGTCGCTGGCGCTCGATACGCTGTATGCCGAAGGTCAGCGCCGCTTCGTCGAGAGCTTCAGTCCCTACGCTCGCCAGTTTCTGGAACGGCTGCCGCGTCCCGACGTCGAAAGCTTAGAGCCCGTCGCTGCCGCTGTTGCGGTCGATCGTCGCGCACCGGTCAAGTCCAGTCGCTCGACGCTGGCGACGCTCACCGATGTCGAACCGTACTTGTCCGCGCTGTTTGCCGCCGAAGCCGTGCCTCGCTGTCCAAGCTGTCAGCTCTCCGCACAGGTGGTTTCTGCCGTCGATGCCGCCGAGCGAATCAGCGACACACACGGCGGACAGAGCGCCATCGTGGCATTTTCCGTCGGAAGCAGCGAAGAAGCTCGGCTTGCGCTGCCTCGGCTACGTGAACAAGGATTCCGACGGCTGCTCGTCGCAGATGAGCCTTTTGATGTCGAGTCCGAGCAGATTCCCGATGCAGACAGCGTCTATGTCGTCGTCGATCGCATGGTCTTGTCCAGTCAGGAACAAGGCAGACTCCTCGACGCAATTGAGCTTTGTCACCGTCACAGCAGCGCTGCGGAGGTTCGCATCGTCGAGCGCGGAAGCCAAGCGGCGGACTCCTCTGCTCGCTCGCGCTACAGCTCGACGCAGCGGCTTGTCGTCGGAAAAGACCTTCACTGCCCCGGCTGCGCGCGAACGTTTGAGCCGCCGCATGCCCGTCTGTTTTCGTACAACTCTCCCCTCGGAGCGTGCCCGGCGTGCAAAGGCTTCGGTCGCGTCATCGGCATCGACTGGGACAAGGTCATTCCCGACGGAAGCAAGACGATTCAGCAAGGCGCGATTCGTCCGTGGAATGGTCAGATTTCGCAGTGGGAACGGGCGGCGCTGGCTCGTTATGCCGAAGCGCAGCGCATTCCGCTCGACAAGCCGTGGGACAAGCTGACCAAAGCGCAGCAGGAAAAAGTCCTGGCGGGCGAAGGAACCTGGGACGACGGCAAGTATCCAGGTGTGCGCGCGTGGTTTCAGTTTCTCGAGTCACGAACCTACAAGATGCATGTTCGTGTGCTGCTGTCGCGCTATCGCTCGTATGAGCTGTGCGCGATCTGTCACGGAGCCCGACTGAATCCAACGGCGCTGTCGTATCGCGTTTTGCAAAAAAACCTGGCCGAGTGGCATGCGGACAGCGTCAGTGCGTCGCTGGCGAAGGTTGTGGCACTGACGCCGCGCTCGGCCCAAGGCAAGCTGGTCGTCGATTCGCTGCGCGCACGGCTCGGCTTTTTGGAACAGGTTGGGCTCGGCTATTTGACGCTGGATCGACAGGCGCGCACGCTGTCGGGCGGGGAAGCGCAGCGGGCCAGCTTGACGACGGCACTCGGCGCGGGACTGACGGGAACGCTGTTTGTGCTGGATGAGCCAAGTGTTGGACTCCATCCAACAGACGTGCCGAAGCTGGGTCAGGCGATGCGAAGCCTGGCGCAAGGCGGCAACACGGTGCTGCTGATCGAGCACGAGCCGTCGCTGATTGCCGCCTGCGATCGCGCCGTCGAGCTGGGTCCGAAAGCGGGTCGCCACGGTGGACGCATCCTGTTTGATGGACCGCCGAAAGAGCTGGCCGCTCGTCCTGACTTACCGACGGGAGCAGCCTGGCAAAATCATGCGCTTGCACCAAGAAAGACACGACCCTTTGCAACCGCGCTGTCGCTGCTCGGTGTGACGGAAAACAACCTGCGCGACATTGATGTCGACATTCCGCTCGGAGTGCTCGTCGCTGTCACCGGTCCAAGTGGATCGGGAAAGTCCACGCTGGTCGAAGACATCCTGTATCGATCCGTCGCACGCGCGCTGGGTGACAGCAGCGTCGAAAAACCCGGTGCGCACCGAGAGCTTCGCGGCCTCGGCGGCCTGCGCGGAGTCGTCTTGGTCGATCAGTCTCCGCTCGGACGCACGACGAGAGGAAACGCCGCCACCTACACCAAGAGCTGGGATCGCTTCCGCGCGCGCTTTGCGGCCCAAGCCAGTGCCGTCGCTGCGGAGCTGACCGCATCCCACTTTTCGTTCAACGTCGCCAAGGGCCGCTGCGAAGCCTGCTCGGGTGAAGGCTATGAGACGGTCGAGATGCAGTTTCTCGCCGATGTCTCGCTGCTCTGTCCGGTCTGCCAAGGCAAGCGCTTTCGGCCCGAAGTCCTCGCGGTTCGGCTCGGTGGCCTGACCGTCGCTGAAGTGCTGGACTTGTCGATCGAAGAGGCGCTGGCTCGCTTTGATCCACCGTCAGAGCCTGATCCAGCTCTTCGTCGCGCACTGGCTCCGCTGATTCGGGTTGGACTGGGTTATCTGACGCTCGGGCAGCCGCTTTCGACGCTGTCCGGCGGAGAAGCCCAGCGACTCAAGCTGGCGCGCGCTTTGTCGGAACCAGCACGCGGAACGCTGTTTGTCATCGATGAGCCGAGTGCCGGACTGCATCCCGGCGATGTCGCGCCGGTCGTCGCTGCGCTTCATGCCCTGTGTGACAACGGCGGCAGCGTCGTCGTCGTCGAACATGACCTGGATGTGATCGCTCAGTCCGACTGGGTGATTGATCTAGGTCCGGGTGGTGGTCCCGACGGAGGCCAAGTTGTTGCAGCCGCGCCACCGAAGGAACTCGCCAAGCTCGCGACGAGAACGGGCACCGCACTAAACGCCCGGATGACCCAGCAGCTTCAGTTTGCGGAACCGTCCGGGGCTGATTCCGTCAGTGAAGCAGTGATTTCCGTCGAACATGCGAGAGAGCACAACCTGGCCTCGGTTAGCTGCAAGCTTCCTCACGGTGGACTGACGGTGGTGACGGGACCGAGTGGCTCGGGCAAGTCGTCGCTGTGCTTCGATGTCATCTATGCCGAAGGTCAGCGACGGTTTATGGAAACGCTGTCGCCGTACGCGCGTCAGTTTCTGCCGCAGCTGCCTCGGCCCGATGTGGATCACGTCGGAGGTGTGCCGCCTGCGATTGCGCTGTCGCAGCGAATCAGCCGAGCCGGAGCAAACTCGACGGTGGCGACGGTGACTGAGGTTGCCCACTATCTGCGACTGCTCTATGCCAAAGTCGGTCTGCCGCACTGTCCGACGTGCGACGAGCCAGCACACGCGACCTCGACGGAGTCGATCTTGGAGCTGCTGGCCAAGCTGGGAAGCGAGCCGTACACGCTCTATTCCCCGGCGGTGAGAGCCCGCAAAGGCACCTATCTGGAAATCTTTCAGCTCGCCAGTCGATCGGGCATTTCCGAAGCGCGCGTCGACGGAAAGCTCGTCCAAACGGAGCCTCCGCCTCGGCTGGTCAAGTCCGCCGAGCACACCATCGATCTTGTCGTCGCGACCGGCAGTCCTTCCCAGTTTTCGCGCGCGCAGATCGACCTGGCGATCCAGCTTGGCGACGGAAGCGTCACGATTGCACCAGGCAAACCCAGCGCCAAGCCAAGCCGCAGCGAAAAGACCTATTCAACCCGCCGAGCCTGCCCGACGTGCGGACAAGGCATCCCCGAGCTAGACCCTCGCTGGTTTTCGTTTAACACCAAGCAAGGCCAGTGCAGCGTCTGCGAAGGACGCGGCCACGATCCCGAAGACGAAGCCAAGCGCTGTCGAGCTTGTGACGGAACAAGACTCGCACCGCTGCCTCGCAAAGTCCGTCTGCAAGGACAGACCTACGCGGAGCTGACGGCGTACTCGGTGCAGCGAGCGCTGAGCATCGTCGCAGACTGGCAGTTTGTCGGCGGAGAAGAAAAGCTCAGCAGTGCAGCGCTTCACGAGCTGCGTCGACGTCTGCGCTTCATCGAGCAGGTTGGGCTCGGTTATCTCTCGCTCGATCGCGCAGCCTCGACGCTGTCCGGTGGAGAAATGCAGCGCTTGCGGCTCTCTGCGCAGCTTGGTGCAGGTCTGACGGGATCGCTCTATGTTCTCGACGAGCCAACGATCGGACTGCATCCGCGTGATACCGATCGACTGCTTCACAACTTGCGTGCGCTGGCGGATCTCGGCTCGACGGTGCTGGTGATTGAACACGACGAAGCAACGATTCGCGCAGCGGACTATCTGCTCGATCTCGGTCCGTCGGGAGGCAAGCACGGCGGTCAGATCATTGCGCAAGGCCCTGCCGCCGAGGTGCTGCGTCATCCACAGTCTCCGACGGCAAGAGCGCTGTCCACCGAGCCCGCAGCAAGACCGAAGCGCCCGTCACCGAGTCGACAGCTGACCTTGCGTGGCGCATCGGCGCACAACCTGAAAAACGTGACGCTGAAGCTGCCGATCGGACGCTTCAATGTCGTCGCTGGAGTCAGTGGTTCCGGCAAAAGTACGCTGGTTCAGAAGGTGCTGTATCCGGCGCTGAGGCTGGCGCTTGGGCTGGCCAGTGAACCGCCCCTCGGAACCGTGAAGCTCGATGGAACGGATGCACTCAAGCGAGCGCTGCTCGTCGACCAATCGCCGATTGGACGAACACCACGTTCGGTGCCCGCGACGTTTCTATCGGTCTGGGACGAGATTCGTCGTCTGTATGCAGGGCTGCCCGACTCGAAAGTGCGCGGCTTTACGGCAGGACGCTTTTCGTTCAATTCCGGTGGTGGCGGACGCTGCCCGACGTGCGAAGGCCAAGGCGTTCAGGTCAGTGAGATGTCATTCCTTCCCGACGTCATCACTCCGTGCGAGGCCTGCGCCGGACTGCGGTTTGAACCCTCGACGCTGGCAGTCAAATTTCACGGGCTGTCGATTGGTGATGTGCTTCAGCTTTCCGCCGAGGAAGCCGTCTCGCACTTTGCCAACCATCCCAAGATCATCCGGCCTCTTCAGACGCTGTGTGAGCTGGGAATTGGCTACATTCAGCTCGGTCAGGGCTCGCACACGCTCTCGGGAGGCGAAGCGCAGCGACTGAAGCTTGCGGCAGAGCTTACGGCGCTTAGTCATCATGAGCCGACCGTTTATGTGCTCGACGAGCCGACGACGGGACTTCACCTGTCCGATGCGCGACGACTGATTGCACTGCTTCACAAGCTCGTCGACCGAGGCGATACCCTCGTCGTGATTGAGCACCACCTGGAAGTGATCGCCGCCGCCGACTGGGTCGTCGAGCTAGGCCCCGAAGCCGGTCAGCACGGCGGTCAGATTGTCTTTTCTGGAGAGCCCGAAGCGCTTGCCAAGTCAGCGACGGAAACCGGCAAAGCGCTCGTCAGTGCCCAGGCTCACCGTCCCGCGATGAATGCCGCCACCTCGTCGCGAACGCGCTCAGACCACTCCACCACCGGCTCGGCGATCTTCTCTTCCTCTTTGTTGGCCGACCAAAGCAGCGCACCGTCGTAGCCCTTTTGGCGCAGCAAGCTCAGACGCGATCGCGTGTCTTGCGCATCACCCAGTTCTTTCCACGCTCGCCAGCGCCCCGACGGAAACTCACCGACGATACATGGCCCATGACTGCTCATGTCGTTGTCCGGCACGGACTCGGGATCGCAGTAGTAGTGCCACTGATGCAGGGAAAGCCCCAGCCCCGGTGAATCCCAGTCCTTCATGCTGCGATGTTTGGCAAACCCCACCGTCGAGCGCAGCCCCGCCCGATTGATCCTCGCCGCACCTTCGGCAAAAAAATCGAGCATCGATCCGATCGGCACCACTTTCTTGTCGCTCTGCCAGGTTCCGTCGTCGGTACACCACTCCGGCTCGTTCATGATCTCCAGCGCGTACACCGTCTCCGGAAAGCGCTGACAGATCGCGATGATCGGATCGAACACGTTCTCGAAGAGCCGTCGTCGCTTGCTCGGATCGATGATCGCATCCGCTCGCCCACACTTCACATGCGGAGACGACGGAACGGACACACCAGGAAAGCAGAAGTGGAAGTCGAGCACCGACGGTAACAGCCGAATTTTCTGCGACTCACAGCACTGGAGCAGCTTGGTAAAGTCTTCGAGCCATGCCTCGGACAGCGTCGGGATTTCATGAAACCGCCACTGACCAAACCGCTGAGGATCGACAACGGGCTTCTGATCGCCGACGCCATAGGTCGTTCCGTCGGCCAGCACAAACCAGCGAACCACATCGAGTCCGATCAAACGAAACGCGTCCAGCTCCGCTTCGATGGTTGGAGCCCATGCTGCACGCGCTCCCCACGCGCTGCCTCCGTCGGAATGAGCTGGCTCACCAAAGTCCCACGCATAGTTCCGCCACGCGTAATTGATGCCAACGTGCATCCGTCACCTCCACCGCAAGGATAGCCGCTCACTCCGTCGCTGCGTAGTCACGTCGCCTTTTCGGAAACAAACATCCCAAAAAAGAGTTGACGCAGGCAGCGTCACAGCGCTATTAGTCGTGGGCCTCGGTCGTTTGGCCAAGGCATTTAGGCGCGTAGCTCAGTGGTAGAGCACTACCTTGACACGGTAGGGGTCCACGGTTCAAGCCCGTGCGCGCCTACTCGAAGTTTGCCTCAGCCTCGGAAATTTAAGTTCTCGACTTCCTGGCTTGGTGGTAAGTTCGTAGTAAGGAGACCATTTTAGATGCCCAAGATGAAGTCGCACTCTGCCGCCAAGAAGCGTTTCACTCGCACGGCGAAGGGGCATTTCAAGCATAAGCAGGCTCACAAGAGCCACCTTCTCACCCACGAGGCCAGCAAGCGAAAGCGAAAGCTGCGCGGAACCAAGATGGTTCACTCGACCAATGAGAAGGCCATCCGCGAACTGCTTCCCTACGCCTAAGCAGTCGAATCAATCAAACAGAAAGCCACCTCAAAAAGGTGGCTTTTTTCGTTTCTAGCGCCTCGATTTTTCAGCGCCATTTCTCAGTCACTTCAGCAACCACCGATTCAGCACAGTCCTGCAGCCAAAGCCCGATTCATTCATAGAAACGGCTCGGTTACTTCAGGAACTGCGACTCGATTTCGGCATAGTCCACTTCGACATTCAGTCGAGCCAGCACCGAATAGAAGCCAAACTGGAGCCGGTTCATAAACAGGATCTCCGTCGGCATCGGGAACGTATGCTGCGCATCCATTTTGAACGCAGCGCTGGACATGTCTTTGAAATCGCTCACCAAGCTGGCTGCATATTCGCGCGTCATGCGAAACGGCGATACGAACAGCGGCTCAAAGCAGCGACGGAGATATCGCAATACCAGCGCTTCCAGCGGTCCTGGCTTGGTTCCTAGCAGCTTTTTCCCTGCTTCCCGAAATCCCGCTTCATCGCGCGCAAGGGCCGCTCGGTGAACGGCGTGGGCAAGCTCATGATTTGCGGCAGGAATGGGCTGTACGCAGCCATAGTCTAGAAACGTAACCACGCCACCGTCGGAAAACAGGTAGTTTCCCGGATGAGGATCGGCGTTGAACATGTCGCCAAACAGGTTGCCTTTGAAGACGAAGCGCCACATCGTCTCGGCCCAGGCTCGGCGATCGGCTTCCGACGCGCTGACGGCCTGTTCAAACGACGCGCCGCGCACAAACTCGCTGGTCAGGACACGCCCGCTCGATAGCGCATCTTTGACCGACGGAACGCGAATGGTTGGATCGCCCGCATGGATGTTGGCAAACGCACGCTGACGCTCAGCCTCGAGTCGATAGTCCAGCTCCTCGCGAAAGCGAGTCCGAATCATCTCGAGCATGCCTTTGCTGTTGAAGCGTCGCGTCCCGCCGATCGCCATCATCTGCTCAAGAATCGACGCATTGGCCAGGTCGCTTTCCAGCGCAGCGACGATTCCCGGATGCTGAACCTTGACCGCAACTTCCTGCGGCGCTGACTGACCAGCGACGGTGGCGTAGGCGCGATGAACCTGACCGATGGACGCACTCGCGATCGGCTGTTCTTCAAACGAATGAAACAGCGAGTCGAGAGAGCCTCCCAGCTCGGCTTCAATCAGCCCCTTCACTTCGGGAAAGGGCGATCGCGGTGCCGCCGAGCGCAGCGTTCCCATCGCCGTTTCGTAGGCTGAGCGATGCTGCTCGGGAATGACTCCGTCGACGTAGCTCGCCATCTGGCCCACTTTCGCAGCCAAGCCCCGCAGCGTGCCCAGCACCTCTGCGGCTCGCTCGGCGCTGCTGTGGGCGTCGCGATTGCCAAGCAAGTCCAAGCCCGCTCGGGCTCCGACGGAAACCATCCGACCCAGCCGACCCAATCGACCCGTGGGAAGTGAGCGCTCGTCTTTCACGACCAAAGTATAGCCAAGCGGCAGCTAGCTCGACGAGGCGGCCTTGTGGGTTGTCTTCAAAAAGTAACCACTCAGCTCGTCGATCAGATCGAGCAGCGGCTTGGGATCGGCAGCCAGCTCTCGAGTTCGCGTCTGCGCGCGCAGGATGAGCGCAACCAAGCGCTGTCGCGTCGGATTTTCGCCACTGAGCAGCGCGGCGTTCGGTCGTCCCAGCGTCTCATCGCGACGAACCGGCTTGCCCGCAACTTCGACGGAGCTGACCGCATCACACAGATCGTCCGCAAGCTGATACGCAAGACCGAGGCACTGACCCACTTCGCCCCACGCTTCGGCATCGGTCGCGCCCGCAGCCAGCGCTCCCGCCGACGCAGCCAGACGGAACAGCGCTGCCGTCTTCATCGCGTGATAGCGATCGATGATGCTGCCGTCGAGCCCTTTTTGTTCCAGGCTCTGTCCACCGATGATTCCGTGCTGCGAGCCCGTCGCTTGTCCAAGCTGTCCGACAATCCGCAGCGCCCGCCGAGCCAGTCGCGGAGGCGCCTCTGCAATCACCTCAAACGCGCGAGTCAGAAGCGCATCACCGACGAGAACAGCCATTGGTTCCCCGAACAGCTTGTGGACTGTTGGCTTTCCGCGTCGACACTCTGCATCGTCAAAACACGGCAGATCGTCATGAACCAGCGATGCGGAGTGGATGAACTCGATCGCACAGCCGGCCCGCATGGCCAGATCCATCTCTGCATCATCCGCCGCACAGGAGGCAGCCACGGTCAGCAGCAGCCGAGGCCGGATCCGCTTTCCTCCTGAAAACACCGCGTGGTGCATGGCGCGATGCAGGGTTTCAGGATTTTCATCCTGACGCGGCAACAGGTCGAGCAGAGCCGCTTCGACGGGATCAGATTGGGTAGCGGGACGGGCAGCACCGAACATTCCTACGCTCCTATCAAAACAAGTAGCCTACAAGCTTCATTTGCACTTGTAGCAATGGCAAGTACGTCCCCAAAGCATGGGTCACCCCGAGGACGAACGCGACAAAAAAGTCTCAGCCTTGCAATCGGAATAGATGCTGTCTCAAGTGGATACGCTTCGTCTTGCGGTACGTTTTTCGCGATCGCTTAGCCAGTCATGAGGGTCACGATCGCATCATGCAGCGTGGGACGAAGCACGCGGAGCGCCGCTTTGGTCTGCTCCGCTTGGGCGGGTGTTTCCACATCGACACGGTTCGACAGCAACACCGCAACCAAGCGACTGTCTGGATCGATCCAAATCGAGCAGCCGGTAAAGCCCAAGTGTCCAACGCCACGACGCGACCACAGCGAGCCTGCCGACGACGGAGATGCCCCCGGCAGCACCGGATCGGGATGATCAAATCCGAGCCCCCACGTACTGCGCAGACCCGGCAGCGCAGGCGATTGAAAGAAGCGTCTCACCGTTTCGGTTCGCAGTCCCAGCACAGCGCGCGGCAGCGATGAAACATCGTGATAGCAGTCGAGCAGCGCCTGTCCCAAGCGATAGACCGAGTCCGTCTGAGCAAACAGTCCGGCGTGGCCCGCAACCCCCAGCATGGCACGCGCGGTGTCGTCGTGAACGATGCCTTGTAGCGGCTCTCGGAGCGGTGATTCCCGACGCGTCGGCGCGCACAGGTTCGCTGAAACAGACGGCGCGACATCCAGCGGACGAAACCCGATCGCAAGCCCCAGCGGCTCCAGCCACGCCGAGAGCTGCTCGTCGAGACGTCCGGCTCCTCGCTGCTCGACAAGCTGACCCAGGACAATGAAGCCCAAGTCCGAATACAGCGAGCGAAGTCCGGCGGGCTGTCGTGGCGTGTGAAGCACTTGCGAGAGGACGAAATCACGCGTGTGCAGCGACGGTGCGATAAGCAGTCCCGCTTGATCGGCCCACAGCGGTGGGAAGCACGCGGGCAGCCCCGAGGAATGCGACAATAGATGCGCAACCTGCACGCCCGGAAACACCTCTTCGTCGAGCCGAAGCCTTCCTTCATCGCACAGCTTCATCGTCAGCAGCGTCGTCGCCAGCGCCTTGGTCAGCGAGGCAATGTCAAACCACGTCTGACGCGAGGCCGAACCGACGATCAGCTGATGCGGCTCCGGTTGACGTCCAAAGCACAGTGAAGCAGACGGATAGACCGCTAAGACACCTGACTGAAGGATTGCCGCAACGTCGGACACAGACTGACTCATGGCTGTTTGGGAAGGTCCGCAGCAAGCATCGCAACCGCAATGCCGGTCTGAATGGTACGCAGTCCCAAAAAGAGCAGCGTCTGACCGTTCCACTCCGTGACATACGGGCTCATCGGGATACCACCTGCCGTCGCTGCGAGTAGCGGATCGGGCACCACCAAAAATGGCTCCCGAACATCTCCTTGATAGGACGATGCGGCAACAAGGACGGCCTTTCCCATCGCTTCCGCCCGCGCATACAAATCGTAGCGAGCGCGTCCCACGGGAGTCAGGACTCTGCGCACAAACAGTCCGGTCAGACGCTCTGCGACGGCGGTCTGACTGCGCGTCACCGAAACCAGGACATCGGACGCAGAAAGCAGCGCCGGCGAGACAGAAAACGCCACGCTTCGACTGTCATCATTCACAAACGCTGAGACGGCTCGGGCATCGGCTTCGGCGTAATGAACCGTGGCATCATCGACGGTAAAGTACAGTCGCAGCCGTCCATCGGATAGCGTAGGACTGACACGGCCAAGCTTGCCTGTTACAAGGCTTGCCGACGGAATCAGCGGACGCGCAAGCTTCGAGAGCGAGCCATCGCGCATCCTGCGAAATAGTCCAATCGCTCCGTCGCTGCTTGTGTACAGCATCACCGGCTCCTCATCGGGCAGACCGACGAGCCACATCGGGTTTGCGATGCCTTTCCCTTCCCACGTCAGCGTCGGAGCCAGCAGCTCATCGGGTGCAGACTGTTCCGCCAAGCTGGTCACGGTGCGGACGAAGATCTGCGACACATCGGGCTGATTGCGCGGCGAGATCTGACCAAACATCCGCAGCGACGCGCTCATCGGACTCGGCTCGGTCGTCGGATTGTCTAGATCAAAGCCAGCGCGCAGCAGCACAAACGGCGACTCTGCATCACGCAGCACAAAGCCTCGCAGCGGCGTCCGAGGCCACAGATCTTGCGGCGGCAGTCCGTCCCCCAGCGTTCCGCAGCCGACGGCAACGATCCAAAGTACAGGCAGACAGATCGACCGAAGCCAGCCGGACCGTACAGAACGAGCGACGCGGAGCCTGAACATGTCGGCTATGTAGCAGACCGCTAGCGACAGTCGTTAAAAAACTCACCGCTGATCGCTGCGCCGCGTGCCCACTGCTCGTCGCCACCGGGAATCACTTCCTGTGACTTGGCCGCAGGAGCGATCGCTTGAAAATACGCAGCGTGATACGCGACGGAATAACAGGTTCGTCCGACGCCGCGCTTGGCTTCATAGGAATGCGGTGCCAGCGTAAGAATCTGTCGATCGGTCTTCGGACAGATCTGATCGGCCAGCGCACGCAGATCTTGCAGACGAACTTGCGATGGAAGCTCGCGATCGGTCTTGGCCTTCCAGGGCGCTGCCGACGGAAGCTCACGCAGCAGACCGAGCCACGGAGCCCCCAGCGCATAGACGCGGCGAATCGGTGTCACAGCCGCCAAGCCAGCGACGCGAGAGTCCGCAAACACGCTTTCATAGAGCAGATCCACACACGCAGTGCCGCTCTGTTTGTCTCGGCGATCGGGACTGAAACAGACGGAAAATCCAGCGTGCGCGCTCCGACTGGTCGAAAGTCGCTCGAAGCTGAGATCTTGGCCACGACCATCGGACACAGCGACCACTTTGCCCAGATCCGTCTCGCCGGGACTGTCGGCGGTGGCAAACTGCACCGTCGCGCCTCCGACTTCCATGATCGCAAAGCGCTCCGTCGGAGCCAGCGCTTCCCGCACCCCAAGCCACGCAAGCTGTCCTTCTTCACTGCCCGTGATCGGACGCGCGACAACCTGCGGCAGCGCAACCTCGTGATGAAGAAACTGCTGCACCGACTGCCACAGCACTTGCCACTCGGGACGAAAGATCGTCTCACCGCTCTCTGGATCGCGAAAGCCACCGGTTCCCAGCGCCGCCGCGGAGCGCACCTCACTTCGCCAGTCGGGACGACCTTTGGGAGCCGGTTCACCGAGCGCGCGCCACGCATCCCGCAGCCGTCCCATCACCAGCGTCGTCACTTCACTTTGCGACTTGCCGATCACCAGCTGGGCCAGACCGCCTTTGGACTTGGTACAAACTGGCTCGATCGCACCAACGGAACAGCGACGAAAGGACTGCACGCCAAGCTCGGTGCTCGCTGGAACGGAAGCGCGCTGCACAGGAAACAGACACAGCGACGTTCCTGATGAGCCAATGTCGATGACCAGATGGACCAGCCGCTCGGGCAGCGCGGGCGTCGGTAAAGCGACGATCGGCGAAGGTCGAACCGACGGGCCAGACTGACAAGCGGTCAGCCCCAGCGCCACGAAGACGATCTTCGTCGTGAGCCAGTGTTTCGCTCGCTGCCACCTCATGCGCGCAGACATTATCGCAAATCGCGCGCGTGCTTCGCAGTGTGCGACGTGACCGACACCGTCGATCAGAGAAGCCTACCTTTTGTTAAGATAAACAGTAATGAGCAGCCAACGTGATCTGGTCCTTACACGTCTGTACCGGTGGGAAAAAGAGCTAAAGGATCGGGTGTTTCTGACACAGCCTCTACCAGGAGGTGGGGTGACAACCTTCACCTTCGGACAGGCGATGGACGAAGCGAGACGGATGGCGGCCCATCTGCGCTCGCGTGGGTTTGCCCCAGGTTCTTCGGTTGCGATTCTGTCCAAAAACTGTGCGCAGCTCATCTTGTCGGACATCGCGATCTGGATGGCTGGGTATGTCTCCGTCGTGATTTATCCGACGCTCGGAGCGGACACGATTTCCTACATCTTGTCGCACTGCAACGCCAAGGCGCTGTTTGTCGGCAAGCTCGATGGCTGGGAATCGCAAGCCGAAGCGGTTCCCACTGGCGTCGCGTGCATTTCCTATCAGCCAGGAACCCAGCCTGGTGCTCCCGTCTGGGCAGACGTGATCAAAGCCAGCGCACCGATGACCGGAGAGCCATCCCGAAGCGCCGATGAAGCCGCGATGATCATCTACACATCGGGAAGCACCGGAAAGCCCAAAGGAGTCGCGCACAGCTTCGGAGCGATGGCCACAGCGTGCGCAGGATTTCAGCAAGTACTCCGCATCACGCCTGAAGACAGATTCCTTTCCTATCTTCCGCTTGCGCACGTCTTTGAGCGTGCTGCCGTCGAGTGCGTTGCGATGTGGGCTGGTTGTCAGCTCTTTTTTGCGGACTCCTTGGACACGTTTGTATCGGACATCAAGCGCGCGCGCCCGACGCTGTTTCAGTCCGTTCCGCGTCTTTGGCTCAAGTTCCAGCAAGGTGTGTTTGAAAAGTTTCCAGCAGACAAGCTGCGCACGATGCTGAAGGTTCCGCTGCTCGGCGGAATCCTTCGTCGCAAAGTGCTATCGGGACTGGGACTCGACAAGACGCGCGTCGCAGTCAGCGGGTCTGCACCAATTCCCGCAGAGCTTCTGGAGTGGTACAGCGATCTGGGACTGGAGATGCTGGAAGGCTACGCGATGAGCGAAAACTTCGCGTATTCCCATCTGGCAATGCCCGGTCGAACGCGCACAGGATTCGTCGGTGAGCCG
>CALMML010000251.1 GCA_937868485.1 uncultured Myxococcales bacterium | reverse complement strand
AAGTCGTAGTCGCAAGAGCGCGGCACGAAGATCTGCGTACAGCCTCGATCCTGTAGCTTTTCGACGACAAACGAGCCAAGAAAGCCCGCGCCGCCCGTCACCAGGACTCGGCTCTCGGACAGACGAAGCGTGCTCATGGCTTCACATCCTGCGGCTTGCGCACAAGCGACGGCCAGGTCGAAGGCGGCACAAACGCACCGCTCGGCGGCACACCGCTTACCGACACCACCAGCGCGCCTTCTTTGGACGACGGCAGGATCGGCCTGCGCAGCCCTTCGGTAATCGTCTTCACGCGCGACGGATCAAAGCCCATCAGCTTCGTCGCCACCAGATCGGCCAGCACCGGATCTTGGCTGGCGACAATCAGCCCAGCGTGACGCGGCGTCGACGCAAGCGGCCCTTCCCCTTCGCCCCCGATGATGCCGTCGATCAGCGTCAGATAGCGTCGCTGCGGAGTGTCTCTTAGCACCCCATCTTTGCCCGTGTGCAGCACGATTTCGTTTAGGTCCAAGATCGTGCGCCAGATCGTGTCGTTGCCTTCCCACGAGCCTTCCAGGATGAACCCTTTGACCATCCCGTTTTGCGGGTCTTGCAGCCTCGGCGCGCGCGCCACCAGCGAGTGCCCAAGCGGCAGCGGAAGACGCTGAAGCTGGTTTTCCATCCGCACCGCGAGCGGCGGCCAGAACGGAAACTCGTCGCCATCTTCGGCAGGCGTCCCGGCGGTGTAGTGCGGCAGCCAGTACTTTTCGTTGGTCAGCCCGATCACCGACTTACAGGCCAGCGTCACGCCCGACTTTTTGTGCGTCTTGAGCTTGCACAGGTTCAAGATGCAGTCGGCAGCGAGCACCGTCCGAGGGATCGAATACTCGTGCTTGCCGTCCGAGTGATGCGGATGCGGCGTGTGCTTGTGCGAGCGATGAAAGCGATAGCGTCCGGCCCGTCGCTCCACGTCGGCAAAGCGCGAGCGACTCGCCAGATCCACCACCCGATAACCGAGCGGATCTCCGGGCAGCGACTCTCGCACCAGCATGCCCAGGTTGAGCGACCGTCCACGTCGTCGCACATCGTCGAGCACCATCCGAGGCACGATCTGGAAGTAGCGCAGATCGAGAAACTCGACCAAGTGCCCGCGCTGACGGTAATACGCAATCAGCTGATCGATTCCCAGGCCCGCCAGCACGTCTTGGACGTTGCAGCCTTCGACGGGCGTATCGACGATCGTGACCTGTCCGGTCGGTCCCGTCGCTCGCAGCGCGTAGTCGATCAAGGGCCGCAGCACCGATCCCGGCGTCGAGCTACACAGCAGCTTGTCCCCGACGAGCGGCTGATGAAAGTTCTTCGACGCGACGAAGTTTGGCTTGAGCACCACGCGATCGCCCGGCGCAATCAAGTCCCCGAGCGGGTTCCAGTCCGGCGTTCCACTGCGCGCCCGGTCGAGCCCCAGATCACGCAGCGCCGCTTCCACCTGCTCGTAGACGGGATTGGGAGGATCAAAGGGCGGCAGCTCGGGATACTTCGACTTGGGCCGACTGACGACGGCAACCGGCACGGACTCAACGGGCTTCATCTGGACCATCTCGCTCGGGATGACGGTGTATCACGTTTGCGCCAAACGAGCGCGCGCCGCCACGCGATCCTGTCGACCGGACGGCATCGAACAAGCGAGCCTGTCCCTGATATGCTGCTTGCTGCAACCGGCTCTTGGGGGAAAACATGCGCAGCGTACGACGACAGCTCACGGCAGGATGGGCAGCGAGCCTCTTCGCTCTGTGTTTGGCGTGCAGTCCGACAACCAGCAACGTCGAAGGTGGAACACCGGACCTGGCCATGCAGGCCCGCGACATGGGCATGTGCCCGATCGATTCGCAGAACCTGCTGCAAAACCCTGGCTTCGAGACTCCGAGCGTCGAGCCCGACGGCAACGGCAAGGCAGTGAACACCGGCAGCCCTGCCAGCTCGATTCCCGGCAAGTGGGACGGCTGCTGCAACCAGTCCGGCGGCGGCACCACCTGGATGGTCAGCCTCGGCACGCCGCGCTGTGGCCTGCGATCCTTGCAAGTGACGAGCACCAGCGCCACGGCCAACGTCCTAAACCAGTCGCTCCAGCTTCCGTCGAAAGTAGGCAAGACGCTGACGGCTTCAGCCTATGTGTTTGTGCAGCAGGCCAGCGCCGGAGCCAAGATCGGGCTCGACATCTGGGATCTGGGTGCCAACAAAGTCATCGCTTCGTCGCCAACCATCGCCCAGAGCACGGCGGACTGGCAAAAGCTCGAGCTGTCGGTGCCGGTTCCAAGCGGCGGCAACTTCCAGCTTCGCATCAACACGAGCGGCACGCTGACCGCCTATGTCGATGATCCGAGCGTGCTGGTGCCGTAGCTCGATTACCCCAAATATCCAAAACGTCCTGCGTTTTGGTTGACCATGAGGGTAAATGGGGGTACTTGTCGCACATGCTTACAGCGGGCGACGAGATCCAGCCAGGATGGGGCGGCGGTGTGCTGCTCATCGAGGACCGATCCACGCTGATCGACTCGGTGCAGTCTTGTCTGGGCGAGCGCGGCTATCGCACGCTGACGGTGTCGTCGTTTGACCAAGCGGTGCGCGGCGCAGAGCAGCCCGATGTGGCGCTGGTGCTTCTGCGCTATCGACTGCTGGCCCAACTGGGTGGCAAAGAGCTGCTCGCGGCGCTGCGAGCGGTCAGTCCTCGGCGACGGCTGCCAATCATCGCGCTGCTCGATCAGGAAGCGGACTGGAAGGCGGCGAGCATGCTCGACTTCGAGGACTACCTGCCCGATCCGTTTTCGCTCGACGACCTGACGCACTTGGTCGACGAAAACTGCCGCTAACCAGTCTCGCTTTCACGCAGATCACGCTTGGTTAGAAGGTCTTGTAGCGACGGGCGCCCAGATATCGTCGCTGCCACTCGGGCTCGCCCAGCGCGCTTTCGTGAACGACGGGACGATCGCTGGTGGTGGCGTGTAAAAAGCGGCCATTTCCGACGAAGATGCCAACGTGAGCAACCTTGGGCGGGCTGCCCGCTGGAGCCTCGGCGCTGGCAAAGAAGACCAGATCACCGGGTCGCAGCGCAGCCTGCTCGGCAACTGGCACAGCCGACGACCACGCCATCTGCGGTGCGGCATTGCGAGGCGGAATCACTCCGCAGGCCGCAAACGCACTGCTAACCAGCCCGGAACAGTCCACGCCCAGCGTCGATCGTCCGCCCCACAGATACGGCGTTCCTTCGTACCGCTGCGCCGCCGCCAGCACACACGCGATCGTCGGCTGCTCGGAAGGAATCGGCTCGACATCACCGCGCTGAATGTACGCGAGGCTGGCATCGGGCAGCAGCACCTTGAGCCAGCGAGCCGACACAACCTCGATGAGCGCCAGCTCACTTTGCAGCGGCAGCACCCAGCGCGGATTGGCCACCGTCACATCGGGACTGCGAAACAGGTTGGCGAGTCGCGACGTGACCCGCAGCCGCACCGGCGCTCCACCGGGAACCAGCGACACGGTGGACTGCGGACCTGGACCGACAGCCAGCGCATCAATCGGCACATAGCCTTGATACGAAGCCGCCGTCTGCACGAGCAGCAGCGCATCCGCCGGACCGTGGCAGGAATCAGGCTGCGGCACGATGCGCAAGCGCTCGCCAAACAGCGCCTGATCCGCGAGCGGACCTTGCGGATCGGCGCGCTCGTACAAGTGAGCCACCGGCACCGACACGACCGCTTGTCCTGCGCTGATGAGCGCTCGCCGGGTCGCAGAGAGGGCCGGGTCACACAAAGCCGCAGGCTGTGCGCGCAGGGAACGAACCGTCAGCAGCGTCGTCCCAGAAAAAACCACCACAGCGACGAAACGGAACCAATGTCGGATGGGCACGAGCGCACCGTAGCACGGCCTGCGCAGGAATCCGCATCGCACCTAGCTATGTGGCGCAAGTTACTGAAAATACGCGATCTGACCGGCTTTTTAGACGCGCTGTCTTCGGGTATAGTGAGAACCGATCGTCGAGTCGTGTCACTGCCCGTACTGATCCCACCGCTGGGAACGATGGCGGAAGCTGCGCCGCCTGACCCAAGTGGCCCAACAGAATCGCGCGCCTGGGGAGCCCCCGGAACATGAAGTTTTCCTGCGAACAGTGCCAAACCAAGTACAACCTTCCCGACGACCGAGTCCGGGGGAAGGTGCTCAAGATTCGCTGCAAAAAGTGTGGCTGCCAGATCACGGTCAGCCAAGGCGGCGTCCGTACTGCCAAAGGCGAAGGAGAGTCCGAGGACGCGACGATGATTGGCTCGCGGGCGTCGGTCGGACTGCTCGGCGGTAGCGGCGGCGGCGGTCACAGCGGCGGTGGCGGCGGCGACGAGAGCGAGGGTGGCGACTCGACGATGATCGGCGGAATGGCCGACTTCTTTTCCAAGCTGGGCGGACCGACGCAGCAAGCGCCCGATGAGTGGCACCTGTCGCTCGATGGCAATGTGGTCGATCCGATGCCGCTCGCAGAGCTTGCGCAGCGGATCCTCAGCGAGCAAGGCACGCCGGGTCGCGACATCTTCGTGTGGCGAGAAGGTCAGTCGGACTGGCTGCCACCGGACTCGATCGACGAAGTGCGCGCGGCGGTGGACAAAGCGCGCAAAAACCCGCAGCCAGTGAAGGCCAAGCCCGCACCTGCGCCGAAGCCAGCCGATGACGAAGACGAGGGCGGCGACAAGACGCAGATGGGCTCGCTTGACTTTGCGGCGCTCGGTCTGGGGGATGCGAAAGCGTCGTGGGAAGATCCCGAGACCAAGGTCGAGCCGCCCAAGTCCGGTGCCAAGTCCGAGCCAGCCAAAGCGGCGGCCAAAGACGCGGCCAAAGACGCCAAGGGCGCGGGCAAGGACACGGCTCCCAAGGGCGCGCTGGGCAAGCTGGCGGCCAAAGACGCAGAGCCTGCGAAGTCGGCGACCAATTCCAAAGACGGCATCAAGGCGGAGCCGCTCAAGTCCGCTACCAATTCCAAAGACGGCATCAAGGCAGAGCCGCTCAAGTCCGCTACCAATTCCAAAGACGGCATCAAGGCGGAGCCGCTCAAGTCCGCTGCCAAAGAGCCGGTCAAGCCGGAGGCCAAAGCCGCTGCCAAAGAGCCGGTCAAGCCGGATGTGAAGGCCGCTGCCAAAGACGATGCCGATGATCTGCTCGAAGACGATGCGCTCGAATCGGTAGATGCGATCGAGATGGACATCGCGATGCCTGCGCCTCCACCGAAGGGAAGTCGTCCGGCACCGCCGCCGAAGCCGCCTGCGATGAAAGCGCCTCCGATGGCACCGGCTGTGGC
>CALMML010000250.1 GCA_937868485.1 uncultured Myxococcales bacterium | reverse complement strand
GCGACGACCAGTTCCGCACCTGCGACGACCAGTTCCGCACCTTCGCCCGACGTCGCAGCCAGTGCTGTACAGCCCACAACCAGTGCCTCTTCGACGGTCACAAGCGATCAGCTAAGCGATCTGGATCGTCGCACGCGCGACATCCGTGATCAGGTGTTCCGCAGCAAAGCGCGCCTGTCGCTGCTGACGGAAACGCTGCTCGGCTCGGCGCAAGGTGGAGCCAAGCTCGTCGTCGTCCAAAAAGACCAAATGGGACGGCTGTACCAGATGGTCAAGGTCAGCTACCAGCTCGACGGTCGCGAGGTCTACGTTCGCAGCCTAGAGCCCGGTCGTCCCACCGATTCGAAAGAGCAAAACGTCTACGACGGCAACGTCCGACCCGGAGATCACACGCTGGCCATCGCTGTGACCTATCGCGGCGACGGAAACAAAGTGTTCTCTTACTACGACCAGTATCAGTTCACCGCCAAGGCGGCGCATCGCTTCAGTGTCGTCGACGGACAGACGACGCGGCTGGAAGTGCGCTGCTTTGAAAAAGGCAACCCGATGCTGGTCCGTGTGGAAGACCGTCCCGCCTTCGACTTCCGAGTCGAGAGCACCAAGAAGGCCAACTGACGTGCGTCGTACGCCTTGCATATCCTCGTCGAAAGCGCCTGGCCTATCTGGGTACACTCGCCGGATTTTGACCTTGGGTTTCGTCGGAGCGCTCGGGCTGCTAACGCCAATCCTTGGACCGTCGCAGTCCGCCGTCGCAGCCGATCAAGCGGCCATTCCTCTGTCGCAGGCGCTCGATCAGCTCGAGAGCGCGGTCACAGGACTTGAAGGTGCGATTCCGACGGGAACAACTCCGGCACGAAGCGATGAAGCCAAGTCGCAGCCGACGCAGACACGCTCTCCGCAGCGCATCATCGACGACGCCCGCACGCTGTATGATCGCAAGCTGTTCGCGGCAGCTTCGTCGCTGATCCTGGAACAGCGAAGCCTCCAGCCAGCTCTGGCTGACCTTCCCGACGCGCTGCGACTGCTGGCCGACGCGCTGACGGAACAGGGAGATCTACGCGGAGCCAAAGCCCAGCTCGTCGCGCTTGTGTCGAAAAAGCCGAGCGATGGCGAAGCCCTGGCAAAGCTCGTCGCGCTGTCGACGCAGCTTGGTCCAGATCCGCAGGAAAAGACCTGGCTCAGCCAGCTTGCGGCGCTGCCACCGTCGAGCCAGCCAGAGTCCGCCGTCTATCTGCGCGGCAAGCTTTTGTTTCTGCGTGGGGATGCGCAAGGCGCGATCGATGCGCTCAGCGCGGTCCCGGACTCGAGTGCCTATTTTTATCGTGCGCACTACGTCGTCGGAGCCGCGCAGGTTCAGGTCGGCAAGCTCGACGGAGCACTGTCTACCTTTACGGCACTTGCGGACAGACCGCTTCCGCGTCGCGACGACGATCTTCGGATCGTCGAGCTATGCAACATGGCGCTCGGACGAATTTTCCACGAGCGCGGCGACAGCAAAAAAGCGCACGACTTCTATCTGCGCATCTCGCAAAAAAGCAGCCTGTTCAAAGACGCGATCTACGAAGCCTCGTGGTCGGCGCTGAAAGCTGGTGACTCGGAGCGTGCGGAGCAGTCGCTGAAGCTGCTGCTCTTGGCGTATCGTGACGAGCCGTCGACGGCGCTTCCGGTGGCTGAAGCCAAGCTGTTTTTGGGCAACTTGCTTCTCCGTCGAGGAGAACCCGATGCGGCTGCCGAGTATTTTTCCAACACACGCGCAGAGCTGACGCCGCTCGTCGAAAAGCTACAGCTTGACCTGGGCAGTGCGCCGACGTTTACCGATAGGCTGCGCGGTCAGCTGGGATCGGTGAAAGCGCCGCTGTCGCTGCAAACGCTGGCTCATCCGTCGCTGATTGCTTCGCTGCGCGGCGATGAAGTGCTGACCCAGCTGCAAGCGACCGATCGTGAGCTGTACTCGACGAGGATTGCGCTTGAAGAGCAGGAACAAGCGCTTCGTCAGGCCGCGCGTCGACCCGAGCCAAGTGGAGCAAGCTCCGTCGGTGCAGCCGATCTGTCCGAGCCACGCAATCGTAGCCTGGCGCTGTATCGCTATCTCGTCGCGCTGCATCGAGCGAGCGGTGATCGCCTGGATGCGCTGTTTGCGAGCGTCGCGACGGCGGAAGAAAAACAGCAGCTTCAGTCGCTGTCACAGCGTCGTGAAGCGGTGTCCAAATCACTGGCAGAGCCCAAAGGCGGCAACGATCCGCTCGATGGAACCAGCCTGGCCCGTCGCAGTCACGCAGAGCTGCTGGGCGAAGAAGGACCGCTGTATCTGCACCTGCTGCTTCGTTTGCCGACGGGATCGCGCGCACAAGCCGATGAGATGCTCCAGGCGCTCGGTCGAGCGACGACGATCGAGCGTCGGCTGCGTGACGCGATTGGCAAGCTGGATCGGCTGCTCGATGTGCGCGTCGGCAACATGCAAAGCCAGCTTGCGTCGGAGCGCGACAGCCTGCGTCAGCAACAAGAAGCGCTTGAGAAGCTGTCGTCGGACACCGCGCAGATCGTCGGACAAGCAGCGTGGGCAAAGCTGTCCCAGACGGCGGATCAGTATCGTGAGCTGCTGATTTCCGCCGAGGCTGGCATCGCCGAAGTGGCGTGGGCCCGTCGTCAGAAGTCCAGCGACGAGCTGGCGCAGATTCAGCACGATCAGCAGCGCGAGCTGCGAATGCTCGACGATGCGTTTGCGCTGCCCGAAGACAACAAGCCTGCAGCCAAGCCGCCGTCGCAGCCGCTGGTTTCTGCGATGACAGAGCAAGCTCCGCAGACCAAGCCCGAAGAAGTGCCGCTGCCGAGTGAGCTGCCGCCCGAGCTGGCCGCTGATTATCGTCGCTATTTCGAGGCTGCGCGCAGCTACAAGCAAGTGCTCGACGAGGTCGGACGCGAAGGCTACAAGCAGCGACGAAACAGCCTCAAGAGCGACTTTGCCGATCGACTGACCCGCGAAGAAGCGAACGAAAAGAAGCTGCGCGCCGAAGCGATCGTCGAGCTGGAGCGATTTTTAGGTCGTCATCCGCAGCATCCGCGTCACTCACCCGAGGCGATGTTCCGTCTGGCGGAGCTGCTCTTTGAGCGCACAAATGAAGCGTTCATCGGTCAGTCCAAGTCGCAGACCGGCGAGCTGGTCGCGCTGCCCGAGTACGGTCCGTCGGTGGAACTGTATCGTCGGCTGCTGCGCGACTTCCCGAGCTATCGCAACAATCACCTGGCGACGTATCTGCTCGGATACTGCCTCGGGGAAATGGATCACGACGACGAAGCGCGCCAAGCGTTTCTCGGTCTGGTCTGCGCGAACAAATATCAGCCGCTTGCGACGCCTGCGCCGCCGGTGGGACGCAAAAACAAGCCTCCGTACGATGGCTGCGAGGCGCTTCCGTCGGACCCGAAGCTGCGCGCCGAGACCTGGACGCGCCTGGGTGAACATCACTTCGATCGAGGAGAACTCGACGCGGCGATCTTTGCGTACCAGCAAGCGGTGCCGTTCCGAGAGCCGCCGTATTTCGACAAAGCGCTCTACAAGCTGGCGTGGTCGTTCTATCGATCGGATCGCTTCGTCGACGCGGTGAAGCACTTCGACGAGCTGGTCGTGCTGGCGGATCAGAAAAAGCTCGGCGAGCCCGGCAAAAAAGAAGGCTTTGCGCTGCGCACCGAGTCGGTTCAGTACCTGGCGCTGTCGTTTGCCGAGCGTGACTGGGACGGCGACGGCAAAGACGATCCGGTGTCGGGACTTTCCCGCGCGGAGCTGCACTACAAAGGCCGAGAGAGCGAGCCGCACGTTCGCGAGGTGTTCCAGCGAATGGGCGACGTGCTGTTCGATCGAACCGAGTACGCTCGCGCCGCTGAGGTGTATAAGCGCGCCATCGCGATGTGGCCGCTCGCCGCCGAAAACCCGCGCATTCAGGATCGCGTGGTGCAAGCGATGGAGCGTCTGCGAAACTTCGAGCAAGCCCTGCGTGAACGAGAGCAGCTTGCGCGAACCTACGTCGAAGGCAGCGACTGGGCGAAGCAGAACCACGACAACGATGCAGCGCTGACGGAAGGTCTGAAGCTGGCCGACGCGGCGCTGATGAACGTGGTGCTGCGTCGTCACGAAAGCGCGCAGAAGCTGCGTGAGCAAGCGCAAGCGAAGTCCGATCCGAAGCTGCGCGAGCAGGCGATCGAGGAATACCGACAGGCCGCAGCCTCGTACGAGGCGTACCTGAAGCAGCATCCGAACAGCAAGGATCGCTACGAATACAGCTATTACCTGGCGGAGTCGCTGTTCTTTGGCGAAAAGTATCCCGACGCTGCCGAGGCGTACGAAAAGGTCCGCGACGCGGATCCGAAGGGCAAGTACGTCGAAGACTCTGCGTACGGTGCAATCAAGGCACGCGAAGCGGTCGTCTCGGCGCTGTATCGAGAGCAAGTGGCGCAGAAGCTCGTTGGTGAGCCGCCGCTGCCGCAGACGGGCAAGCTGACACCGCCGGTGACGCCGATTGCGCTGCCGGATGACGTGGCCAAGCTCCAGGTTGCCTACGACCGCTACGTGACGCTGCTGCCGGATTCGGCCAAAATCGCGCTGTTTTCGTACAAAGCGGCGGAAATTGACTTCCGCTACCTGCGTTTCTCGCAAATGCGGCTGCGGATGGCCGATATCGTCCACAAGCACTGCAAAGATGAGCACGCGGTCGATGCCGGCAACGCGCTGCTTGTGTCGTACAACATCGAAGGCGATCTCGAAAAGCTCGAGGAGTGGACGGCGAAGCTCAAAGAGCGAGGCTGCGGCGGTGGCTCGCAGGTCGCGCAGTCGCAGCAAGGCACGATCAAGAAGCTGTCGCAGCAGGTTCGCTTCAAGAAAGCCGAGCAGCTGCTTGCGCAGAAGCGCTTTGCCGAGGCTGCGTCGCTGTTTATCGAGCTGGTGGGACAAGATCCGCGCGGCAACGATGCCGACAAAGCGCTGTTCAATGCCGCCGTCGCACAAGAGAGCGATCGAAGGTATGGCGCAGCGACGGAAACGTACGAGCGGATCGTCAGCGAGTATCCGCAGAGCACGCTCGTCGATGAAGCGCTGTTCCGTGCGGCGGTGAACCATCAGCGGTTCTTCGAATACGACAAAGCGGTGACGGCGTATCAAAAGCTGGGCACCGAGCCTCGCTTCAAGTCGTCGACGCACCGTCACGATGCGCTCTACAACGCGGCGCTGATTGCGGAAAACGATC
>CALMML010000249.1 GCA_937868485.1 uncultured Myxococcales bacterium | reverse complement strand
TTGCGGCGCGCTTCGGAGCTGCGGACCAAGATCTTGGACTTCGGAATTGCCAAGCTGACGCTCGCGCTCGGTGGTGGCAAGACGATGGCGGACTACTTGGGAACGCCAAAGTATTCCGCGCCGGAACAGATTCAGAATCCGTCCACCGTCGATGAAAAGGCGGATGTCTACTCGCTCGGCTGCATTTTGTATGAGTGCGCGGCGGGCGTTCCTCCGTTTGATGCAGAGACGCCGCTCGACCTGATGTGTAAGCAGCTGTATTCGACGCCGGCTCGTCTGAATACACTGACTGCGCACATTGGCGTCGAGCTTGCGGACTTGATCGACGAGATGCTCGACAAAGAGCGCGCGAAGCGGCCCAACATGGGTCAAGTGCTGGCGGCGCTGCAAGAGGTTCGGGAGCGCTGCGGGTATGAGACGGTGGTGCGGCTTGATCCAAGACTGCATGCGTCGAGTGTGCTGTCGAGCGTGCCGTCGCGTGTGCTGGGGAGTCGGGAGCCGATTCTCTCGGCAGAGCACTCGATTGGCTTTTCGCGTTCGCCGGTTTACGCGCAGGACGCGCTGCCAGCGGGATTCATCGGTCCGATGCTGATCCATGCGCTGCGACGGAGCTGGCGCTTTGTGGTGCTTGGTGGCGCGGCGATGTCGCTGCTGATGCTCGGTGGTGGCGCGCTGCTTCGACGCCTTCAGCCATCGCAGGAACAGATCGTGAGACAGGCGATCGAGCCGGTTGCTGATCGTGCAGCCGCATCTCCCGACGAGCCTTCATCGGACGATGTTGCGACGCCAGCGAGCGAGGTGTCAAAGCCAGCCGATGAGAGTCCGTCGACGGCGCACAGCAGCGGGAAAAAGCCGCGTCGCGTAGGCAAGAGCGAGCCTGGCGGCACACCAACTCGCAAGGGCAAGCGCGTCGTTGGGTTTTGATCGTCCGCGTTAGTGAATGTCGCTGGTGCTGACGGTGGGCGCGCCGGGCTGCGTCTGACAGCGCACGGGTCGAGGCATCGGCATGTTCAGTCGGGTGGGACTCGTTGTTCCACCGAGGAACGGGCCGCGATAGCGCTGAAGCTCTTCGACGATGATCTCTCGCAGGGTGGTGTCTTCGTAGACCTTGACCGCACCTTCGCCCAGCGTCGGAACGATGGCACCGAAGTTGTCGCCTCCGAGCGCCAAAAAGTCACTGGTTGCGACGGTGTACTTCCGCGTCGGATCGATGGGCTGACCGTTGTCTTGCACCAGCTCGACGTGTAGCTCGCCACCGCTGCAGCGCGACTGAACACGGATGCCGCTGCTTGGAATCAGGATGCCGTGACTGCCGAGTAGGTTGCGTCGGAACAGCTCAATCAGCGCCGAGCCGGGCATCTTGACGAGCGCCAGTCGGTTGTCAAAAGGCAGCACTTCGAACACGTCGCCGTAGGTCAGGTTGCCCGCCGGAAGCTCGTTGCGAATGCCGCCGCCGTTTTGGAGCGCCAGATCGACGGGCTGTCCGGTTGCTTGCGCCGCTGCGCCTCGGGTGAGATCGGCCAAAAACTGTCCGAGCGGGGACTCTACTTTGAAGTTTCGATGCAGCCTCGTCGCCATCGTCACACCGAGCGACGATCCGCGCTTTTCAGCAGCCTTGGCAATGTGCGACGCGAGCGCGCCGGCGACATCGACCGACGGACTCACCGGCTGGCCTTCGTACGTCGCTGGCTTGTGCGGCTTGGCTTCGAGGATCTTGCTGTCACAGCGCCAGATTCGCTGCGGCGACGCGGCCTTGCTGCCTGATCCGTCTGACGGCGTGATCGGACTCTTGGGCGACTCAGGCAGCGGCGGTAGCTCGACGGAACATAGCTCTTGCGGCGGATGAATCAGGGTCCGCGTCTTGTCCAGCACAAAGCCCGACTGACTGCGACGGAACACCAGATCGGTGCGCGCGAACGCTTGTCCGTACGCGAAGGCTTGAATGACGGGGACTCCGTCGACAAAGTGTGCGATTCCCGCGTGTGAGTGTCCTGCCACCACCGCATCGACGACATCGCGTAGCGCCCTGGCAATCGGCAGCACGCGCCCGTCTTCGTTGTCACACGGCTTGATGTTCTTCGCGTCGTGGAAGTCGGTGCAGTTTGCGCCTTCGTGAATCGTCAGCACCACCGCCGCCACGCCACTGCGACGGAGCTGCTCGGCTTGCGCGCGCACTGCCGGAATGATGCTGGCAATCTGCACGTCGCGGAGGTTCAGCACGTTGGTGGTGCGCGGCGTGTCCTCGGTGACGGCGCCAATCAGACCGATCGAAATCCCAGCAACCTGGACGATCTTCGACGGATAGATGTTTGGCCAGTCCACCGGCTGACTGGTCTTTTTGTCGATCAGGTTGGCCGACAGAAACGGAAAGCGTGCCGAGGCAATTCTGGCTTTCAGCGCACCCGTCGGATCGTCTGCGGCAGAGCTGGGCACCGACTTGGGCCCGTCGGGACCGTAGTCAAACTCGTGGTTGCCGACCGCCGCTGCCGTGTATCCCAGCGCGTTGTATCCGTCGATGACCGCGCGTCCTTCACCCAGATTGGACACCATCGTGCCCTGGAACAGATCGCCGCCATCGAGGAGCAGCACCGGATGTCGCTGTCGAAGGTTGCGCAGATATCCGCCAAACAGCGCAAGGCCGCCTTTTTCGACGGTGCGCTTGGTGCCGGTATCGTCCGTGATCGAGAGCTGTCTGGGCTCGACGTAGCCGTGAAGATCGCTTGTGCCGACGAGCGCCACCGTAACTTCTGCCGGAGCAAGCGTCTGCGGACTGCGAAGCTCCGTCGGAGCCTGCGGACAGCCGAGCAGAAGCGATCCCACCAGCGCCAGCGGACCTGCGGACCATGTGGGCAGCCGCGCGCCCTTCGGAGTCTTCGTCACCGGACGCGTGGGCTGCTGCCCCGTGCGGATGATCCAAGACCCGAAGCGAGCGGAACGATTGGACTCACGTAGTTCGCTTGCCACGACTGCAACGTCAGCATCGCACGCGGGCCGGGTGAGCGGCAAGCGCCAGGCGTGCGTACCTTGTCGTCCGTCCTTGTCGCCAAAGCCCGGGGTTCGACTGGGCGCGCTTGGCACCGACGAATCATTCAGGCTAATCTTACGCCCATGCTTACCGTGTTTTATGTCGCACTGGCGATTTTGGCGCTCGGCGTCCTCATCATCGTCCATGAGTGGGGTCACTACATCGTCGCCAAGATGTGCAACATGCGGGTGGACCGATTCGCGATTGGCTTCGGACCCGCGCTGTTTAGCAAGGTGAGCGGTGAGACCACCTTCCAGGTCGGCGCCATTCCCCTCGGTGGCTACGTGCAGATCGCTGGGCTCAATCCCGACGACGAAGGCATTGCCGCTGACGATCCTCGCTCGTATCCGAACCGGCCTGCATGGCAGCGCTTTTTGACCATCGCCGCTGGTCCGATCGTAAACTACGTCTTCGCCGTCGCTGTCTTCTTCCTGATTAACTTCTTTGCGGGCGTGCCCGGCACGATGGTTCAGAAGCTCATTCCGGGTCAGCCCGCCGAGGCTGCGGGACTTCAGGCTGGCGATGTCATCACCCGCATCAACGGTCACGCCGTCGGAATGATCGACGAAGTGCGGCCTCGCATCGCGGGCTCGGGCGGTCAGCCACTGGAAATCCAGGTTCGTCGCGGCAGTGCGTTTCAGACCGTCGTCGTCAAGCCCGCGCAAAATCCCGCTGGTGGCTTTAGCATCGGCATTCAGATGTCTGTCAGCCCCGACCGAGAGCGACTTGGACTGGGCGCGGCGGCCAAGCTGGCAGCGATTGAGCCCTGGCGTCTGACGGTGGCGCAGGTGGTGGCGCTGTCGAACATGATCACGGGTCGTCACAAAGCGAAGATGGACGACTTTGTCAGCATCATCGGCATCACGCAGATGATTGCGCAGCAGCTCGGTCAGCGCTTCGTCGAAGGTCTGGAGCTGGCCGCCAAGATCAGCGCGCTGCTCGGCTTCTTTAACCTGCTGCCGCTGCCCGCTCTCGACGGTGGTCGCCTGGTGTTTTTGAGCATCGAGGTCATCACCCGTCGTCGCGTCAACCACCGCATCGAGCAGATTGTCCACATGGTGGGCATGGTGATTCTGCTCGGTCTGATGCTGCTGCTCGTCGCCAAAGACGTCAAACGCCTCATCGGCTTCTAGTTGCGTCCTTCTATGCCGCAGCCTCCGTCTTCGCGATTTGTGCAAGTTCGACTCGGGAGCCAGCTTACGCCGGGCTGTATGACGGTGTTTGGCGTGCTGCTGCTGTCGTTTGTGCTGTCGATTCTGCCGGTCGTCGGGAAGTTTGTGCGCTCGGAGCTGTTGCTGGAGCCGTCGCTGGCGCTCGGACGACAGCCGTGGCGACTGTTGACCGCGCCGTTTTTTGTGCTCAGTCCGTTTGCGCTGCTGTTTCTCGGGCTGCTTCTGTGGTCGCTGGGAAGCGCGATTGAGCAGCGCATCGGTCCGCGTCGCATCATCGCGTGGAGCGCCGTGGTGCTGCTCTGTTCGTCGCTGGTCGTTGCGCTGAGTGGACGACTGCATGCGCTGTTTGCGCCCGCGACGGGACTTTTGCCGATTCCGATGGAAGCTGCACCGCTGTTTGCGATGGTGCTGCTCAGCTTTGCGCAGCTATACGGCGGGCTTCAGGTGCGGATGTGGGGCGTGGATCAGCAGACCTCGGGACGGACGCTGGCCTGGTTTTTCATCGGCATCGGGCTGTTGGCGGACCTGTTTCGTGGCGAGTGGGAGCTGCTGTGCGCAAACCTCGCGACGCTGCTGGTGACGTTTGTGCTGCTGTCGGATCACGGTGGTCAGTCGCCGTGGCGGCTTCTGCGACGCAAGCTGTTTGGGCTTCGACCCAGCGCAAGCAAGCCGTCGGGTCGTAAGTTTGATGTGCTCGACGGTGGACGCGACAGAGATCCCGCGCAGAAGTGGCTCAACTAAACTAGCGTTTCATGAGCTGGCTTTCTTCGGTGATGAGTCCTTCGTCTGAGCTGCTGTTTCAGCTCGCACTGGCACTGTTTACGACGCTGATTGGCTTTCAGCGCGTGGTCTACTTCATCAGCCTGGGCTACGCCGGATCGGTCGCGGTGCTGATGGGACAAGCGCTGTATCGCTCGGGCGGCAAGCTTCCGCTCGTCGTGATGGCGCAGTGTCTGCTCTTGGTTCTCTACGGTCTGCGGCTCGGGAGCTTTCTGCTGCTGCGTGAGCGCTTGCCGTCGTATCGCAAAGAGCTGGCTGACGTCGAGTCTCGCTCGGGACACATTGGACCGCTGCGCAAGCTGGCCATTTGGATCGGCGTGTCGATTTTGTACGTGGTGATGTGTAGTCCGGCGACGCTGAACATCGAGCGCTACCTGATTCGTCAGCCTGATGCTGGAACCGTCGCGCCGTCGATTTCCGTGCTGGTCGGCGTGCTGGTGATGGTGGGCGGACTGCTGCTTGAAGCGTGGGCGGACCGTCAGAAGGAGTCGTTTAAGCGGCAGTTTCCCAGTCGGTTCTGCGACGTAAAGCTCTATCGCTTGGTGCGCTGTCCGAACTATCTCGGGGAGACGCTGTTTTGGCTGGGCAACTTCGTCTGTGGTCTGTCGGCTTATACGGAGCTGTGGCACTGGGCGGCGAGCGTATCCGGCTGGGTCTGCATCACGCTGGTGATGATCGGCTCGACGAAGCGCCTCGAGCGAAAGCAAGACGAGCGCTACGGCAGCGACCCGGAATACCAGCGCTACGTGCAGACGGTGCCGGTGCTGATTCCACTCGTGCCGCTGTATTCGCTGAAGCGCTGGCGAATCGCGCTCGGGTAAGGGCACCGTGCGGGCTGCAATGTGCGACGCGAGATAAGCGATAAGCGCGCTGAAAGACGCTGCGTGGCGTGCTGTGGCGCCGCTGTATGGCGACGGGTGCGCCAAGTGGGCCATTTTTTAGGCACTTTTGGGCGAATCCGCGTCTGCCTCGTCGTGATATGATGACTACGACCGGAAAAAGGCTCGTCATCGCTCATGTCCACCACAGGTGCATCCAAGGCCCAGGCGGCCAATCCTTTTGCTCAAACTGCGGTTCATGACCTGGACCACGACGATGTAGTCGATGTTGCTGCCCTTCATGGCGACGCGCGACAGCTTCTGTTGCGTGGGCTGCGACAAGCGGGCCGAGGCTTCGGTCAGATGGTTGCGCTCGTCGGAGATCCCGGCAGCGGCAAGAGCCATCTGCTGTGGTGGCTCAAGCGTCAGCATCGTCCCGAGTCGCTGGTGGTGTCGATTCCGGCGCTGCCCGACCTGGCGCAGCCGTTTCGGTTCACGCTCAAGCAGCTGGTGTCGGGTCTGTGTCGCGTCGACAAAAAGGGCGCGGTGCTGGAACGTCCGATCGACCGGCTGCTGTGGGAAGTGATTTATACGCAGACCTACGACTTGCTCGACGCAGCGCGGGTTGGGATGTATCAGGGTCCGACGGCGGTGCTCAAGCAGCTGGGTCCGCTGTGTCTCGACGGAGGCCGAAAGCGCGCGCTCGCTGACTTTGCCGAAGCTGCGCAGAAGGTGTGGCCGCAGATCGAGCCGGGCTTGCGATCCTATCTGCTGACGCTGCCGACGGAAAACTCGCTGGATGCGACGGCGCGCCAGGTGATGGTTCAGTTTCCGTATGCGGACCGTCGAGCGCTGGTGACCGCGTGGCTGGCTGGCGAAGATCTGGCGCAAAAAGATCGAGAGCGCATCGGTGCCAAGCAGACCATCAACCAAGAAGCGACGGCGCGTTATGTGCTCTGTTCGCTGATTCGGCTGGCCAGCGTCAGGCGTCCGTCGAGCGTGACGATCGTGTTTGACCAGGCCGATCAGCTCCTTGGGCAGCTGGGACAGCCGGGACTTCATGCGCTGGCGGATGTGCTCGGGTCGCTGCACGGACTGTCGGCGGCGACGCTGCTCATCCTGTCGTGTCGACCCGATACCTTCGGTCAGTTTTCGGAAAAGCAAGCGCGTCCCGGTCCAAGCCAGATCAAGCAGAGCATGGAGCTGATTTCGCTGGCGCGCGTGAGTCCGCCGATGCTGCGCGAGGTTGTGACGGCGCGGCTCAAGTCGGTGTCGGGAAGCTCGACGAGCGGACTTGCGCCCCTGTCGGAATCGGACCTGGGCTTTTTGCATGAAGTGGATACGCCCCGCGCGGCGATGACTCGACTGGCGACGGTCTATACCGAGCGGGCTCATGCGGCGACGACCGCTGCCAAGCCAGTGGCTGATGCCAAAGCGGCTCCGTCTGCCAAGATCCCGGCTTCTAGCAAACCGGCTTTGGCCAAGGTTGAATCCGCCAAGGTGGAAGCGGTTGCCAAGTCCACCGACGCGACCAAGCCAGTTTCCGTCAAGTCAGTGACGGGCGTAGCGAGCGCGGCCAAGCCAGCGACGGACAAAAAAGCGGAGTCTGTCGCCAAGTCGGCGGTCAAGTCAGCAGCCAAGTCGTCCGACAGCGCCACCACGCCGGTTCGTTCGCATGCTGCCGACGCAGGCGATGCCCTGGCCGCTGCGATGGTGGAAGCACAAGCGGGCAAGATCAGCGTCGAGCAGCAGCGCTCACTTACGCACATCGACAAGTCTGGACCCACGGTTCAGCGCGAGGGCAAGTCGAGCCAAGCGTCCGTCGCTGCCGCCAGCAAGCAGCGGGATGGTGCCGCGCCGGTGAGTCGGGCCGATTCCGGGGACACCGTTCGTCGTGTTCCCGACGAGTCACTGCTCGCCAAGACCCGCGATGCGGTGCTCAAGAGCGGTCCAGCCAAAGCCGTCGAGCCAGGAGCCGCCAAGACGACCGCAGCGCCAGCCAAGTCCGCTCAGGTTGCAGCCGTGCCCGCCAAAGCTGCGACGCCTGCGCAGAAGCCAGCGACGACACCTGCACCCGTAGAAAAAGCGACTCCGGCGGCGAAAGCGACTTCTGCATCCGTCAAAGCAGTGGCACCGACGGAAAAACCGGCGGAAAAGCCGGCACCGGCGGCGTCCAAGAAGCCAGAGCCCGTCGCCAAGCCAGAGCCTGCGCGCGCGCCAAGTGCCGATACTCCGTCGCGAGCGTGGCTGGATATGGCCGGAGAAAACGATCCACTGGCCGAAGCCATTGCCGCAGCGAGAGCAGAGCTTGGTCCCAGCCTCAGCGCGGAGCCTGCCAAGCCCATCAAAGCACGTCCCGTCGAGCCGCTTCCCAAAGGGGCTGCGAAGCTGATCCCGACAGACTTTGAGCCGACTCGTCAGATCGTCGTTCCCATCGGTGAAAAGGGTGGATTCCCGGACTTTGCGGCGCTGTCAGAGCCTTCGAAGACCGAGATGAGCACGGCGCCAAGCGCAGAGTCTCCGTCGGTGTCTTGGCTGGCGATGGCTGCTGAAGAAGATCCCTTTGGTGCGAGCGAGCCCGCTGCGGCCAAGCCTGCGGCGCGTCCGGTGCGTGGTACCGCTGCAATGGGCGTCGTCGTGGTCAAGCCCGCCGCCGCCAAAGCTGCAACGCAGGGAGTCGGTGGTCCCGTCGCTGCTCCTCGTTCTGGCGGTCGATCCACCCAAGCGCGCATTGCTGCCGTTCCCGTTCCCAGCGGTGGAACCATCAGCCCGCAGCGAATCTTGGCGACGCTCGACGGTCGTAGCTCGATGGCCGAGTGGCAGCTTGCTGAGGAGCTGGGCGTGTCCATCGACAACTTGTCAGACCACCTGAATCGGATGGCCGCCAACGGTCAGGTTCGCTTGGTTCCGTCGGAAGATGGACGAATGGTGGTTCCGCTGTAGCGGTTAGACGGTCCGCACGCAGCGGCTGCAAACAGTCCGGCTGGGCCGGGCCGTCGCTTTCGCCGCTTGCGCTTGCTGCTTACATTGCGAACGGATTGCGGAGTCCGTCGTCGGTCTTGACGGGCTTGCTGGCTGGCGCGATGGGCTTGCTGGCTGGCGAGACGGGCTTTGCATCGGGCAGCGACTTGGTGTCTGTCCCTTTCGCATCCGTCGCGCTCTTGGCGTCACCTGCGATGGGCTTGCCATCTGCCCCGAGCGCTGGCTTGGCATCGCCCGCTTTGGCTGTGGCTGCATCGGTCGCCGCTGCCGCCGGTCGAGTCCAGATGCTCTGCTTCGGTGGCATCGTCGCTGCATCGGTCATCAGCCGCAGCGGTGGATAGACCGTCTTGCTGTCGCGCACCGCAGGCTTGAGCACCGGCACCGTATCCGACGCCCGCGAGTCCGTCTTGATCGATGAAGCCGGGTCCGGCGCTTGCTGCACCGCGACGGGCTTGCTTTCCGGTATCGTCGGTCCCGCTTGATTTCCCGTCGAGTTCACCACCAGCGGCGGCGCGATCTGCTGCGCCACCGGACCTTGCTGTTGGTTGCGCAGGATCAGCAGCGTCCCGAGCGAGCCAATCAGCCCCGACAGGATCGCCGTCAGACCCAGCGCCGTCGCCATCTGACCTTTCGACAGCGTGTAGTCACTTTGCGAGCGCGGCGACTGCATCACTGGCGTGACCAGCACCGGTATCGACGTCGACTGCATCGGAATCATCGCCGGAGCCATCTGCGGGTTGGTGTACACCCCGCTCATGTCTTGGCGCATCCCCACCGACGCCATCTGCGGATTGGTATACGGACCGCTCGACTCGTTGCGAATCGCCGCCGGAGCCATCTGCGGATTCGAAAACGTATTCATCATTTCCGGTCGCAGCGCCGACGGTGGAAGCTGACCCGGAACGAACACGCCACTTGGATCGCGCGGCGGCGGAACGGGCTTGGCTGCTCCGTAGCTGCTCGACGAATCGGGACCGCTCACCGTGCTCGGCTTTCGCACGGGCGTCGTCGTGCTATCGGAAATCGTGCTCTTGGGCGCTCCATGTACCGGAGGCAGCGACGGAACCGACGGATCTTGACTGCGACCACTCGGCGCTTGGTCCATCGTCGGCTCGCTCTGCGCGATGTGCTGAACCTGCTGAATCACCGCCAGTGCGCGCGTGGCTCTCGTCGCTCGGGCCAGGTTCGCTGCTCGAGCTGCTTGCGCCGCGCGGGCTCGATCTTCTGCTTCCCGGATCTGCTTGGCCAGCGCTTCGTCGCGGTCGCGTGCTTCCTGGGCTGCGCGGATGATCTCTTCAAACTCTGACGCAGAGCGCATCCGTGACTCTTCCGCTGCCTGCGCCGCTTGCTGCGCTTCGTGTGATGCCTGCGCCGCTGCTTCCGCGTCCGCTTGGGCTTTTTGCGCCGCCGCTTCCGCGTCCGCTGCTTCTTGCTGGGCCCGATGCGCCGCTTCCGCTGCCTGACGAACCGACTCAGGAACAGGAGGTGGCTTTTTGGACTCCTCGAAGATCTCGTCGATCTCGTCTTCTAGCAGCTCGGGCTCCGCCTCTGCCTGCGCAAGCTGTGCGGCCCGGGCTTTCTGCGCCGCTTCTTCGGCCTGCTGCTTGGCCTGCTCTGCCGCGCGCTGCGCCGCTTCGACTTCCGCTTGCTTGGCGCGTCGATGCTGCTCGACTTCTTCCGCTTTCCGTCGCGCTTCCGCTTCTTTTTCCGCTTTTTGACGGACCCGCTCCGCGCGCTCGGCCTCAAGCCGCTCTTTTTCCCGCAGCTCCGCCTGGAGCTTTTCCGCCGCGACGCGCGCATCTTCCGCCGCTTGCGCTTCTTTGCGCTCGCGCTCTGCGTCTTCCGCCGCCCGCTTTTCCGCTTCCAGCCGCTCTGCTTCCAGCCGCTTCGCCTGCCGCGCCGCTTCCTCGAGCAGCTCTTTTTGCTCAGCTTCCGTCGGCTGCGGACCGAACAGCTCCTTTGGAAGCTTGCCGCTCTCGCTCACTTCTTTGCCCAGCTTGTGACGCTGGCTCTGTTCCCACTCGGCGCGCATTCGACCCAGCGTCTCCGCTCGAGCCTGCTCCAGCAGCCGCTTTTGCATCTGCGCCGCTTCGTTTCGCTCTCGCTCCGCGCGCTTTTGAATCTCGACTTCGCGGTTCTTCTTCGCCGCTTCCGCTCGCGCCAGCACCGCCGCGCGGCCTTCTTCCATCTGACGCTGCTCTTCGGTGAGCGGCTGCGACTTCGCGCTCTCTGCCGTCTCGTCTGCATCCGCGTCCGCGTCCGACGACATCGCCATCGCTTGTTCGGGGCTCAGCCGTCCGGCTTCCACCTCGGCCAGCATCTTCGATAAGTCGCGCGCTCGCACCGTTCGCCGAATCACGCGCTGCTTGGCCGTGTTGCGCTTGCTCGCCGGTCGCATCGACAGCTCCGTCGGAGACTCCGGCTCAAGCGACGGCATCGCCGCCGCCGTCAGCACCCGCGATGGATCGCTGACATCCTCGTCATCATCCGCAGGTGGCGTCGGCAGCGGCGCAATGCGCTTGACCGCCACCGTTCGCTTGCGCAGCCCTTTGTTTTGCGACAGCAGCGTATCAATCGGCACTCGCTCGTCGGGCGGAGGCAGCGGCAGCCCCGACTTTTCAAACCCTTCCCCGAGCACCGTCAGAAGCTCATCCATCGACTCGAAGCGCTCACTCGGATCGCGGCTGCACGCTCGACGAATCACCGCATCCAGCGCTTCGGACAGACCCGGCGGCGCGCCCAGCTCCCGAGGCAGCTGTAGAGCCGGTGGCGGCGACGACAAGCGCTCCAGCACATCCTCTAGCTCGGGCCCCAAAAACGCCTGCTTTCCCGTCAGGCACTCATACAAGATCGCCCCGAGCGCAAAGATGTCGCCTGCAACGTCGGCAGTGCCTTGCTCGCCGCTCGCTTGCTCCGGCGCCAGATAAGCCAGCTTGCCGATCGGCAGCGACTCATCCAGACCAATCGCACGCTTGCGCAGGTGATGCAGCGCTCCGTCGAGAAGCACTGGCTGTCCGGCTTCAATCTCGCGTCCCGCTTCGCTCGGCAGGATCACGTTTTCCGGTCGCAGGTCGCCGTGAACCACGCCTTGCTTGTGGGCTTCACCGAGCGCGCGCGCCAGTGCCGCCGTCACAATGCCCGCCGCCAGCACCGGCAGAGGACCACGCGAAAGCCGCACCCGCAGCGTCTCTCCGACCAGTAGCTCCGCCGCCAGAAACGGTGAGCCATCGGGCCCAAACGACAGATCCACCGGCAAAAAGCCATAGCGCCGCAGGCTGCTCAGCACCCGCAGGTCTTGCCGCAGCTTTGACACGCGCTCGTGGCTGGGGGCCAGCTCACGATGCAGCAGCTTGACGGCAAACGGCTGTTTTTGACGAAGATGCCAGGCGTTGTAGGTCAGGCCGGTCATGCCTTGGCCTAGGTACGCATCGAGACGATAGGTGCCAGATAGGACCATTCCGATGCGCGCCGTCGGGGGTTGCTCGGGTCCGAGCTGCGACGAAGGAGTAGATGCAAGGGCCATGGGTAAACCGACCAAATAGAAAAGGTCGGAGTAATCGTAGCACGAGTTTTATGCAACCACCCACACACATATCTATGAAATCACCAAGGAAAACCACGAATTCTAGGATGCGTCTTGTTATCGCGATCGCTTGGTGACGTCCGCAAGGCCGGCAAGTCTGTCGACAGAGCCCAGTCGCTACAGCGCCTCACACAGCACGTCGAGCAGGTCCCGGGTGGGATGACCGCTCTTGCTCAGGTGATAGCTACACGTCGGACAGCCGCTCACAATCGGCTGCCCCGTCGTCTGTGCCATCGCTTCATGCGCCATCTGCTGTGCCAGGTCGGGATCGGTCTGCGGCAGAAGGCCACCCGCACCGCAGCACAGCGGCTCGTCCCCCGCGATGTCATCGACCTGTTCCGAAAGCCGCCCGAGCACCTGCCGAGGCGCATCCACCTTGAGCCGTCGCGACAAGTGACACGGTGCGTGATACGTCGCCTGCGGCAGCTTCTTCGCAATCGGCAGCGCAGCCAGATACGGCAAGATCAGCTCGCCAAAGTGCAGCACCTTCGGCACAAGCGGCACACCATGCTGCGGATAGACCACCTTTAATAGGTACGTACACGCCGAGCACGTCGTCACCAGCATCGACAGCTCCGACACCTTCTGTGCCAGCGACTCTGCGTACAGCCGGAACGACTCTTCCAGGCCCGCTGCGTACAGCGCATAGCCCGCGCTTCCCACCGTCAGCAGTCCGTAGCTTGGCAGATCGGCGCGATGTTCCCGCACCCGATCCAGCACCGACAGCAGCTGTCGCGCTTCCACTTCCGGCCCTTCGGCATGCTGACGACGCGGTAGACACGACGGCAGCAGCCCAATGTCACCCGGCTTGGCCAGCCTCGTCGACAGCTGCGGATCACGCAGGATCGCGCGCGACGCCTCTTGCGCCCGCTGAAACACCCGCTCGGGCAGATCGACCAGCGCCGGATGCGCCACATCTGCTCGCTCGGCCAGCATTCGCCCCCGAACCAGCTGCTGCGCTGGCTCCACCTTGTGCAGACACGCACTTGTACACGCGCCGCAGCCCGTGCAGCCATACAGCGGCAGCGCTTGCGACGGCGAGGCTTCTTCCCCCGCTTGCTTAAGCGACAGCAGGCTCGACATCTTGGCTTGGGGCGTCAGCGTCTCTTTGGCCGACGCGCGATACACCGGACAGACATGGCTACACAGCTTCGGACACAGCGAGCACAGCGACAGCGAGGTCGATAGATCGGGCATCGGCTACTCCGCACCCGCCACAGCGAGCGCACTTGCAAGCGCAGCATTCAGATCGTTCGTCGGCGACACCACGTCCGGCACACACGCCGCCAGCGTCGCATCCGGGCTACCCACCGCCAGCCCATGACGATACGTCCCACCGAGTACAACGCGATCAGGGAGCCGGTCGAGGAGCTGGGCCAAGTCCGCCAGCGGCAGCGCTGGAAGATGTCGCTGCACAAGCGGTCCCAGGGCCTGCCAGCGCGCGCACATCGCACCCAGCGGCGCCGCCACAAGCTCACGTAGCGCCGGAATCGGCAGCCAGGCATTTTGCGCGCCCAGGCGATGCGCCAGCTCTCGCATCGACTCTTGCGCCACCGTCATCGGTCCTGCCCCGTCGATCACCACCAGCCAGCGACCGCTTGGACCGTTCCACGGCGGACTCGCTGTGCGGTCCCCAGCTAGCGACCACAGCGACTCACACAGCGCCCGCGACAGCAGCTGCACGCTGTGAACCCCGCAGCCACCATGCCAGCGACGCGCCAGCAAGATCGCCCGCAGCGCCGCCTGAGAATCGTCAAACCCGAGCGTCAGCGTCGGTCGCACCGGCAGATGCCGTTCCACCCGCAGCGTCGCTCCCACCAGCGTCACTTGATCGTCCCACAGCGACAGCAGCTGTCCCAGATCCGGCCCAGTCGACCGTCGCGGCGCAGGCTGCGGCGGCACCGCCAGAAGCTGCCCATCTTTCCGCGCAAACAGCAGCTGCACCCGTCGATCATGTAGTCGGCCCGTCGATACGCTCGCTTCCAGTGGCTGCGGTGCCAGCAGCGCATCGCGCAGCGTCCGTCCATACGCCGACGGCGGCAAGTGACCGAGCGACAGCTCGTCTTTGTGGAGCCGCTCTTCTATGTCCAGCAGCGTCAGATCCACCGGCACCGTCACCAGCAGCGACGTTCGGTTCACCGTCACCGCCTTGGGCGCAAGCAGCAGCGACTGCCGAGGCCGAACCGTGCGATCCTCGACAAACAGCCGCCCCGGATTGAGCACCTGCGCCGGATCGCACACCTTCGACAGCGTCCGCAGAAGCGGCAGCCCTTCGCCTTGCTCATCCACCAGAAACGGAGCCCGCAGCCGCCCGACGCCGTGGTGATGACCGATCGTCGCTCCCGCCGCCAGCGCCGCTTCGATCGCGCCTTGCCAGATCTCATCGTAGCGTCGCTGATCGTCGCGCAGCTGCGCCGTCACGGGCTCGCCGCTCTGCGCATCTGCCCCCGCCGACAGCGCCCGCGTCATGAACGTAAAGTAGATCGAGCAGCCGTCGGGATACGCGTGGCTAAAGTGCGCCATGATGAGCGCGTGCGGCAGCGTCGCCGCCCGGACCTTCTGATACAGCGCAGGCAGCCGGTCCCACGTCGCCGCAAACTCCATCGTGTCCGCCATCGCCCCCGCCGCAAACGCCTTGGGCCACTTGAAGCTCACGTCGTAGCGGTGTCGCAGCCAGTGCTCGCCCGGCTCTGGGCCCAGGTCGCGTCCACCCAGCCGCGCAATCTCATCCCGAATCAGCTGCTCTTCCGTCGCCGTCGTCGTCGGTTCCCCTTCGCAGCCAATGATCAGCAGACAGCCGACGTGCAGCCGTGACAGCAGCGAGTCGAGGAGCTGCCCCATCGGCTCGGTCTTTTGCAGCGCCGCCTGCACCAGCCACCGCTCCAGCCGGTGCTTGGCCCGCTCCGCGTCCGGTCGCAGCAGCGCCAGCAGATCGCCCAGCTCCAGCGGCCTTGGCGACCGTCCCAGCTCAAACTTGCCGACCAGCCCCGACAGCTGCCCGAGGATTCGCCCCGCCGTCCCGCTCAGGTTCGTAAACAGAGGCTGGTTCAGGCTCGGCCCGCTCTTGCCCGTCCCCGCCAGCAGGGTATCGAGTTCGTCATACAGCCGCACCACCGCCGGACGCAGCCCTCGCCCCAGGATCTGCGCAATCGCTCCGCAGCCGCTCTGCACGTCGGGAAACCAGTAGCCCCGCAGCAGTCGCTTCTGCGGCACCGCCACCAGCGACAGCGTCGCCTCACACAGAAACCCGAGCCGTCCCTCGCTTCCCACAAACAGCTGCACCCAGTCCGGTCCCTTGTGCGTCCCGTCCACCGTCAGCCGCTCGCCCGTGCCTGTCACCACCGTCAGCGATGACACCATGTCTTCGATCTTGCCGTACTTCGTCGACATCTGGCCCGCGCCCCGCGTCGCCAGCCAGCCACCCACCGTCGAGCACATGATCGATGACGGAAAGTGCCCAATCGACAGCCCCTGCCGATTCAGCGCTTCTTCCAGGTGCCAGCCATTCCAGCCCGCCCCGCACGTCACCGTCATTCGATCGCGATCCACCGTCAGCGAGCGCAGCTTCTTGCAGTCCACCACCAGCCCGCCCGCATCCGGCATCGCTCCGCCCGTCACTCCCGAGCCCGCACCAAACGGCGTCAGCTTCACCTTCTGCTGCGCCGCCAGCGTGACCACCTGCTGCACGTCTTCGATGCGACGCGGCCAGCACACCGCCGCAGGCAGCACCCCCGCAGGCTGTCCCGCCGCCACTTGCAGCAGTCCCCGCGCCCACATGTCGCGTCGGTACGCCTGTAGGTCTTCCGGCTGCGTCGATACCTGCGACCCACCGAGCCGTCGCACAAGCTCCGCGAGCCAGGGCGGCGAATCGACCACACTTCCACCATCGTGAGAAGGACGAGACGAGCTTTGCACATCCGCACCTTAGCAAATGCCTTACCGGCTGTGGGGCGCGTCCTCGCTGCCTTTGGACCGACGGACCATGCCGCCGTAGTAGTCGATCACCGGCGCAAGCTGATCCCGAAGCTTCCCGTCGCTCCGCGCCAGCGTCCGCCCAATCCGATACGCCGCCAGCAGCACCGTCCGCGTCTGTTCCCCCAGGTGCAGCACCGAGTCCGACAGCGGCTGCTCAATCGCCGCGAACTGGCCTTGCAGTCGGGCCAGCAGGTTCCGCCGTGCCAGCCGATCCGCGATCAGATCCACTTCCAGCTTCGTCGGATCGCGCCCGTCGTCTTCATCCGCCAGCGACGCAAAGTAGCCCGGCTGCGTCCGCACCGCGTCCAACACCCGTGACAACATCTCGGCCTCGCCGCCGCGCAGCCGTCCGTTCGAGTGCCGCCGATCCTCTTCCGTCAGCGTCCGTAGCCCCGGCAGCAGCGCCTGCGCCTCTTTCAGCAGCGCTTCCACTTTTTCGATCCGCCGCGTCAGCTCCGACAGCGGCATCTCCATCACCGACGAGTTCTTGCTATCCGTCTTGGGCATGATCGATTCCTTTGTGGCCAGTTGAAAAGCGCCCCACAGCGTAGCCTTCACCCAACCACCCGCAACCACCCCCCGTCGGAAAATAATATTTTCAAGCCGAGAACCCAGCCTCCCAACCCGCCCCATCGCAAGTACCGCCAGGTACTCTGAAAGTACCGCCAGGTACTC
>CALMML010000248.1 GCA_937868485.1 uncultured Myxococcales bacterium | reverse complement strand
ACAAGCAGTACATCGTCTACAACGCCGAAAAGTTCAAAGGCATGGACTTTGATACCTTCGTCGGTGCGATGGAAGGTCGCTACGGCAAAGCCTCGATGAGCTTCGCCAAAAAGCAGACCGACGACGAGATGGCGCTCGATTACTACGAGTGGCCGCCGCAGGGTGACTTCACCCTTCGCGCCTACGACGCGACGACGTTCTATAACAACTTCTGTCTGTCGATCATTCAGAAGTCGCTGTGGACGCAGATCGAAAAAGAGCGAGCCGTCAACAGCCCGCCGCGCGTCCGTCACACCAACACGCACGTCATCGACACCGTGACCACGGGCGATTCAGCGACGGATCCGAACGAAAACGTCGTCGACAACATCGTCGGACGAAAAGCCGCCGCCAGCGTCGAGCAAAAGCGCATCGAAGAGCGCATCAAGCGCCAGGCTGAAAAAGAGCGTCAGACGCCGCCCGCGTCGATGCCCAAGTAAGCGCACACCGCTTCTCTTCTGCTCGGCTCGCAGCGTCGGTAACTGCTCGCGCGATGGCTCTGTCCGCGACGCATCCGCATTCATTCCCCAAGGACAACACATGGCAGGCATCTTCAAGGCGTATGACATTCGTGGCACCTATCCCGTCGAGCTGGATGAGAAGCTAACTTCTCGAATCGGCTCCGCTGCGGTGAAGGTTCTCGGTGCGAAACGAATCGTGGTCGGTCGAGACATGCGACAGAGCGGTCCAAGCTTGCGTCGCGCGCTCATCGACGCGATCCGAGCCGCTGGCTGCGACGTCATCGACATTGGCGAAGTGGGAACGCCCGCGCTGTATTACGCCGTCGCGAGTCTGTCGGCGGATGCGGGCATCATGATCACCGCCAGCCACAACCCGGCGCGCTATAACGGCTTTAAGCTCTGTGGCAAAGGCGCGACGCCGATCAGCTACGACACCGGCATCGCGGACATCGAGCGACTGGCACGCAGCGACGAAGCGTTTGCACAAAGCGAAGTGCCCGGTCAGCTCGAAGAGAAAAACATCCTCGCCGCGTATCATCGCTTCCTGCTGAGCCTGACGCCACCGACGAAGCCGTTCAAAGTCGTCATCGACACCGGCAACGGCATGATGGGCGCGGTGCTGCCGGGACTTTTGGCGCAGCTTCCCGTCGAGGTCACGCCGCTGTTTTTTGAAGTCGATGGCAGCTTCCCGAATCACGAGCCAAACCCGCTCGATCCGCGCAACATGCGTGACCTGCAAGCCAAGGTGCGCGAGGTGTCGGCGGATCTCGGGATTGCGTTTGACGGTGACGGCGATCGCGCGATGTTCGTCGATGAGCGCGGCGAGCTGGCGCCAAGCGATCAGATCACCGCACTGCTCGCCGACGAGTTTTTGGCCAAAGAGCCCGGCGCGACGATCATTTACGACCTGCGCTCGTCGTGGGTGGTGCGCGATGAGATCCTCCGTCACGGTGGCAAGCCGCTGGAAAGCCGCGTCGGACACAGCTTCATCAAGCGCAGCATGCGACAGACCGAGTCGATCTTCGCCGGAGAGCTGTCGGGACACTTCTACTTCCGCGACGCGTTTTACACCGACAATGCGGAGCTGGCGATGCTGTGGGTGCTGGCGGTGCTGAGCAAGCGCGGCCAGCCGCTCAGCGAGGTACTGCGACCGCTCGCGTGCTACTTTGCGACGGGAGAGCTAAACTTCGTCGTCGCTGACAAAGAAGCCTGCATGAAGCGACTGGAAGGCTCGTTTCCCGGCGCAGAGATCTCGTGGCTCGACGGAATTACCATTCGCCTGAGCGACTGGTGGTGCAACGTCCGTCCGAGCAACACTGAGCCGGTGCTTCGTCTGAACCTGGAAGCGAAGAGCGAAGCGCTGCGCGAGCAGATGCGCGTCGAGGTCGAGCGCATCATCGGTGGCAAGCCCGCCGAGTCGCATCACTGACGGATGCACGAGCTGTCGCTGGCGATCCGGCTCGTCTCGCTGGTCGAAGAGGAGGCCAGCCGCGCTGCTTGCACGAAGGTTTCGACGGTGACGGTTCGCCTGGGTGCGCTGTCATGCGTCGAGCCTTCGTCGCTACAGCTTGCGTTTTTGGCTGCTCGTCGAGACACCATCGCAGCCTCTGCGCAGCTCATCATCGAGTCCGTCCCGGCCCACGCCGTCTGTCTGTCGTGTGAGGCGTCGATGGAAGTGACCCAGCGCGCCTCGCCCTGTCCGATCTGCGGTGCGTTTGCGCTTGTTGTCAGCGGCGGAGATGAGCTACGGCTCAGTCGCTTGGAGGTCGTCTAGCGATGTGTGCGATCTGTGGCTGTGGCGTAGCGAGTACCGACGGACAGCTGCATCCGCAGCAGGCCGAAGCTCCGCATCCGATCGGTCCTCATGCCGATCACGATGCGGACAGCGATCACGAGCACGTCCTTTCCGACGGAACCGTGCTACGGCACAAGCATCCGCAGCTCGCGTCGCCAGTGCAGTCTCGCGTGCTGGACGTCGAGCGGGCCCTTCTGGCCGACAACGATGCACAAGCGCAGCTCAATCGTCGCCGGTTCGATCGCGCAAAGACGCTGACGCTGAACCTGATGTCGAGTCCCGGTGCGGGCAAGACCACGCTGCTCGAAGCGACGCTGCGACGACTCCACGGAAGTCTTTCTGTGTCGGTGATTGAAGGCGATCAGCAGACCTCTCTCGATGCCGAGCGCATTCGTCGAGCCGGCGCGCAGGCCGTGCAGGTCAACACAGGAAAAGCCTGTCATCTCGACGCTGGCATGATCGATCGAGCGCTCACCGAGCTGACGCTGCCACCCGGCGGTGTGCTGTTCATCGAAAACGTCGGCAACCTGGTCTGTCCCGCGAGCTTCGATCTGGGTGAACACCAGCGCATCGTGATCGCGTCGGTGACCGAGGGTGAAGACAAGCCGCTCAAGTATCCCGATATGTTCGCCAGAGCCGATCTCGTCGTCGTCAGCAAGATCGATCTGCTGCCGCACCTCGACTTCGATCCCCAGCGCTTTGCGGAGCATGTGCGGCGCGTTCAGCCTCGGGCAAAGCTCCTGCAAGTCTCCGCTCGCTCGGGTGAGGGACTGGCTGCGTGGCTGGATTGGCTGACGGCGCAGGTTCGTGCCTTGGACTAACACATGCGTGTTCGGCTCGACATCCGAGGCCTGGTGCAAGGCGTTGGCTTTCGTCCGTTTGTGCATCAACTGGCGACGCAGCATCGACTGACCGGCTTCGTCCACAACAGCGCGCACGGTGTGTGCGTCGAGGTTCAAGGCTCGTCGATCGATTCCTTCGTCGCAGCGCTGCTTGAACATCCGCCCCCGCTGTCGCGCATCGATCGGCTGGACACGGTCGCAACGCTTCCCGACGAGCTTGAGACGACGTTTTCCATCCTTGAAAGTGTTTCCGTCGGACCGCAGCGATCCATCGTCGGAGTCGACCTTGCGCCCTGTGAAGCCTGTCTGACGGAGCTGTATTCCCCGTCGCAGCGTCGCTTTCACTATCCGTTTACGAACTGCACGCACTGCGGACCGCGCTATACGATTGTCTCGTCGCTGCCTTACGATCGAGCGCGCACCACGCTGCGACACTTTCCGCTGTGTGCCGCGTGTCTTGTCGAGTATCACGACCCCAGCGATCGTCGCTTTCACGCGCAGCCGATGGCATGTCCCGACTGTGGTCCGCAGCTCAGTCACGCACTTTCCGACGTAGCGCAGGCAATTTCCGACGGAAAGATTGTCGCGCTCAAAGGGCTGGGTGGCTATCATCTGGTCTGCGATGCGACGCAAGCTGCGACGGTGCAGCGACTGCGCGAGCGCAAGCAGCGGGACGAAAAACCGCTGGCCGTGCTGGTTCCCAGCGTCGAAAGCGCGCGTCATGTTGCGCAGGTTTCCGACGCAGACGCGCAGCTTCTGCAAGATCCGCGACGACCGATTGTGCTGCTGCCCAAGCGTACCGATTGTACGGATGCTTCGTCGCTGGCTCCCGAGATCGCGATCGATCTTTCGACGGTGGGCATCGTGCTACCGATGTCGCCGCTGCACGATCTGCTGTGCTTTTATCTGCTCGGCTGTCCGACGGAAGCGTCGTGGCGCGCTCGTTCGCTGGCGCTGGTGCTGACGTCGGGAAACCTGCAGGACGAGCCAACCATCACGGACGACGATGACGCGCACCGGAAGCTGGCGACGGTGGCCGACGTGATCGTCTCGCACAGCCGCCCGATTGCCGCGCGCTGCGACGACAGCGTGGTCAAGACAGTGACGGGACAGCGACTGTGGATGCGACGCGCGCGCGGGCTGACGCTGGAACCGATTGCGCTTCCCGTCGAGCTTCCGCCGCTGCTCGGGCTGGGCGGCGATCTGAAGTCTGCGCTGTGTCTGACGCGCGGAAAAGAAGCGTTTGTCTCGTCGCACATCGGGGATCTAGGAAGTCCAGCGATGGCGTCGGCATACCGAGAGACGCTGGCGCACATGCAGCGACTGCTCGACTGTCAGCCCGAGGCGGTGTTTGCGGATCGGCATCCCGACTTTGTCTGTCGAAGGCTCGTCGCTGACTTGAACCTGCCGATGGTGGAGGTGTCGCATCATCACGCGCACGCGCTGGCGGTGCTGGCCGAGCATGGCGGACGGCCAAAAGCGCTGGCGCTGGTGCTCGATGGCTTTGGACTGGGCGACGATGGCACTGCGTGGGGCGGCGAGCTACTGCTGCTTTCGCACGATGCGTGTCGACGAGTCGGGCACTTGCGTCCGCTGCCGCAGCCCGGTGGAGATCGCGCCTCTCGGGAACCTTGGCGACTGGCGACGGGAGTGCTCGCGCAGCTCGGTCTGTCCCACCACGCGCTGAAGCGCTTTGGATCGCGCTGGCCGGTGTCGTCGCTGATTCCGGTTGTGAATCGTCCGCAGCTAAGCCCTCCATCGTCGGCGTGTGGTCGCTACTTTCAGACGGCAGCGGCACTGCTGGGGCTGCGCGAAGTCGAACACTACGAAGGCGAAGCGGCGATGGTGCTGGAAAGTCAGGTCGTGCAGCCGCAGGTTCTGTCCGACGGATGGACGATTCAGCACAGTGCGCAGACGGGCCTTCCAGAGCTGGACTTTTCGACGCTGTGGCGGGCGCTGCTCGACTGTACTGCCGAAGAAGGCGCTGGGCTGTTTCACGGGACGATGGCAGCGGGACTTTCGTCGCTGGCGCTGCGAGCACTTGCCGATCACGGGCTGTCAGAGCTGGTCCTCACCGGCGGCTGCGTCGTCAATGCAGTGCTGACGGACGAGCTGGTGCAGACGCTGCGACGAGCGCAGATCTCGGTGCTGCTACCGCGTCGGATGCCGCCGGGTGATGGCGCGCTCAGCCTCGGTCAAGTATTTGCTGCCGCGACCCGGCTTGGACGGTGATAAAACGCAGCTCATGTGTCTGGCTCTGCCCGCGCGGGTGATTGCGCTGCACGACGACGAACAAGCGACGGTCGATCTCGGCGGAGTGCGACGGAAGATTCACATCATGCTGGTCGATAATGTGGCCGTCGGTGACTACGTGCTGCTTCACGTCGGGTTTGCGATTTCGAAGCTCAGTCCACAAGAAGCGGAGCGGACGCTGGCGCTTATCGACGAAGCCACGACGGACCTCACAGCGTCAGCCGTAGAGCGGCAGAAGCTCGATCCCAGGCCGTAGACTGTCGACGGTCAGGTAGTGCTCGTCGAGATCCACCAGCAGCACCGTCTTGTGTTCGTCTTGCATGCCAAAGCTCGTCGACAAGATCAGCTGCTCAAAGCCGATGGCCTGATATCCCGTCGGAATGATCGTGTGCCCATAGACCGCAACCTGCGAGTGAATCCGTGACAGCAGCGACTGCGCTTTGAACGGCGGCAGGACGTGTTCCCACAGCAGCTGTCCGAGCAGCCTCGCGGCATGCTCTCCGGGCTTGCTCGACTTGGCGGCTCGCGGCTTGTCCGTCCGACGAGGCGCAATGTAGCGACGGTAATCGATCGTCTCTAAGTCCTCGATGCGAACCAGCTCGACGGCGGGCGCAGCATGCGTAAAAAACAGCCCACACGGCGCCCAGGCCGCGATCGGCATCGAGCGAAAGAAGCTGGCCATGTGCAGGCTCGCCTCGATCCCGATGCGCTGCTCCAGCGCGGTTGCTTCGTCTTTGGCGAACAGCGCGGTGCGAGGCCCTCCGATGTGCGCATGTTCATGGTTGCCAAGCAGAACATGCACGCGACCGGGATAACGGGCCGAAAGCAGCTGCACGCCAAGCAGAACAGCGGGTGACTCATCACGATAGGGCCTGCCTGCAAGCGGGTGACCGTAGGGCGCGAGTTTGGGCCACTTGTCGACTTCTAAGTATGGTCCATGAACAAGATCGCCCAGGAGCAGCAGGTGCGCATCTGGGCCCATCTGTTCAAAGCGGTGTGCGATCGTCAAAAAGTCACGATGGTTTCCGTGTAAGTCAGAAGCTACGAGCAGCTTGCCGTGCCCGGGTAAGCGGAGGACCTTTGCGCGATGGGCCATCTTGCGTCTTGGCCCCAGGGGCTCGGGCTCGCCGAAATGCCAGCCTACGGGGCGGGACAATCATAGCATTTTCGCGAACCTAACCCTTGTCTCCGAGGGAGTGGTCGGTTACTAATCTTGACTGCCCGCAAGTGCGACTTAAGCCTAAAGGCACACCCATGATCAGCACCATCATCAAGAAGCTGTTTGGCACCAGCCACGAACGCGAAGTCAAGCGCCTGCAACCGCTGGTCGCACGCATCAATCAACTCGAAGACGCCTGGAAGAAAAAGAGCGACGTCGAGCTGCGCGGGATGACCGCTGAGTTTTATCGCCGACTCGACAACGGGGAGCCGCTCGATAGCCTGCTTCCTGAAGCATTTGCGACCGTTCGCGAGGCCAGTCGCCGCGTGAACAACATGCGGCACTACGACGTGCAGCTCATCGGCGGCATGGTCCTACATCGTGGGGCCATCTCGGAAATGAAGACCGGTGAAGGCAAGACGCTGGTCGCGACGAGCCCGCTGTACCTAAACGCACTTGCACGCAAGGGCGCGCACCTCATCACGGTGAACGACTACCTGGCGATGCGTGACGCCGAGTGGATGGGCCGGGTCTACAAGTTCCTGGGCATGTCCGTCGGAACCATCGTCCACGGTCAGTCGGATCTGGAAAAGCAAGCCGCCTATCGCTGCGACATCACCTACGGCACGAACAACGAGTTCGGCTTCGACTACCTGCGCGACAACATGAAAGAGTCGATCGAGCGCTATGTGCAGCGAGACCTGCACTTTGCAATCGTCGACGAAGTGGACTCGATTCTGATCGATGAAGCGCGAACGCCGCTCATCATCTCGGGTCCAGCCGAGCAGTCGGCGCAGCTGTACTACAAGGTCAATCAGATCATCCCGAGGCTGAAGAAGGACATCGACTTCACGGTTGATGAAAAGCATCACTCGGCGGTGCTGACGGACTCGGGCGTCGAAAAAGTGGAAAAGCTGCTCAGCATCCACAACCTGTACGACGCGCAGAACATCGAGTGGAACCATCACGTCCAGCAGGCGCTCAAGGCGCACTCGCTGTACAAAAAAGACGTGAACTACATGGTTTCCGACGAAGGCAAGGTCGTGATCATCGATGAGTTCACGGGCCGCCTGATGCCGGGACGACGCTGGTCCGACGGTCTGCACCAAGCGATCGAAGCCAAAGAAAACGTCCAAATCGAAGAAGAGACGCAGACGCTGGCAACGATCTCGTTCCAGAACCTGTTCCGTCTGTACAAGAAGCTCGCCGGCATGACCGGAACGGCGGACACCGAGGCCGAAGAGTTTCACAAGATCTACAAGCTCGACTGCGTCATCATCCCGACGAACCTGTCGATGGTGCGCAAGGATCACCCCGACCTCGTCTACAAAAACGAGCGAGGCAAGTTCCGGGCCGTCATCGAAGAAGTCGCCGAGTGCTACGAGCGCGGTCAGCCGGTCCTGGTCGGCACGATCAGCGTCGAAAAGAGCGAAGTGCTGTCGGCGATGCTCAAAAAGCGGGGCATCCCGCACAACGTGCTAAACGCCAAAGCGCACGCCCGCGAAGCAGCCATCGTCGCCCAAGCCGGTCGCAGCAAGATGGTCACGATTGCCACCAACATGGCCGGTCGTGGAACCGACATCCTGCTCGGTGGCAACGCCGAGTTTATGGCGCGAACCGAAGTCTACGGCGAAGAGATGGCCTGCCGTCCCGGTGCCTGCGACGAGACGACGCCGGAATACAAAGAAGCGCTTCAGAAGTTCAAAAAGATCACCGAGGAAGACAAAAAGAAGGTCGTCGCTGCCGGTGGTATGCACATCCTCGGCACCGAGCGTCACGAGTCGCGCCGCATCGACAACCAGCTTCGTGGTCGCGCCGGTCGTCAGGGTGATCCGGGCTCGTCGCGGTTCTATCTCTCGCTCGAAGACGATCTGCTGCGCATCTTTGGCGCCGAGCGCATCACCGGCCTTATGGAACGGCTCGGCATGGAAGAAGACGTGCCGATCGAGCACTCGATGGTGAACCGCGCGATCGAAAACGCGCAGCGCAAGGTCGAAGCGCATCACTTCGATAGCCGCAAGCACCTGCTCGAGTACGACGACGTCATGAACCAGCAGCGCAAGAGCATCTACGCGCTGCGTCGGTCGGTCCTGGAAGGTCGGCTGCCGGGTTACGACGTGGAAGCGATGCTGGGCGGCAAGGGCATCGTGGTGTCCGCCAAGCCCGAAAGCGAAGACGGGGAAGAGCAAGCGCCCGCGATCACGGCCCAGCAAGTCGACAAGGTCAAAGCCGAGTACGAGAGCTGGCACAAGCGCCTAGAGCCTGTGGTCAAGGTCATCGTCGATTCGTTCTGGGAACAGCCCGAAGGCGAAGGCGAGCCGAGCGAAGGTCAACACTTTGGCGACAAGCCGGGCGAGATCAAGTCGGGCAGCAAGGCCAGCGATCCGGGCAAGCTGCGCAACGCACGCGACCTGACGCATGAGCTATACCGACGCTTTGGCGCAGTGATCGAGTTCGGAAACGAAGAGCAGACGAACAAAGACAAGGCCGTTGCCAAGATCACGCATGAGACGGCGGTGTCGCTCATCCAGCAGCGCAAGCGCGTGTTCGATCTGGCGTACGACCTCGTCGAAAAGATCGTGGTCGAGTACTGCCCCGAAGACAAGACGCCGGACGACTGGGACATTGCGGCGCTGCAGACGGCGCTCAAGGATCAGTTCGGCGTGCCGGTGACGCTGCAAGATGTGTCGCTGGAAGTCGGCGAGCTGGCGGACAAAGCCTGGGAGCAGATCGAAAAGTACACCGAGTCGCGTGAGACGGAGCTGGGCCTGGCGTTCCTGTACTTCGCTCGGCACTTCTGGCTGGAGGAGATCGACTCGCAGTGGATCGATCACTTGAAGGCGATGGACAGCCTGCGCGAAGGCATTGGTCTGCGCGGCTACGGCCAGAAGGACCCGAAGCAGGAGTACAAAAAAGAGGGCTACAACATGTTCATGCAGATGACGGACACCATCTCGCAGAACGTAGCCAAGAAGCTGTTTTTGGTCCGTCTCGATCAGCAGGCGCCCGCCGAGACGCCGGAGCAAGAAGCCGAGCAGAAGCTGCCGGAGTTCAAGCTCAAGCCGCGCCGGGTGGTGCTGCATCACCAGTCGTCGACGACCTCGGGGGCCGAGTCCGAGACGAGCACGCGCGACAACAGCCGCGACGATCAGCCCGAAGTCGAAGGCGACCAGACGCAGCAAGCGCAAGCGAAGACCGCAAAGCGCGAAGAAGCCAAGATCGGTCGCAACGAGCCTTGTCCGTGCGGATCCGGCAAGAAGTACAAGAAGTGCCACGGCGCCACCGCCGCGTAGTCACAGCGCCTGACCGCCTGCATCCCGCCTGATCTCCCTCATCCCGTCCCTTCGTCCGCATCCCTGGCCCGTAAATACCGCTCAGCCCTCGCCAAAAGCCCGCTCCATCGGGCGGCGGTCACGTCAGGCCAACCATGCGCAGCACTTGGCACGCAAGCAGCGTCCAAGCGGGCAGCCCGACGTGCGGGCCCTCGCAGCGAAGCAGCCGAATAAAGGGATTAAAAGGACAGCCGTCCGCCGAGTCGGAGATAGAGCGGGGCTTGGTAGCCGGTGGGCTGGCCGTAGTTTGCGTTGGCGACAATCGGCCTGCCGTCGATGTCTTTGAGGTGCGCCAGATCCGCCGGCTTGCCGTCCACAATCGGTGCGACGTTGGAATAGGTGTAGTCGTCGTCCACGTTTACGACCTGCCGCTGGTTAAACAGGTTGATCACGTCGGCAAAGACCGACAAGTTGACCCGCTGGCTGAGCGGATAGTCAAACCCGGCGTGCAGATCGAACTGGCTGACCGTCGGGGTCCGGCCTCCCGAGCCGCGCGGCAAGATAAAGACCTGGCTGTCGCCGTAGATAAAGTGCGTCCCGAGCACGTTGATGGGCCGCCCCGAGTACGCCGAAAACGACAGGCCGATGGTCAGGTTGCCTTTGCGAATCGGCTGCTGGTAGGTCCCGATCAGCTTGAAGTTGTGCGGACGGTCGTTCGGGAGCGGCCCGCTGCGGTTCTTCATCGTGTCTTGCAAGTCGTACTGCGACGAAAAGTTCGGCAGGTTTTCATCGACCACGCCATCGTAGGTGCCCGGATAGTTTCCGAGCATCCGTGCGTAGGTGTAGTTGGCGAGCAGGCTCAGCCGGTTGGACAGCCGCTTCTGCGCGGTCAGCACCAGGCCTTGGTACTGGCGACGCGGCTTGGGAAACTGCGTCTCGATCGCACGGTACGCATCGAGCCGTGCCTGCGCGCGCCGCAGGTTTTCTTGTCCCACCACCGACATGTCGCTGCGGAGCTTGTCGACATCGGCTTGTAGCTCGGCGAGCCGCGCCGGGTCCGGCTTTACGCCGGGGTTGGCGATGATGTAGTTGGTCCCGCCGTCGACCGACATGTCTTCGACGATGTTGCCCAGGCCTCGGAAGATGTAGCTGGCGGACAGGACCAGATCCCAGCCGACGTCGTAGGACAGGCCGGCGACCAGCTCGTCCATGTACATGCCTTGTAGACCGGGCATGACGTTGCCGTAGCGACCGCCGTTTTGGTTGCCGAGCGTAAGGTCGTTCAAGGTGCAGGTGCCCGGACCCGTGGCCTGCGGAACCGGGACGCTGCGGCCTCCGGGCTGAAGGGGAGCGTTCGCGCAGTTTGAAAACTCTGCGCCGGTAAAGACGCCTTCGCCCGCGAACTGACGGTCGTTGATGGTGAGCGGGATCGACTGATAGAAGCGTCCGTAGTTGACGAACAGCTTGCCGAAGCCCTTTTGGGTAAAGTCCCAGACCGCGCCCGCGCGTGGAGCCCAGTTGTCGTAGATGCCAATCTGCTTGGAGCCATCGGCGCCGTGGATCTCTTGGGCTTCCCAGCGAACACCCGCGTTTATGACCAGGCCGGGAATCGGACCGACGTTCCACGAGTCGCGCAGGTACAGCACAAAGTTGTTGGTGAAGGTGTCGGACGAAAAGCTATTGAGCAGCACCGTCTCGCCATCGGGCCCAACGGTCGAATACTGCGCGAAGTTGCGCAGGCTCTGGCCGTCGGCGCTGGTGCGATAGACGCCATTGGCGGACAGGCCATCGGTTGGATCGCCGCCCGGTCCGGTATACGCGCGGAAGTTCTTGTTGCGCAGGTGCTCGAAGTCAAAGCCGAGCTTGATCGCGTGGGTGCCGAGCGCGTCGAGAAAGTACGTCGCCGCGAGCAGGAGCTGATGCCGCTGCAGATCGGTTCGGTTGTACTGACCAAAGCCTCCGCGCCGATAGGTCGTGATCGGACACGGATTGAACGACAGCGCACCGCCCATGCCATCGGGCTGCATCTGGCGACGACAGCCGGACACATCCTCAAAGTCGGCCAAGGAATACGGATCGGTGCTTTCGGACAGATAGATCTGCAGCGGCTTATCAATCTGCTTGGGCGCGACGTTGATTCCCTGAAAGTGAAAGCCGTACATCGCGCTGAGCTGAAGCTTGCGCGACAAGAGCTTTCCGACATAGCGCAGCGTCGCGTCGTGAACTTGATCGGTCTGCGAGTACAAGCTGTCGTCGATCGTTCCCGACTGACCGAGCCCGAGCAGATACGAGCCCGAAAAGGTCTTGGGCGACGCAATATACGACAGGGTCAGGTTGTGATCGGGGCTTAGGTTGAACTGAAGCTTGGCAATGCCGTTGTAGAGCGTCCGTAGCTCGGTAAAGCGCTGCGAGTCCGTCTCTTCCATCGCGATCGCCAGCGCCTGGGCACCGCGACACAGCGCCGGATCGGACAGATAGGACGGACACTCGTAGCCAGTGTCCCGTCGCGCGCCTTGGATCGCTGGATCGTAGCTGGCCCGACGCAGCACGCGGTCTGTCTGATACTGTGTCACCGTCGGTGCAAAGCCGATGTAGAACCAGACTTTGTCCTTTTTGAGCGGACCGCTCAGCTCAAAGCCGATGTCGCCGAGCATGCCGTCCACGCGCCGCCGATACGCGAGCGCTTCGCCCAGTCGCCCGACCGTGCGCGGGGTGAGCTGAAACGGCTGACCGGACAAAAAGACGCTGCCGTGTAGCTCGTCGCCGCCGCCCTTGGTCACGATGGAAACAACACCGCCCGTGGCGCGTCCGTATTCCGCTTGGTAGCCGCCGGTGATGACGCTGACTTCTTTGATGAAGTACTGGTGCAGCTCGGTGCCAACGATGCCGGTGTTGGGATCGGACGTGTTGAGTCCGTCGATGATGAAGTTGTTTTCGTTGCCGGTCGATCCCGAGATCGAGACGCCGACATCCCCGCCCTGCCCGCGCGGCGGATCGACGGTGCCGGGAGCCATCGACAGCACGCTCTCGAAGGTGCGACCCCGGACGGCGGTGTTGCGCAGGATCTCTTGGTTTATCTCGACCCCGGCGTTGGCGCTGGCGGTATCGACGTTGGGAGCCCGCTCGCGAATGACCTTGACCTCGCGCACCACCTGCCGAAGGGGAAACGCAAAGCTGATGGTCAGCGTCTTGCCGTGGGTGATGCGAATGCCGGTGCGCTCTTCGACTTTGTCGCCCAGATAAAAGCGCGCCACGTAGTCGTCACCGGACGGAATCTCGGTGATCTGATAGCGACCGCTCGCATCGGTGATCTCGACCTGCTCGCCTTGCAGCGCAGGCCCGGTGATCACCACCGTGACGCCAGCGAGCGGCTTGCCGTCGACATCGCTTGTCACGATGCCTTTGATCTGACCGTTTTGTAGCTGCGCTTGTGCAACCTGAGGCGCGCTGATCGCCACCGCAGAGAACAACAGCACCGAAGGCCGGTACAGAAACCGACCGACACCAATCCGCTTGGGCTTCTTGCTCATCTTCTGAACAGGCTCTCCCTCTTTGGAAAAAGTCGCGTGTAGCGTCTGCCGTGGCAGAAAAAGTCCACTGCTGCGAACATCCGACGCTATCACGGTCGTGTCGGTGAAGGAATGAGAAGCCGCGCTGGCGGGTTATAACCGTACAGTGTCTAGCTCAAACGATATGAGGTCCGTCTTGAGTACGTCTCTTCGCCCCTGTGGCCCCCCGCGCTCTGCAAGTACGCAGCATTCCCACACAGCCCGATGGTCGGCGCTCTTTGTCGCCGTAGGAATCGGCGCTTCGGTCTTGGCTGCTTCCGTCGCCCAAGCCGCACCGTCCGGCTGGCCACAAGATACGGTGGCGCTGCGTGTTCCGGGTCCGCTGTCACCGCGCAGCACGTCGTATCGCATGCAGGCGCGGCTCGATGAAAAGACCCACGAGGTCAAAGGCCACGCGCTGCTCATCTGGCGCAACCTGGAGCGCAAAGAGACAAGCGAGCTGGTCTTTCACCTGTATCAAAACGCGTTCAAGAACCACGCGACGACGTTCATTCACGAAGCCGGTGCGCAGCTTCGCGGCGATGAGATGCCCGAGCACGGCTACGGTTCAATCGATGTCTCGTCGATCAAGCTGGGTGGCGTCGAGCTGTCTAGCAAAGCGAAGGTCGAAGACTCGCTGCTCAAGCTCAAGCTCGATACGCCAGTTGGACCCGGAAGCGTCGTCGAAGTCGATCTGGAGTTTGTCACCAAGCTGCCCAAGACGTTTGCGCGCTCGGGCTACTCGGATGACTTTCACGCCGTCGCACAGTGGTTTCCCAAGCTCGCGGTCTTCGAGTGCGACAAGTCCGGCGATCGCTGCGGCTTCCGTGCGCACCAATATCACGGCTTCACCGAGTTCTTTTCCGATCACGGCAGCTACGAAGTCACCGTCGATGTACCCGAAGCATTTGTCGTCGGAGCCACCGGCATCCAGATCGCCGAGCAGAAGAAGGACGGACGCAAGCAGCTCACCTTCCGCGCCGACGATGTCCGCGACTTTTCCTGGTTCGCCGATCCCAAGTTTGTCGAATACAAAGCCACCATCGGTGACAGCCTCGGTCCCGTCGAGCTGCGCGTGCTAAACCGTCCCGGTCTACAGGGCTTCGATGCGCGCCATCATGCCGCCGTTCAGTCGGCACTCCTCGAAGGTGAGCAGCGCTATTTTCCGTATCCGTACAAGAACGTCACCGTCATTGTTCCGCCCAAAGACAGCGGCGGCGCGGGCGGCATGGAATACCCGACGCTCATCACCAGCTTCCTAAGCCCACTTCCAGCGGGAGTGCGCACCGTCGAAGGCGTCGACGCCCACGAGTTCGGTCATCAGTGGGTTCCGATGATGGTGAGCTCCGACGAAGTGCTCGATGCCTGGCTCGACGAAGGACTCAACCAGTACTTCACGTCCCAAGCGATGAATCGGCTGTATCCCGGCGGATGTTCGTCGGTGAGCCTGGCCGGATTTTGTCTCGGCGATCACGATGTCGACTGGATGAGCGCTCGCAGCGTCTATCGTCGCATGCCACTATCGACGCCGAGCTTTCGCCTGAGCGGTCGCACCTACGGCGCGATGACCTACGCCTACACCGCGCAGATGCTGCGCAGCCTGGAAAACTACCTGGGCCCCGAGCGGATGCGAAAAGCCATGCGTCACTACGCCGAGCGATATCGCTTCCACAAGCCTCGCGGCGCGGACTTCATGGCCGCCATCAGCGAGAGCGCGGGCGAAGACCTAAGCTGGTTTTGGAATCAAGCGGTCTACTCGACGCGCGTCGCCGACTACGAGGTGATGTCGATCGAAAACCTGAAGCACGAGCTGGCCTTTGGTCTGTGGGACTGTCCACCTCGCGCTGCGACGCTGCCCGACGAGATCGAAGTGCCCGAAAACGAGCGCGCCGAGTGGCTGCGCAAGATCTCCGAATCGAACGAGGCCGCGTGTCAGGGCAAGCCTGCGGGTCGGCAAGAGCTAAGTCCTCCGTCGGAAAAAGACAAGAAGGCAGCCGCCAAGAGCAAAGAAGCGCAGCTCTTCGACGGAACGGTAACGCTTCGTCGTCGCGGAGAGATGATCTATCCCATCGATGTTCTGGTTCGCTTCGAAGATGGCAGCGAGGAGCAGCTGTCGTGGTCGCTCGCCGAGCAGAGTGCGCATCCCGAAGAGAGGCTGAAGATCGTTCGCTTCTATCGTCGCGCAGCCATCGATCGAGTCGAGGTGGATCCACAGCGCAAGCTGGCACTCGACGAAAAGCGCATCAACAACGGACTGCTCGCCAAGCCGAACATGCGTCCGGTGACAAAACTGTTTTTGACCCTCGCGGGCTGGGTGCAGACCGCGCTCGATCTCATCGCGCTCTGAGCGACGGAAGGAACCAGCCATGCAAGAGCAACTACATCTTCCCGATTCCGCGCCAACCGTCTCGTCGCAAGGAGTGCTTTCGGCGCTTCAGCGAGGACTTAGCAAGGTTCAGAGCACGCCGCTGCTTGTCATCGGACTGACCCTGACATCGCTGTTTGCTTCGCTGTGTGCGACGCTGCCCGCTCGAGCGGTGCTCCGGGACGCGCTGGGAAACCGACCGCTGGCCGAAAAGCTCGCGCGCGGCGAATACGATGTCGGCTTTATCGAAGTACTCAGCGACAACCCGGCGGGAGTCGCTGCGGTTTCGTCGGTGCTGCTCATCGCGCTGCTGTGCTTCTTTTTGCTTCAGTCGCTGATCGCTGGCGGCATCGTGTCCCGACTGAGCCCGTCGACCGCGTCTCGCGCGGTACCGCCCGGACAGTTCCTGGTTCGCTGCGCCGAGTCCGCCGTGTCGATGCTCAAGCTGGAGCTACTGTTCGGTCTGGCGGTCCGCACACCGCTGCTGCTGCTGGTGGCTGCGGCGGCGGGCATGTCCGTCGGATGGAGCAAGGCCGCCGAGCTGGCCTGGCCGACGATTGTCCTGCGGGTGGCGCCGGTCTTTTTGACCTTCGCGACGCTGTGGTCGGTCGGTAGCATCTGGCAGACGCTGGCTCGGATGAAGCGTCTCGACGATGAGACGCTGTCGGCCTGGCAGTCACTGCGCGCAGGCTTTTCGCTGCTTGTTCATCGTCGCGTCATCCTCGGAGCGCTGCTGCTCGCGGTGCTCAGTGTGATTGCACACCTCGGTCTGCTCATCACAGGTCGCTCGCTCGTCACCACGCTGGACGCCAAGCAGCTCGTGCTCTGGGCGTTTGTGCTGCGTCAGGGCTTTTCTCTGCTAAAGACCGCTGTCTCGATGCTGCTCATTGCCGCCACCTGCGAGCTGGCCGACGAGTCGTAAGCATCCCTTGCACGGCTGTGTGCGATTCCAAGCAAGCCACGATGAAGCGGGCTGCTTTGTGGCCTTCCTGGCTGCTATAATCGGCGCAGCTCATGCGTCCGACGCAGCCAGCCAGCGATTTTCCCAGCCCGCGAGCTTTGCGTAGAGCACGACACTGCTCGACGGAAAACGAGCGTCTGCGCCGTGTAAATGGACGCGCAATCAGCGTGCTCTGTGCGCTGCTACTGACCGCCGCAGCCCAGGCCCAAGCCGACGAGCCCGGCGCACAGAGTCCGACACCAGCGACGACCAGTTCCGCACCTGCGACGACCAGTTCCGCACCTTCGCCCGACGTCG
>CALMML010000247.1 GCA_937868485.1 uncultured Myxococcales bacterium | reverse complement strand
GCAGCAGCCACTCGAGCAGATACACGTCGATCCGAAACAGCAGCATGTCCGGCAAGATGTGCAAAAAGTTCCGCAAGCTGATTGCGTACAGCTGTCGCACCGTCGACGTGGGCTCACTGTCCGGCTGCGAGATCTGCGACGGAATACGCATCCAGTTCCGCAGCCGCCACAAAAACAGCAGGCTGAAGCTCCACAGGCTCAGCGCCTGCAACACCAGCGCGCTTGCCACACCCAGCCGATGCAGCGCAAACAGCACCACCACCGCAGCAAGCTGTGCGACGGTGATCAGCAAGCTTAGTCGATTTTGCGCAGAAAAGCGCTGACCGCCCCACAGCAGCGCATTGTGTAGGTCCCGTCCGAGCTGCCCGCACACGCACACACCCAAGAGCACCAGCACAAGCGGCGTTCGACCGTGCACAAGCGGTCCAAGCCACGTCGGAAGCAGCCGTCCGAGCAGCAGCCCGATTCCGAGCGTCACCGTGAGCGCCAGCGCGATGTGCCAAAGTCCGTAGCGCCACAGCCTGCGCGTCGTCGTCGCATTCCCTTGCGCTTGACCGACCAGCACCGCCAGCCCGCCCGGCAGTCCCAGCGCGAGCAGCGTCGTCAGCAAGTTCACATCCACCAGCACCGCGCTGTATCGTCCAAGACCGCTCGGTCCCAGCCCGCGTGCCAGCAGCGCACCTTGCAAAAGCCCGAGCGGCAGCACCGCAAACCTCGTCGCCAGCGTTGCAATCACGCTCTGGGTCAGCGATGGAGTCTGCGGGGCTTGGCTCGTCACGGAAACCAGCAGAGTCTACCCGATTCCTCTCGGATGCCACCGACGCTTGCAGGTGGCTTCGCGTGCTTTTTACTTCGGGTCTTCCTTTTCGCCGTCCGTGCTCGCTGCTTCGTCGCTGTCACTCTGGAGCTTCACTTTGACTTCCAGCCGATCTTTGCCGCGCCACTTGATGCGCTTGCGGCCTTTTTTGTAGCCATCGAGCGTAAGCTCAATCTTGAAGTCTTCTCCGACGGTACGATCTGCCAAGATGATCGGCGTTTCCCCGACCTTCTGCTTGTCGATCAGCACGATGGCGCCAGGCGGCTCACTGCGAATCAGCACTTGTCCGGCGCTTGCGTGCTGCTTGCCTTCGACGGGAAGCGTCTTCGGTTTGTCTCCGTCGGGCGGCGTCGGCTGGCTCGGCTCGGCGACCACGGGACTGGGCAGCAGATCCGGCGGACTGCCCAGATCCACCACTTGCGCCAGATCTTCCGGCGACGCTGTGACCCGCTGACTGCGCTGCGGACCAATCACCAAAAACCACGTCAGCGCCGCAGAGATCACCGCCGCCGACAGTCCCGCCAGCACAAACAGCCAGCGACTGCGCGGATCGCTCACTTCCGACGACGGATCGGGCGGCGGCACCGAGTTCCGTACGTCGAGCGGCGCATCCAGCGCATCGTGCGTCATTTCCGTCGAGATGATGTCGATCTGTCCCGACGGCTCCGCAGTCAGATTGACCGCGCGATGTTCCGCGCTGCTTCGACCGGCGATCGGCTTGGACGGACTGCTCGGCTGCGTGCGGCTCAGCTTCGGTCGCTGCGGTTGAAACTCGTCGCTCTGCTGAAGCTTGACGGCGGGACCATCGGGCACGCTGTGGTGCTGATCGTACGAGACATCGCTCTGCAGAAGCTCCATCTTGGGCTCGGACAGCCTCGGACGGGCCGCTTCCGCGCTGGGCTCACCGCTTGATTTGGTGGAAGGACGACGGGTTCGCTTCGATCGCTCGACGCCAGGTGGCAAAATCCCGACGGGCGCAATCGCTGTGACGCTGTCGCCAACCGCCACCGACTGAGAGTGCGTCGCCATCACATCGCTGCTCGACGATCTGCGACGGCCTGAACCAACCTGACCTAGCTCTCTTGGACGAGGCAGCAGATCCGCTTGCTCCGTCAGAAGCCCAAACATTTCACCATCGGCAGTGATCGCTGGAAACACCGCTTGCGGTGGTGCTGCGTCGTAAATCCGTCCCGCGAGGCGACGGTGCGTCGTCACATCCGAACGATCATCGGGACGAAGTCCTTTGGCTGTCGACGGACCTTGCGCAGACTCATCGTCGCTGGGCGGGCTTTTGCGACTGGCTTTCCCTTCGAGCAGCGCTTTGAGATTTCCCGACTGAAACAGCAAGCTGTTGTCGTCTTTGATTCCCAGCGCGCGCACTTGCTCTAGCTGGCTGCTGTCGATGCCCATCGTCGGGCTCGGCGATCGATCAGCGATCTCATCGTCGCGCGCTTCCATGCTCAGACGCGCCGCGTGGGACAGATCGAGCGCTGCGGTGGGCTCGTCTGCCGTCCGCTTCTTCGGCTGCGTGGTCTGCACTTTTTCGACGAACTTGCCCAGATCTTGCGCGCTAAACGTCGGAGCATGCCGTCGCAGAAAGCCATCCAGCGCTTGCGCCAGCTCCTCACCCGTTCGGTAGCGGTCCTCGGGCCGTCGCTTGAGCGCGCGCAGCATGATCCGCTCAAGCTCTTGCGGTGCGTCGGGTCTTCGTCGAGCCAGCGGCGGCACTTCCGCCTTTCGCACCTTGTCGAGCAGCTTCTCGACGCTCTGATCGAAATAGAGCATCTCTCCGGCGAGCATCTCGTAGAGCAAGATCCCGCACGCGAAGATATCCGTCCGTCGGTCGAGCTGCTGGCCCGCCGACTGCTCTGGGCTCATGTAGTAGTACTTGCCCTTGATGATGCCGATCTGCGTCTGTTCCGCGCGTCCTTCGGCCTTCGCGATGCCAAAGTCGGTGATCTTGACCTCGCCCGTGTAGGAAAGCAGCACGTTCTGTGGCGAGACATCACGATGGACGACGTGAAGCGGCTTTCCCGTCGCATCGCTCAGCTCGTGGGCAAAGTGCAGACCGCGCGCCAGCTCACGGATGATGTACGCCGCAAGCGCAACCGGAATGCTCAGTCGAAGGTCCGTCGCGCGCTGCTCCAGTCGGAACAGATCGACGCCCTCGACGAGCTCCATCACCAAGTAGTACTGCTCTTTTTCCTTCCCGAGATCGTACGTCGTGACGATGTTGGGATGCTTGAGCCGGACCGCCAGTCGCGCTTCATCAAGGAGCATCCGCACGAAGTCGGGATCTTCGCTGTTGTTCGGATGGATGACCTTGATGGCAACTTGGCGCAGCGGCTCGGTGTCGGGCACGATGGCGTGATAGATCTCAGCCATTCCCCCGACGGCAATCTTCTTGACGAGCGTATATGGACCAAGCTGCCCCGTCAGCACATGAGTCCCTCTAAGCTACTCAGCTTACCGCCGGATGCGCCTTGTGACAGACGAAAGCGTCGCCAAAAGCGCCATCGCTTCGAGCCACCGTTCAGCCTATTCCTTGGCCGTTGGGTTTCCCGGGTAGACGAACATCGACAGCGCACGCAGCGGCTGCCGTGTGCCTCGATCGAACGTACAGACCACTTCCGTCGCCATCCCTGGTGCCACGTTGACCACATACTGGGTCGCTGCATTCACAATCAGGTACAGGCCAAGCCCTGCGCCGTACGTCTTGCGATCAATCTGGTCAGAGCTGCGCAGACACTTTTCGATGTAGCGCAGGATGGTCGATTTTTCGAGCCGTCCGAAGCGGTCGCGCACCGACACTGCGAACGAGTCATCCGCCACTGCGTAGCGAATCGAGACAGGTCGCGGAGACAGCTTATCGACGCGCTCTTTGACATCGACGTGATGAAACAGCGGCGTGCCACTGGCGTCGACCGGCGCATCGTAGAGCGCGTTCATCAGCAGCTCTTCGCAGACCTGACCGATCGATGCGCGCACTTGACGACGAACGCCCGACTTGTCGGCAAAGCTGAGCACTTCGTCGATGGCGTTCTGACGGCCTTGGAAGTCGCGCAGCCGGGTCAGCATGATCGGCGTTCCCGACGGAAGATAACGCTCGATGCCGAACAGCTCTCCAGTGACAAACTTGCTGACGGTGACTTGCAGAAGCCACATGCCTCGCTCGTCGGCGGTCAGCACATGATTACAGTGAACATCGGCCAGGATCTGAACCTGTTCCGACAGGGTTCGCTGGGGAACCATCGCAACGAGCTGCGCAGAGTCTCGCAGCCGTCGACAGACCGCACGCAGCCAGTCAAGCCGTCCATCCCAGCCGGCAATGACCAAGCGATAGGGAACCTGTGGGCCCGGAATCTCTGCGACACCAGCGACGGCAACGGGCTGACCGCCACCGGCTCGCACTGCTTGTGCAAGCTTGTCACGGAGCGCCGGGTCTTCGGCGACTACCAAGATGCGCTGTCCAGACGTGGCCGACTGCAGAGGAGACTCCAACGTTTGCGGCATCGCACGCGGCGACTGTCGCTAAGCGTATAATTTCCAGAGGAAAAGTCAACGCACTTCCTCGGGGCTGACCGTGTGGGCACCTGGGCTGCGAAGTCGTCGTTAGCGACTGAGCTGAACGCGGATCACTGCGCCGGTCGCTTGCACGCGCTGCTTGTGGGATCGCTGCTTGCCCGAAGCGTCAAAGTAAAACAGCTCGACGAAGAGGCTCTGGGCATCGGTGTGAGCGACGGACTGGTGGATTCGCAGGCTGTAGAGAACCTCTCGCTCGGTCGATTCACAGCGCAGCGAAATCGTCCCGAGCAGCGTCGGAAGATTGTCCGCCGCAACGTGCTGACCAGGCGCAAAAAAGCTGGGCGGCATCGGCGCACCAATCAGCAGCGTTCCCGTCGGGAGATCGTCTTCATCGCGCTCCTCACAAACCAGCAGCAGACGCAGATATTGCAGCATCACTGCCGTTCCCGCTGAGCACGGATCCGAGTCAAAGCGCGCAGGCTGCTCGACGAGCGCACGCATGCGATCCCGATGGTCGGTCTGGTCAAACAGCACGATCGCGGTTTCCGGCGAAACGAACGTGTGCGGATCACAGCTGAGTCCGACTTGCCCGAGCAGTCCCAGATAAAAGCGTGAAAAGTCTCGACGGTGAAGCGCACAAAGCTGCGTTCCGCGAGAGTATTCCGCATCGACTCCGAGACGACCAAACCACTGGTCAAAGCGCGCCACTTGCAGCGCTTGTCGTCCCGTCTGTTCCAGATAATCGGTGATCTCGTGAGAGAACCGTCCATGCCAGCCAAACAGCGCGGTTTCCAGGATCAGCGACGCGAACAGCTGATGATAATCACCGGCACTTGGAACGGGTCCGCTATCGTCGGTGCGAAACGGCAAATACGGCGGCTTTCCGTCTCGGCGATAGCTCTGTTCTGCTGCATGATGCAGGTTTCGTCGGGCTTCGTCGGCTTCTGTCTGCCATCCGTCGCCACGCGAGTCGCCCATATGAACTGCCAGACGAGCCGCGTCGCGTAGACCTCGCCAGCACGTCGAGCTTCCGTACAAGCTGTACGCAGGATCGGTCAGGTCTCCGCCGTAGGTGTGCTTGGGCAACAGTCCAAAATGAACGGGCTTCTGACCGTCGACCAGCACTTGCGTGGATCGAAACTGAGCGCAGATCCAGTCGGCACTTTCGACGATCTGCGGCCACAGCGAGCGCAGCAAATCCATGTCCTTCGTCAGCGCGAACACATCTGCCGCGTATGTCAGCGCCAGGCCGTTGCGATATTGGTGATGCTGTCCCGACTTTGCCAGAAACTGTGGATCGAAGAACGTCTGACGCAGCGTCGCGATGGCTTCGTCGCTGTGCCCAAGCTGCGCGAGCGCCACAATGTTCCAGCCTTCTTCGACGCCAAACACTCCGCCATCGTAGACGCCGGGAAACAGTCCGTAGCGCATGACTCCGTCGCGAACAAACAGCCGATTGTGTAGCCGCAGCGCTTTGCACAAGCGATCGAGCGTCGGTTCGGGAATCGACAGCGTCGAGCCTGAAGCCAGATAGGCATTGCACTCCGTCGTCAGTCGCTGCAGCGCTTGATCGAACGTTGTCGTCGGAAAATTCGAACCGAGCGGAATCCGAAGCTCGATCTCTAGGTGGTCATCGCGTCGAGACACCGTCCGGGTTCCCGTTCGCGTCACAGATCGAATCGTCTCGTCGGACAGCGAGGTCGGAAGGGCAAGCCCAAGCTGCGCTTTGTTCCGAGACTGATTGACGCTGCTCTGCACACCACACTGCATCAGCTGCTCGTCGAGCTGATCCGTCGAGGTCACACCGTACAAGCGCAGTCGCGCCCGCAGACAGCCTTCATCGTCGACAAATGCGATCTGATGCAGCTTCTTTCCATTTGTTCCGACGAGCTGAACGTCTCCAGCGGGCAAGTAACCGTCGACCAGGCTCTGTTTGGCCAGCGCAAGAGGACCCAGCCAGTCCGTCGCGATCCGATGCAGCGTTCGATCACAGCCAGCGACGCCCCACTCTCGAAACAGAAGTCCGCCATCCCACAGCTGATAGGCCAGCGGACCTTCGACTTGACCGAGCAGCGCTCCTGCGCGAAACGGCAGCGCCAGCTTCGAGATGGCTTCCAGCGTTGGTTCTCCGTCAGCGGAAATTTGTGCGTGGAGCTGTTTCATCAGCTCGTCACCGTGGGTGCCAAGCGCAGGCTGTGCGACGGCAAGCACGGAAGCCGGATGAACAAGCTCTCGCGTCGCTGGTATCGACAGCTTTTCCGTCGACAGCACGATCCGTCCCAGCTGATACGGACCCGGCTTCAGCTCAATCTGAAGCGCGGAATCGACGGAAACCTGAGCCTCGATTGAAATCGAGATCACCGTCGCTGGATACAGACACTTTTGCCGAAGCGGAAGCGACTGACGGTCCAGCGACGTACGCAGCGCTGTGAACGGAAGCGGCGTTCCATCGATCTGCACAGACAGAGACTGCTCACTCGGTGGTCGCGGCGCACGCAGCCAGCTATTCCAGACGTCGGTGGTTCCTTCTCCGGCGAAGACCAGATGGATGGCCGCAACGAGCTGCGCATCGATCTGGGTCAGTCGAATCGTCGTCAGCGTCTCGCAGCTTAGCGTCTGATCGGTCCACAGCGAGTCACCGAGCAAAAAATCCGGCGCACGGCTCGGTGGCGCATCACCAAACACGCACTCACAGTCGGCTCGCACGGTCTTCATGCAGCCATCATCGTGGAAAAGACGCGATGTGAGGAGCGACTAGAAGCGCAGCGTCAGGCTCGGCACCAGCTGGGGACGATTCGGACGACTGAGCAGAAGCGGCTGCATCGGCGAAGTAGGCGTCTGCTGAAGCGACTGCTGTTCGACGGTGATGGGCGCTGCATCGATGGTCGTGCAGACATCCACTTCCGTGCAGATGGTTCGCTGCGACAGCACCACCGGGACGATAATCGCGGTCGCAACTGCGGCGACACCGACGGCAGCAATCGTCCAGACCCACCACTTTTGATACCACTTCACCTGCGGCTGCTTCACCAAATACGGGTTCTGGTCGGCGGGCAGTGGCTTTAGCTCCACGTCTTTGTCGATGCGCTTGCCGGGCTCGGATTTGATCGCAAACGTCTCGGAATAGTAGCCAGGTCGCTCGACGCGAACTTGGTGATTGCCGAGAGGAACTTCGGTCTCAAGCGGTGCTTTGCCAAAAAACTTGTCGTCGATAAATACGCGAACGGCGGGACCATCTTTGACGGTGTTCGACGTGATGCCGAGTACGCCTGAGATCGGCGTGAGATCCACCTCGATGCGGGTGGTCTGACCGGCCTTGACCTTGAACACGTCGATGTACGGCGTAAAACCGAGCCGAGACACGCGGATGGTGTGCTCTCCCGCGCTGAGCGGAATCACTTCCTTAAACGGCGTCTGACCCATCATCTCACCGTCGAGATACAGCTCTGCACCTTCGGTCGCGCACTGAATGCGAACACCGCTTCCAGCCGTCGGTGTCGGAGCGGCGCCGGTTCCCGTCGAGCGAGCAGGCGGCGCGGCAGAAGCGCTTCCACCGGGCAGAAGCAGGAGGAGCAGCAGGGATACGAGGCCGATCCAGACGCGCATCGGGCTCATCTTACCACCAAGGCTACCTGTGCAGGTTTACGAAGTCGTACTGAACGCTGTAGGTGTCCGCGTCACTGATGGCTTCGAAGCGTAGGCTCTTGACCGCGCTGCGCACACACGCGGTGCGATCCTCTGCGCCATCGATCTGCACGTCGGTGACTTTGCCACTTGCAGCCACGGTGACATCGACGCTGATCTTCGTCGGTAGCGTCGCGTCAGCGGGATAACATCGTCCGACTTGCCCGGTCGCACGCTTGAGCAAGCTGGCTGCATTCATCGCGGCCTCTTGCGTGGACACTGGATCGCTGGCGCTCGGCACCGCCGGCTTTGTGTCCGCCGGCTTTGTGTCCGCCGGCTTTGCGTCGTCGGGCTTTGCGTCGGGGGCTTTGACTGGGCTTGCATCCGTCGCAACGACACCGATTCCCGGGGCTGCGTGCGCCATGCGAAGTGGTCCAAATCGAAGCGGATGCGTGGGCATCTCGCCGATGGCTTTGGCGCGTGGACCTCGCAGCGGCAGCGTCGATGGACTGTGCGCAACCGCAGGCTTGGACGCATCTGCATCAGGCGCAGCCGCTGACTCTTCCGTCGGGTGTTGCTGAAGATCGGGTTGATCCTCAGCCGCTTGTGCAGGCTTTTGCCCCGCTGCTGCGCCGCTGTTTGCGGCATCGGCTGTGCTGGCTGTGTTTCGATCTGGGTCCGACGGAACATCGACGCTGGTTGGCTGCGTTGGATTTCCGATCGGAATCAGCGACGACGAAGCCGTCTGCGAAATTGTGACTTTCTGCGTGTTCAACAGGGTGTAGGCGGCAAAGCAAGTAAAGCCAACTGCGACGGCTGCCATGCCCAGGACGAGCGCCACGGTACCTCGCTTGGGCTGCGTCGCTGCTTTGCGCTCGGGCACCATCTCACCGCTCTTGATGATCGACGCTGCGGAGCTATCGGGCAGCATCGGCTTGATGACGGCGGGAACGACCACCACCTCAGGCTCTCTCGCTGCATCGCTGCTTCGCACTGGCTGAGCGCTGTGCGACGGTAACTGTGGCGGCATGACCAGCACACCACCCGAGACCTTCGCTCCCGGCGGCAGCGTATCCAGTCGCGGCGTTGGCTTCGGATAGACCGCGTGCAGTGCGCTCAGCAGCGCCGACGCCGACTGATAGCGATGTTCCGGCATGCGCTGGCAGCAGCGATTGATGATCTTCTCAATCAGCGGCGGCAGACCTCTTTCCGTAAAGCGCAGCGGCGGAAGCGCAGCCGCGATGATCTGCTGACGCTTTTGCTCGAAGTCCTCACACGAAAACAGCTTTTCGGCGGTCAGGCATTCGTAGAGCAGCACACCGACGGACCAGATATCCGATCGCGCATCGACAATGTGCGAGTCACCGCGTGCTTGCTCCGGGGACATATACGACGGAGATCCAACGAGCCGTCCTGAGCCGGTGATCTCCACGCCGTCGAGCATCTTCGACAGACCGAAGTCGAGCACCTTCAGGTACACCGGCGCTTCTCCCGGCGCGGGCTTTTCGACGTTCCCGAGCAGCAGGTTTTCCGGCTTCAGGTCGCGGTGAATAACACCTCGTCGGTGAGCTGCAACCAGTGCGTCGGCCAGCTCTGACATCAGATGCACGGCGAGCTGCGGATCGAGCGGTCCTTTTTCCAGATGATCGCGCAGCGAAACGCCTTGGACCAGCTCCATCACCAGATACGGCCAGCTGCTCGGATCGTCGCGAAAATCGGTGATGGCGACGATGTGCGGATGCCCTAGCTGAAACGCGCTCTGTGCTTCTCGACGGAAGCGCGTGCGTAGCTCGGGATTCGATACAAGCTGCGGATGCAGAAACTTGATCGCGCACGGACGCTGAAGGTGCAGATGCCACGCGCGAAAGACAACGCCGACGCCACCTTTGCCAAGCGGTGCGTCCAGCCGATAGATATTGTCGAGCACGTCGCCGCCGCGAGGGGCACGACGGGCTGCGCTGTGCGCGGGCTCTGGTGCTTTTCCGCTCTCAGGCTGTTCGCTCATCTTCGGCTACGCCATGCGCTAAGAGCGCACGGAAATACAAAGAATCGTACCACAAGCTACTCATTTTTAAGCAGTTACGCGTCAAGATTCCGTCGATTTCAGCGAGCACAGCGGTGTGAGCAGACCGGCTACCGTATCGCCAACGTGGGCAGCGTACGTTGCGTGATAGAAGCACGCACAAAGCCAGCTAGGGTGAACACATGAGCTTCAGTCCCAAAGACGATGATCGCGAACCCGCTTCGCCCGATTCGGATGATCTGCCCTTTCCGTCGAGCCTCTGTCATCGCTGCGCCGCGCATCGCTACATTCGCTCGGGCCGAGGCAGCGTCTTCATTCTGTGTCCGCTCTTGCCGCAGAAGTATCCCCGCCAGCCGGTGATCGCGTGTCCGTTGTTTCAAGCTGCTCCCGAGGAGAGCGGCACGTAAAACGACAAATCGCGCAGTCAAATTTTTTCACGACATCGACCACGCAAGACACGGTATAAGAGCCCAACTTACATGTAGACGTGCGCTTGTGCCGTCTCGATACCGGTCTTTTTCTTGGAGGAATCCGACGATGCGTGGTGACAATTTCCGCTCGAACAGCCGACGCGTGCTGCTCGCTTGTTCGACGGTGGGCCTGGTCCTTTCAGCGTCGAGCCTGGCCCATGCCGATGTGCACTTGGCGGTGGGCTCGCGGTTTGAGCCGTATCGCTACACCAAAGCATTTCTCCCCAATGCGCCTGCGCCGGCGATCGGTCTTGCCAACCAGAGCTTTCAGACCACGTCGCTGTCGCCGTATCTCGGAGCGTTTTTCGCACAGCGCTACGGTGTCATTCTTGGGCTCGACCTTGGCTGGGTCAGTCAGTCGAGTGAAACCCAAGTGGCGACGATGCTGACGACCAAGAACGACAGCTATCTCCAGTTTGGCTTCTCGCTTGGCTTCAAGAGCTACCTGCGCGATGTGAAAAAGGACCGCATCGTCCCGTATCTGTACGTGGACTTTTTCAAGTACTTCGCCAGCGTCGCGACGAACGACACGAGCGTGACCGGCGACAAAGCGTCCGCACAGGCTGATACCGCCAGCCCCGTCGGTGGAACGCTGGCATTTGGCGCGGAATACTTTGTCGGACCCGGCTTTTCGATCGGTGCGGAGATCTTCGGTCTCCGCCTGTCGCACGTCGGTGCGGAATACACCGATACGGCGATGACTCGGCAGAGCGTCGGGTTTACCCAGCTTTCGATGTACAGCGGTCTGACGCTGAACTACCGATTCCAGGTCCAAGGATCGACGAAATCGACGGATGATGCGGAAGAGGATCGACGACGGCCGACTGCGCCGGTTGCGCCGCAGCCGAGTGTGCCGCCTCCGACGCCAGAAGCGATCGACTAAGCATCCTGCCCGGAGCCGATCCGTCCAGCGTCGGAAGCAAGCGACTTGCTACGCCGCTTTGGGCGAGTTTTTGCCCGAATCCCCACCTCGCAGCCGCTCCATCAGCCAGTCCGCAAAGATTTGTGCCTCGGTGTGCTTGCCAATTCCGGCGGCGCGATTTTTTCCAATCAGCACGACAACCTCGCACTGATGCATGCCGCGACGGTTGCGCTCCGACGAAAAGCGCTGCCAGATCGCATCGATCTTTGCCACCGACGAGCGCGCCGAGGCTGCGTCGGTAAACTTCAGCACACCTTCCAGCTCTTTGGCGTCTTCATTCTGCGGTCCCGTCGACGTGTACAGATCGACATACGCGGGCAGACGACCTTGTTCGATCAGCGAGTTGGCGACGTAGCTTGGCTCGCAGCGAAGCAGCTTGGCGATCGCCACAACATTCATGCCACGGTCGTACATCGAGACAGAAAGCTGCTTCTTGGTGAGTCGGTCCTTCATGTGCGCTCCTTTGCCAGTAACAAGCGGTGGAGAGTCCGAAAGGCCAAACGGCTCGGGGGAATTTCGCCCCCAAATGAATCGTCGCACACGGGTCTGACAGCGATCTGGGCTGCGCAGGTTGACTGTGTTACGGATTCTGTACGTCCACTGCTTGTACCCACTTCACGGAGGAACCATGCGCAAGCTCTCTGCACTTCTCACCGGACTGTGTTTCACGCTCGTCGCTGGCTCGGCGTTTGCCGACATCGAGGTTCGCAAAGGCGGCTCGAGCTGGGCTCGGATTGAAAACGACGGCACCGTACGAATCGGCGGCTCCAGCGTCGGAAAGATCGAAAACGACGGCACGGTTCGCAAAAACGGCTCCAGCATCGGACGCGTCGAAAGCGACGGCACGATTCGCGAGCACGGCTCCAGCGTCGGACGCGTCGAAAACGACGGCACGATTCGCAAGAGCGGATCGAGCATTGGCCGAATCGAAAACGACGGAGACATTCGCAAAAACGGCTCTGGCTGGGGTCACGCGTCGAGCTGCTGCGGAGACTTTGGCTCGAAGCGCTCCGTCGCTGCGCTGTTGGTTTTCTTCAGCGACTACTTCTAGCGACTACTTCGCGGGCGGCTGGGTCTTCGGAAACAACAGGACAAACGACGCTGGCCCGCGACGAATCACGACGACCTGACCTGGTTTTTGCGCTTTTTTGTACAGCGGAAACCACGGCTGACTGCGCTGCGCCGCGTCTGACTCGACAAACTCTGGAACGTACAGATCGATTTCCAAGTACTCGCCGGGAAACGTCTTCGTCAGCGACTGACCGAACGTGTACGGTGCCAGCTCTTTTTGCGGATACAGGTCGTTGTGGATCGCTCCGCCGTAGACCATCACCGTCTTATCGACGCCTGCTTTGAGTCGACGGTTGCGAACCTCGGTGATGCGCTGTTCCAGCAGATCGTTGACGAGCTTGAGCATCTTGACGAAGTCGACCTGCTTTTTTTCGTCGAGCACCGACTCATAATCTTTGCAGCTGACTTGCAGGATGTGCGGCTGAATGCCTTGCGCTTTGGCCTGCTTGATGAGCGTCACCAGCTCGTTTTCCGTCGTCTCGGGACGCTTGATCGTCTTGTCGACGTCCGCGACGACCTTCTTTTCTTCTTTTCCGCAGTTTCCTTCGGGAATGAAGGTCTCTAGCACCAAGTCCGACGCACCCGGAGCAACCGTCGACCACAGCTCTTCGGAAAAGCGCTTGATCGCGCTGCGGATGTGCGTCTTGCCCTTGGTCTGGTGATACTCGCCAAATGCCACCACACGCGGTGCTTTGCCTGCATCGTGCGCTGCTTGCTCCAAAATCGCACGGAGCGCATCTGTAACGCTGTTGTAGTTGTGGGCTTCAGGTGGGGCAGGTTTGTCTGCTGTCGTAGCTTGTGTGGCCTCTGCGGTTGATTCTGGCGTGGTTTTGGGCGATTCCGCCGCTGCACGAGAACCAGCCAGCCAAGCACACAGCACGAGCGAGCGAGCGACGCGATTCATAACCTGCTCCTTGTCGAACCTTCGCTCATTGTAGGGCTAGGGCTTAAATTCCAGCGACTGTGGACGGGTCAGCGTCTGCAAAAATACGCGCACCGCCGCCGAGTCATCTTGCGACAGCGCGCCGTACGCTTTCGCCGCTGCCAGCCCTTCACCACCGTGCGCGGTGATGGCCGCATCAATTGTGCCAGCGCGACCATCATGTAGATACGGTCCCGACGAAGCGACACCCCACAGCGGCGGCGTCAACCACTCGTCTTTGGGAATGCCGCGATGGCTGCGTGGATCGGCCAGATCTTCGCCCATGTTGTGACGACGAAGATCGCTGTACAGCCGAACCGTCAGCGGCTCTCTGGGCTTGCGCGCGCTGACGAGCAGCGGAGACAGATCCACACGCGGCCTGTGCTGCTTGTCGGGCCCAACCGAGATCACCGGATCGTCGATGTTCATCGTCGGGACGTGACAGCTCGCACAGCCCAGCTGTCCAAACAGCTCTGCGCCACGGGCCGCTCGCAGCAAAAACGTCGATACTTCCGGCACTTCTTCCATCGCGGGCGGCAGCGCAGCCACATACGTCGTCAGCGCCGTCACCATTCCCTCGGTCACTTCGTGCTGGACTCCATCTGCGTCGGGATCATCATCCGGTCCGTCGCCCAGAAACTCACGACGCTGGTTGGACGCAATGCGCAGCAGCTCATCCGCTTGCATTCCGTGATGCTGCTGAAGCGATTCCAAGACCACTTGTCGTAGCGTCGCCGTCGAGCCTTTCCAGCCAAACGGACGAACGACAAAGTCGGGACTGACGCCGCGCACCGCTGTGAGATCGAGGCTTCCGTCGCTGCGTCGCTTGATGACGCCGAACGAGACGCCCTTGCTGGTGAGTGGCTCGCTCTGTCCGGGGCTGAGTCGCTGGTCGGCGCTCGTGACATGAGCGCGTAGCTCTCGGGTCATTTCTTCGGCAAGCGCTTGCAAAAGACCGGCCCCACCGAGCGCTTTGGGATTGCGATGCAGCGCCGTATCGGGACGATCGCCGTCGCCCAAGAAGAATACGGTATCGATTTTTCCGCCGCCTCCGCCGAGCCCACCCAGGTGATGACAGGCTGCGCAGCGTGTGGCGTCGGGGCCTCCGAACTCACCACGATGAACGTGACGAAGGTTTGGGGCTGGCAGTGTTCCCGCGAGGCTGCTGTGACGATCAGCAAGGCCATTTCCCAGACCTTGCTCGACGGTAAAGTCGTGACGAAATAGCTCACGACCGACGTCCACCAGCTTGGCGATCGGAACCCGGCGATGATCAATCTGCTGTTGATCGACGCGCAGATCTTGCCACTGGCCACCGGGGGACATCAGCTCTTTGAACATCTGTTCTCGACGGATGAGCCGATCGCGGATCGCTCGCTGGGCTTGCTCGACGGGACTTGGTGCGTCCAGTCCTCGCAGCGTGAGATCTTCGGCGGGAACAATGGGCTCTGGCTGAATCACGCGACGACAGCCCGTCGATGCAAGCAGCAGCCCGATCAGAGACAGTCCAACGAGTGCGCGTCTCACTGCGACACCTCCGGCAGCGATGCCCGCGACAGCGACAGCAAAAACACCGCAAGCGCACGCTGGGTTTCGACGGGAAGTGCCTGGTATTTGCGCCGAGACTCCGCGGCTTCACCTCCGTGAAACTTGATGGCATCGGCGACCGTGATGGCGCGTCCGTCGTGAAGATACGGCGCTGAATCGGCCAGTCCCCACAGCGGTCTTGTCAAAAAGTGCGACGGAGGAATGCCCGGCTTGGCCACCTTGGGCGCGGGGTCGGACAGCTCACTGCCCATGTCGTGTCGACGCAGATCCGAAAACACCAGCGCGGAATAGCCCTGAATTTCCGCGTCCCGGTTGCGCAGCGGCGGACCGTTGCGAATGTCTTTGCGCAGATCGAGCACGACGCGGGTTGCGCTGTTTTGCGCTTCGGACTGCTCTGTCCACGTCGGATTCGAAAGCAGCCAGGTTGGCTTGTGACAGCCCGCGCAGCCGACGGAATAGAACGCAGCATGTCCTTGTCGAAACGCCGCCAGCAGATCCGGGGCGCGCGGCGGCTCAATCGTCGGTAGCGGCAGCAGCGCCAGGTACACCGAGATCGCCGTCAGCATCGACTCCGTCAGTTCTCCACGGACGCCATCGCGGTCGAGATCGAGCGGATCTCCGTCTGCGAATGCGGTCATGATGTCGCGCGTCGCCTGCGAAGCAAACATCGGCTGTGGTCCGAAAAATCGACGGTGCCAGGCCAGCACGCTCGACTCCATTCCGTGATGGACTTGAAAGGCTTCCTCGGCAAAGCGACGGAGCGAGCTGTGCGTTCCCTTCCAGCCAAACGGCTTTACGATGAGATCTGGATCGATGCCGCGCAGACCGCTGGTGTCGATCGTTCCGTCGGGCATTCGCGTCACACTGCCGAAGTCGACATCCTGCACAATCAGCGGAATGGTCGTTGGTTCCGACGGTGGTGGACCACTGACGTAGTTTTGCAAAACCGCCGTGACTTCGGCACCCAGGATTTGGAGCAGTCCCGCACCTTGCAGCGGCGGTGGATTGCGCTCCAGCGCGCTGCGGACGTGCGTGCCGTCTCCTCCGACGAGCGCGTTTTCATTGTATTCGCCCGCTCCGTCGTCTCCGCCTCGGTGATGACACGATCGACAGCTGAACGAGTCAGGACCACCCTTGGCGCCGCGATGAACGCGATGCATCTTGGGCCCTTTCGCACTGCGCTCATGTCCAAACCCACCGACGACCGCCAGCTCGGTTTCGAACAGCTCTTCCCCGGCCTGAAACAGCGCTTCGACCTGCTCTAGCTCTTGCTTGGCTGACGCTTTGCGCCGAGTCGGATGCAGATCGTTGGATAGCTCGGACGGCTCGACGGCAGCGATGAAGCGACCGACGCGGCGAACATCCTGACTTTCCAGCGCGTCGTGAAGGTATTGATCCAGGTCGGACTGCACCGACATGGGCATTGCAATGCTTGGGTTTTGCTGACTGCTCGACGGCTCGGCAGTGCTGGCTGCACGCTGCGACATCGAGTGACAGGACATCACCACACTTAGGACAGTCGAAAGAGCCAGGCGACGGCCCAGCCAGGTGGTTTCGAGTCGACGCACGGAACACACTCCCAGCGGGATCTTAGCGCGCCGGTAAATCCGCGAACAAGCGGGATTTGTGTCGGCTCGATGGGCCTTCCGAAGGTCTGCGGAATCGATGGCTACTTGGGCTACTCGACGCCACGCAGCGGCGGAAGCTCGTGCCACGGACGCGGCATCGGATTGGGAACTTGTCCCAGCCAAGACAGCCCGCGCACACCCGGACGGACACTACGTGCCATGTCGGGAATCAGATCCTGCACACGTCGCAGCCGCTTCACTGGGCTGTCCATCCGCGCGACAAACTCATCCAAGGTCTGCACCGAAAAGTGCCAGCGATCTTCTGGGGGCGCCGGAACATCACCGCGAGCCAGCGTTCGCAGCACCACCGTCCGACCATCATGCGGAAGCTGAACCAGGTTGCGTCGGAACTGCGGAGAGTAGTGAAACCACTGCTCGACATTGGACAGATAGATGGTTCGCATCGTCACGTTGAGCGTGC
>CALMML010000246.1 GCA_937868485.1 uncultured Myxococcales bacterium | reverse complement strand
CGAGATAGCTGCATCAGTACGCCTCCAGGTGTGTCGGTTAGTGTGACAATGAGGATGAGTTCGTTAGCGAAAGTCCGGCGCAGGGCTATATCCGTCGCGCAGCGCCAAGGCGATGCGTGCTTCGACTTCCGGTGTCAGGTCAAACCAGAAAACGCCACCCGGCTCGTTTCTCTGCGGCGTCAGCACGTCCCGCGCGATCCAGTAGCGGACTCGGTGGCAGGGTACCTGATAGTGAGCGGCCAGCCCGCGCACAGAGAAGCGGCCTTGTTCGTCTCGTTCAGGGGTGCGCTGCCGCCCGCTGGGGGCGCGATTTTTCTGGATTCTGACCAGGCCATTGCGTCTCCCAATGGGGCTCACGGCGCGGGCGGTAAACGCGCGCCCTCGACCCGTCTTGAGGTTTTGTCGGTTCAGCTCCTGGGCAATCTGCGCATGGCTCAGCGCCTTTTGGTAAAGTTCCCGGATCGTCTCGACCACCACCTCTGGCGTCTTCCCATGCTGGCCATTGGCTGGGCGCGGGACGCAGACCTCCGTGATGGTTCCGGTCTTCCACAGAATCCGGATTTGAGTTGCCCGTTGCGGCGTCGACATTGGGGTCAGGACGATGTCCTCCACGAGCAGCCGCAATAGCTGCTTGCGCTCTGCGGCCGTTGTGGTGGGGGCATCAAAGACCTGGGACAGGTCTTTAGATAAAGTTAGGATGGAGTGCTTGTCTGCGTCGCTGAGATCGAGCTTGTGGGCGCGTCGAGTTTCCTCATACTCGCACTCAATGGCAACAAGCTCTTGGAGCTTTTGGTTCCACCGCGTCTCGAGCGTTCGGACCACGATTCTGTTCTCCGGCTCGACAGCGTGGTACTGTCGTTCGGCGCGTGTCGCCTCGTATTTGGCCCGCTCCAGCCGCAGCTTCCACTGGCGCTCGACCTCGGCGGTCTGGCGCTCGACTTCTTGGACGACGGCCAGCGAGAGTTCCAGCTCTGCTGGCGCGACCGCCGCAAGGAAGAGCTCTTTGACTTTCTCATCAATGCGCCAAGACGTCGCGGTCCAGCACTTGTTGCCGCCTTCCATCCATTGCCCGCACTGGTACACGGTATGGTTCTCGTCGCGATGCAGCGTCCTCATTCTTCTTCCACACACGCCACATAGACAAAGGCCCTGCAAGAGCGCCTCCCCTTTGCGCGGCGCGCCGTGACCGTGTTCGCCATGCTGCTTGACGTCGTTGTCTTGGAGTCGCTGTAAATTCATCAGGTGCTCCTGCCAGGTGATGTACCCTGGATGGGAATCAAAGCGCAGGATGTGCCACTGTTCGCGAGCGCTCAGGGTCTGACATCGTTTGCGCACTCCGCCATCGGTCAGCGTTCGACGCTGCCGCCGTCTGCCCCACGCATACGCGCCGGTATAAAGAGGATTCTTCAGCACGGTCAGGACCCGCGAATGCGTGAGTCGGAGCCAGCGAATCTCAGCGGGTGCTCCTTTGTGTGCATGGCGAGAAGGAAAAAGAAGTCCCTTATCTGCGAAGTAGTGAACTACGCCGTACGCGCTTCCCGCCAAAGCAAAGCGCGCAAACAGGAGCTGCACCGCGGTTCGGACTTGCTCATCGGGGTCAAAGCACAGCGAATTTCCGTCGAAGACGTAGCCAGTGGGCGGGGAAAAGGCCAGCTCTCCTTTTTGGGCTTTGTGAAGCTTTCCGCCCTGCAGCCGCAGCCGCATCATATGCCGCTCGGCATCGCTCATGGTGCCCTTGAGTCCCAGCACCAAACGGTCATTGAAGTCGTTGGGGTCATAGACGCCGTCGTCGTCGAGGATCAGCGTATCGGACAGAGAACATAGATCCAGAAGCCGATGCCAGTCCGCTGAGCAGCGTGCAAAGCGTGAAACCTCTAATGAGAGGATGGCGCCGACCTTGCCCAGACTAACCTGGGCGACCAGATGTTGGAATCCGGAGCGATTCTCTGCACTCTGGCCGCTTTTGCCGAGATCTTCGTCGAGAACTTGGATCTGCGGGGTCTCCCATCCCAGCTTCTGGGCGACCTGGGCTAAGTCGTACTGACGCTGGGTGGACTCGCAGTTCTCAAAGACCTGCATGAGAGTCGATTGGCGAATGTAGACGATCGCCAGGCGAGACAAGTGGGAGGGCCGAATCTTGGAGCTCATGCGCCACCTCGGTGCTTGGGCGCTGAACCACGGCCCTGTGCAGAAGGCTGGCGACGATGCCGAGGAACTGGCGTTGAACCAGGGGTGGCAACGCGTGGAAGATTGTCGTCGGCATGTGAGAATTCATGGGAACCCGAAGAAGGGACCGATTGCGCGACGTCGTCAAGTTTTGCTGCCGAACTCGCCTTAAGCATCAGCTCGTCTACGAGAGCGCGCACTTGTTGCAACGCGACCGGATGGAGCAAGGGAAGGCGACCCTGCAGTTGGAGCGGCGGCACTGCGGGGCGTAAATCGGTCCAGTGTACGGGAATGATGGCGGCGTGTCCGTCGGGAAAGCGGACGACAAGCGCGGACCCGCCGAGAGCACGAACGTGCCGGATGACGGGCAAAGACTGCCCTACCATCGGGTGCACGGGGTGAGTGATGACGACAGATTCTAACGGAAGGATCTGCAGGGGGGGATTATGCGGTAGCTGTCGAAAAGCCTACCGATCGGAACCTAAACGCCATCTGGGGCACCTAAAATAACCTCTACGCGGTCGGAGACCCGAGCACCATCTTGCACTATACATGGTAACGTACTCTCGTCCGACGGAGCGCGGGCGGACGGGCTTCTGATTTATGGACCAGTGGCAGGACATTTCTTTCCCTGACCTTCTCGTCGCCCAAGCGGCTCAGGGAAAACTTCTCAACAATTCCTCGACGACGCTCGGTCCCACTTCAGGATCGAATTTGGAATGATCCTGAAGTGGAGCGGGACCACCTGGATGCCGCAATTCGGCGACTGAGCCACTCAG
>CALMML010000245.1 GCA_937868485.1 uncultured Myxococcales bacterium | reverse complement strand
AGACGGTGGCCATGGCTCCCGCGCCGAGCTTGGAGACCACTCTATAGTTGCCTACAGAGGAGCCGATAGAGATCACAGCGTAGATCTTCTTATGCTCGGTTCAAATTCGCAAGTCCCCACTTGTTAGCTGCGATACCTATTTTTGTTTGCAGCACTGGGACTTGGACGCACGCGACGCTTGTTTGGAAGGTCTACGTAGGTGCGCTGCGCAGCTTCAGACCGCAGGATCGCGGCGTAGCGGATTGGGAAGCCGGTTGCGGGATTGCGACGCGTCGTTCTCCGTGTAAAATCGCGCCACTCCGTCACTTGCTAGGAGAGAGAACCCCGTGACCGCAACCGCCGCCGAAAGCAATTCTTCTTTGATGGAAAAGATCGTCGCCCTCACCAAGCGACGTGGCTTCATCTTTCAGTCGTCCGAGCTGTACGGCGGCATCAACGGTGCCTGGGACTACGGTCCGATGGGCGTGCTGCTCAAGCGCAACGTCAAGGATGCCTGGTGGCGCGCGATGGTTCACGATCGGGAAGACATCGTCGGGCTCGACTCGGCGATCCTGATGCATCCGATGGTGTGGAAGTCGTCGGGACACGTCGATGGCTTTTCCGACCCGATGATCGACTGCAAGACGTGTAAAAAGCGCTTCCGTGCCGACGACATGGACGGTGCGATCTGCGGACAGAAGCCGTCGAAGTCACCGATGAACTGCGGCGCGTCCGACCTGACCGAGCCGCGCAACTTCAACCTGATGTTCGAGACGTTCCTCGGACCGATCAGTGACTCGTCGGCCAAGACCTTCCTTCGTCCCGAGACGGCGCAAGGCATCTTCGCCAACTTCGCCAACGTCATCTCGACGACGCGCGTCAAGGTTCCCTTCGGCATCGCGCAGGTCGGCAAGTCGTTCCGCAACGAGATCAACCCGCGCAACTTCACCTTCCGCTCGCGTGAGTTCGAGCAGATGGAAATGGAGTTCTTCTGCGTTCCCGGCACCGACGACGACTGGTTCAAAAAGTGGGTCGAAATCCGCAAGCGCTGGTACACCGACCTGGGACTGTCCGACGGCAAGCTGCGGCTGCGTGATCACGACAAGCTCGCGCACTACTCGAAGGCCACCACCGACATCGAATACCTGTTCCCGTTCGGCTGGGGCGAGCTAGAAGGCATCGCGAACCGCACCGACTTCGACCTTCGTCAGCATCAGCGTGGCATTCGCACCGTCGGCAAGTGGGACGGCGGCGATCTTTCCAGCGTCGAGCTGGCTGCCGAAGATGCCGAATACCAAAAGGGCAAGCTGTCGTACTTCGACGACGAAAAGAAGCAGCGCTACATCCCGTACGTCATCGAGCCCGCCGCTGGTGCCGATCGCGCGACGCTCGCCTTTTTGTGTGACGCGTATGCCGAAGACAACGCGCCCGACGCCAACGGCAAGGTCGAGACCCGCGTGGTGCTGCGTCTGCATCCTCGGCTGGCCCCGATCAAGGCTGCGATCCTGCCGCTCATGCGCAAAGACGGTCATCCCGAGCGTGCGCGCAAGATCTACGACGACCTCAAGCGCCGCTTCTTTGTCGACTACGACGAGAGCGCCGCGATCGGCAAGCGCTACCGTCGCCAGGACGAGATCGGTACGCCGCTGTGCATCACCGTCGATTACGACACCATCACCGACGGAACCGTCACCGTGCGCGATCGCGACACCATGCAGCAAGTTCGCGTGTCCGAAGACAAGCTGCGCGACCTCATCGAAGAAAAGATCGGCCTGTAGTGAAGCGGAGCCCTCTTATGAACAGGTCGCTTCTTGCGCTGATGCTGCTGGCCGTCGGCTGTGGTGGTTCGGGATCGACGGCTTGTCCGGCACTGGCTGCCGCAAATTTTGGCGTCACCGTCGTCGATGCCAGCTCGGGCCAGCGCATCTGCGACGCCACCGTCAGCGCCACCGAGACCTCAAGCGGCTCCAGCATGGCACTGACTCCGTTTGGCGGCAGCTCTGACTGCACCTACAGCGGCGGCTTCTACGAGCGAGCCGGAACCTTCAGCATCTCGGTGCAGAAGTCCGGCTACGTCACAGCCACCCAGAGCGGCGTCGCCGTCACCAAAGGCGTTTGCAACGTCAGCACCGTGCCGCTCACCATCCGCCTGTCCAAGTAAGCGCGTCGTCGCTTCTACGAGCCGTCGACCGCAGCGGTTTCCAACAGCCCAGCCCGCAGCGTCTCGTCATCGAGCACCGCTTCATCCCCGATAAAGATCAGCCGCCGAGGCGCTCTCGACAGTGCCGACGACTGCGGAAGCTCATCCCAGTCGATCCGATCGCCCACCGCTTGCACGAGAAGCGGCGTGGTCTGTCCGTTTCCGTCGTGCCGATCGACGATCCCTTTGATGCGAAAGATCCGATCCGACAGCGAGTCGAGAAAGTCTTCGAGCCGACTCCAGTCGATCGCAAACGGTGTGGCCAGCGTCAGCGCTTTGATGCCATGCGCGACGGGCTGGTGCGGCTGGGTCTGGTGCTGCGCGTGGTCGTGAGGAACGTCGTCGTGATGCGTCAGCAGATCGATCTGTCCGAGCAGAAGCCGTGCATCCAGGTCCGCGTGGCTCGCCAGGATCTGCTGCGCCCTTGGTGCCAGCGTCGCTAGCCAGGTCGAAAGTCGTCGCTGCTCCGCTTCGTCAGGCACCAGATCGGTCTTGTTTAAGACCAGCAGATCCGCCGACCGCACCTGATCCTCGAACAGCTCGGGATGCTCGCGCGCGGCTCGCTCAGCATTGTGCAGATCCACCAGCGTCACCACCGCATCGCACTCGACCGGACCATCAAACGACAGCGCGTTGACCGCAAAGCTCACCTCCGACGCCCGCGCAATGCCGCTTGGCTCGATCAAGATGTGCTCAGGAGGCTGCGGCAGACCTTCCCCACGAGCCAGCGCCAGCAGCGAATCACCCAGCTCACTGCGCAGCGTGCAGCACACACAGCCAGAGGTCAGCTCCGTCACCCGCAGCGTCGGCGTATCTGACACGCTCGAGATGATCTCGTGATCGAGCCCCAGCTCGCCTAGATCGTTCACGATCACCGCCAGCTTCTGCGGCAGGTTCGGGTCCGTCAGCAGCCGTCGCAGCAGCGTCGTCTTGCCACTGCCCAAAAACCCCGAGATGACCGTGACCGGAACCTTGCGTGCCATCTGCGCTTAGTCCACCACGCGCCCTTTGGCGCTCTCCGGTTCTTCCATGTAGTAGCGACGACCGCGATAAAACTCGATCGCCGACAGACCGATCGACACCGCCAGCGCGCCGTACAGAAGCCACGCCGGCTGTCCAAGCAGCACCAGCGCCGCCAGAAGCGACACCACACCGACGCGCGCACCCCACAGCGCTGCCGACGCCTGGACCTTGTGGAAGCACAGCAGGTTGTCGAGCCCGGCCACCGACAGCTCCACCGTCATCATCAGCATCACCACCCACGGACGCAGCACCTGCTGATTCGACAAGATGAGCAGCAGCGTCGGCGGAACCACCGCACCGAACAGTCGCACCAGGTCGCCAGCTCGAAGCTCACCCTTGCGCAGCAGCGGAAACACCGGCGTCAGGTACGTCCAGCCCGAGATCCAGGTGATCCCGATGATCGTGATCGCCAAAAAGTGCGTCGTCGCCTCGGCGCCCCACAGGTACTGAATCGGCACAAGCACGCCAAACCAGCCGCTGAAGATGAGCGCTCCCTTCCACACCACCCGACGCACCGCAAAGCGAATCCCCAAGAACACGATCGGCAGCACCGTCCCGAGCACAATCGCGTACATCACCCAGTCACCCGGTGCCATGCGCAGAAGGAAGATCACGCCACTGCCCGCCATCTGCGCCCACGCTTTGATCTTCGCAAGGAGCGGCGTCTTTGGCGTAATCCGTCGCTGCTCATAGACAGAGCGCAGGCTGGTGATCACGTATTCCCGCGCCAGGATGAGCCCCACTTCCCACGGGTACAGCCACGCGTGGTTGTCTTTCATCAGGTGGATGAACGGCAGAAAGCCGACCAGCACGAACGCTTTGTCGGCAATCGGGTCCATCAGCCGTCCAAGCTCTGTCGATCCGTAGCGGCGAGCCAGCCAGCCGTCCACGAAGTCGGTACAGCCAAGCACGGTCATAAAGGCCAGTGCGATCCATTTTTCGGACACCGTTCCGTACAGAAGGTACGGACCCAGCGGCAAAAGGACGATCCGAAGCAGCGTGACCTGGTTTGCGGTAATTGGGGGCTTTCCCATCGAGGCGGACTCCAAAAGGCGGATCGGTCGTTAGTACTGATAGCGCAGACCAAACTGGGCGCGGAACGGAACCTGCCGACTGAGCACGGCTCCGTAGGATGCGCTGTTTCGGGCCTCGAACGCTGGCTGATAGGTGCTGGCGAGCGCGGTATTTGTGCGAGTCGCCGACGACAGGTCAAACACATTGAACAGGTCCACGATCACCGTCAGGTGCTGGCGGATCAGCTCGTGAAGGTCGTATTGCGCGCGCACCGAGACGTCCAGCACATCGGCGCTGCGTAGCTCGGTCCACTTGCGAACGTCGTTGGGATCGCTGCCGGGGTCAATGCCTCGCCAGCCGTAGCGCCCGTTATAGCCAAAGGCCGTCGTGGTAAACAGCCGAGTCGTCGGTGCCCCCGTGATATAGGCCAGGTTCACACCCGCCGTCAGGCCGTGGAACGTGTAGCTCGCGTTTGCTTTGACCTGATGCCGGTGGTCATCTTGCAAATAGCCAGAAAGCCGCAGATCGCGGGGCGGATCGTTGCGCAAGATCGAGATCTGATCGTCGAGCGTGCCGTCCAGAAACGACAGCGTATACGCGACAAACAGGTTCCACGCCGGGGACGGGTTGCCCGCGATCGCGATGTCCATCGACTGATAGCGTCGGTAGGCATCACTTGTCGGGCGATACACCCGGACGTTGCCGCGCGTCGGATCGGAAAAGCCCGCGATGTTGCCTCCGTCGAGCGTCCGGTAGGCATTCACCTCGATGTCTTCCCACAGATCTTCCAGCCGACGATACGTGTAGGTGATGCTGCCGACCACGCTCGGGTACAGCTCGCGCTCCAGCGACGCCGTTACATAGTCCGAGTGCGGGGGCCGCAGGCTCAGCTTGGCGTTGCCACACTCGGTGCGCACTTCCCCATCGGGACAGCGTCCGCGTAGCTCGTAGCCGCCGCTGCCGCCGTCCGATGAAAAGAAGCGATCGAAGCGTCTGGTTGCAGGGTTATAGCCCCACGTCGTCGACAGCGGATTGACATCGGCCAGCGTGGCGCTGCGCAGCGATGCCACTTCGTTGGCTCGTCCGTAGGCCAGCTTGAGCATCGTCTTGCCATCGCGCGTCAGATCGAGCGACGCACCCAGGCGCGGACCGAAGCCGAGCAGGTTGTGCGTGGTCTGTCCCTGGGAGTTTTGCGCCGTCCCATAATCGACGCGCATGCCCGGCACCAGCGTCAGCCAGCTTGTCGGCTTCCAGGTGTCCTGAATGAATGCGCCGATCGACCAGCCGATGCGAACCTGGGCCCGCTGCGGCTCATACAAGGCGCGCTGAAAGCAGGGCGTGGCGCTCGATCCCGTCCGTGGATTCGGCTGCTCTTCGACACAGCCGTACGGTCGCTCGCTCGAGGTCGGATCGCGTCCCAGCACCCCGCCGCCTTGGCTCGTGTCATCGGTGTACACCATGTTGCCCGGCGTCCCGGTGAGCGCGTAGTTGCGTAGAAACTGGACCTGCGCGCCCGCCTTCACCGTGTGCTGACCGATGCCGCCGCGCTTGATCCACGTCACCGTCGGGTCAAACTGAAAGCGTAGCCGTCCGTCGCTGACGATCGTTGCGCTGTCCGAGTTGTTCCAGGTGATCGTGCTGCCGTTGTCGATGTGCGTCGGGCTGACCAAGTCGCCAAGCTGTGGGCCGGTCGTAAAGCCAAACCACTGAATGCCTGTCTGAAGCCCAAACAGCAGCGTGTCCGACGCGAAGTAATCCCACGACAAGATGCCAAACGCGCCGCCTTGGTTCTGGAAGTAGTCCCCTTCGGCGGTGTAGGCGTTGGTCTGGCTGCCATCGATGTTGCGGATGTTGCTCAGCCACGTTGGGTCGGCATTGATCGATAGGTTCAGCCGATGGCGACTTGATGGCGACCACGTCAGCTTGAGCCGCGTATACAGGTCGTGTCGCTCCAGCGGCGGGTGCTGCGTGTTCAGCGGCGCACCGGGGATCACTGAGTTTATGCGATAGCGATACTCCGTCGACAGGTAGAACCACAGCTTCTGCTTAACGATCGGTCCACCGATGTTGAGGTTCGCTTGGTAGCTCGCGACCGGCGACCTTGGATCCGCCTGATCGAGCAGTCGTCCTTCGTAGAGCTGCGTTCCCGCCCGTCCACCCAGCGACAGCGCCTGGTGGTTGAGGTACACGCTGGCGTCCACCGACAGCTTGTCGCTCCCGCTCTTGGTCATCAGGTTGATGACGCCCCCGAGCGAGTTGTACTGCGCATCGACCGCCAGCAGCAGCAGGTCCATCTGACCGATGGCGTCGAAGTTGAAGTTGGCGGAAAACGTCCCTTCGACTGGATCGGTGATGTCCAGGCCATCGACCAGGTAGCGGTTGTGACGCTGCGTCGCACCGGCCATCACCGGGTTTGAGTTGCCGGTCACGCCGGGAAGCTGCTGCACCACGTCTTGATAGCGGCGCGGCGTCGCGACCTTCGCTTGGGACTCAGCGGTGAGCACCCGGCCAGTCGACAGCCGGTCGGCGTCTAGGCGGCGGCGCTCTTCCACGATCGTCTGCGTCTCGCTCTGCGCAAGCTCTGCCGACAGCGGAATCTTGATGTTCTGCGTCTGCCCAAGCTCAAGCTGGATGCGCCGCTGCGTGGGACGAAGCCCTTCGTATTCAACCGTCAGCGTGTACTTGCCGGGAGGCAGCAGCGGAAAGTCGAACTGTCCCGCTTCGTCCGCGATGGCTCGCTTGGGACCGCCGATCAGTGCCTCGCTGCGGACGATCACCACCGCACCTTGCATCGGGACATCGGTCCCCGACTCCACGATGGTGCCGCGCAGCCGGGCGGTCTGTTCTCCCACCGCGTGCGCCTTCGTTTGTCCACCGAGCCAGGCGAATAGGCCTGCGTGAAGCGCGCACGTCACTGCCAGACACCGCAGCGTCTGAGAGCGCGTCCGCCAGGTCGTCCCAGAAGAGGCGATGCTCACCGATCGATTCATGGGGCTTGTCCGCAAAGTGGCGGCACCTTACTACACGCACCCTCGTCGCTTCTACCTCTGACCTTGCGCAAAACGGGGCGAAAGTTAGCTTGGATTTTCGTGATCCCGCAGCCCGCGCGTAGGGCTGTGGGTTGTGTCTGCCAAAAAGCCAGCGAAGGAGCCACTCAATGACGACCCCGGTTCATATTCCGCATCGCAATCTCGGACGGTGCGGTCTGAAGGTCTCGGCGCTTACCTTGGGCGCGATGACGTTCGGAGAGTCTGAGACGTTCATGCGTGGTGTGACCTCCTCGGATGAGGAAGCGCGCCGCGTTCTCGATGCCGCGATCGACGCAGGCATCGACACCATCGACACCGCCAACGTCTACAGCGAAGGTCGAAGTGAGCAGCTGCTGGGTGAGTGGCTGACCGGACGCCGCCACAAGGTGACGCTGCTGACCAAGTGCCGCTTCCCGATTGGCTTTGGCACCCGTCCGATCGGTCCGCACGACATGGGCCTGTCGCGAAAGCACATCGTGCAGGCCTGCGAGGACTCGCTGCGCCGCCTGAAGACCGATTAC
>CALMML010000244.1 GCA_937868485.1 uncultured Myxococcales bacterium | reverse complement strand
CGGAACAAGGCCGGATCGAGCTTTTCGTCGAGAGAGGCCTGCTCGACATCGATCGACACCTTGTAGTTAAGCGCGGTGTTGTCGATGTCGATGTGCGTCGGCACCGACTGACCTTGCACTTCCTTGAAGTGCTGCGCGCGAATCGTGCGCTCGTTTTCGACGATGCGCAGCTCGCCCACTTTCAGGTCCACGTACTTTTTGTGCGACGGATGAACCGGCTCCAGATCGTACATGGCCGATAGATCGGCGCCAATCGACAGCAGCACTTTCTGCTGCATGCCACTGTCGGCACCGGCCAGGCTCTGGACGACTTTTACGTCGCCGCCGACCTTGATGAGGTCAAACACCGTGATGTCGCCGGGGCCTTTGGCTTGCAGACGGAAGCGGTCGGGACGCTCGACGGCCAAAATGCCACGAACGCTGACCTGCTCGCGACCGTCGCCCTTGGCCATGTCGATGGAGACCCGATGGACCGCGCGCATGGTTCCCCAGCGAATGTCCGGCACCGGCTGTACCGACGGACCTTTGATGATGATCGGCTTGTTGGCGTTGTCACAGCCGCTCTGGGCCAGCGAAAGCGCACACACGCCAGCAAACAGAGCGTTCGCAAGCGCAGTCCGCCACGCGCCGACACGCTTCGTCACAGCACCTTGCGCACGGTCCGCGCGCGAAACCGTTTCGTACATGCTCACAGGGCCTCCGTCATTCCGTGGGGCATCGCGCCCGAATCTGGCTCTACCCGCCACAGCGGCGAGCTTAAGACCAAGCGAATCACCCGCAGCGTGTCTTCCCAGTTGCGGAAGTGGCTGCGGTGACCGCCGTGATAAATCGTGGAAATCGGAACCTCGACAAGCGGCACGTTCAGCTTCGCCGCCCACAAGAGGATCTCCGTCTCGGTATCGAAGCGTCGCGTCCGCAGCGGCAGCGAAAACAGCCGTCGCGGATAGATGCGAAAGCCCGACTGCGTATCGTGATGAACGCGCTTTGCGAACAGCGAAATCCAGTAGGTCGAGATCCGGTTGCCAATGCGGCTCCGACGAGGCATCACCTTCGGATCGAAGCTGCGGACACCGATGATCAGGCTGTCGGGATTCGCTTTGGATGCAGCGAGCAGGTTCGCAAGCTCTGACGCTGCGTGCTGTCCGTCGGCATCCATCGTGATCAGCGCACAGGCTCCGGTGCGCTTGGCATACGCAAAGCCCGTCTGAAGCGCTGCACCTTTGCCTTGATTGACCGGATGTCGAAGCACGATCGCACCGGCCTTCTCTGCCTGCGCGCCTGTATCGTCGCTGCTTCCGTCATCGACCACCACCACGGAAAGCCCAAGCGCTCGCACCTGCGCGACCACCTCGCCGACACTTTGGCCAGCGTTGAAGGCAGGGACAAGGACCAAGGGGCTTTCCACCCGAGACACGTCGCTCATTTCGAGAGGTTCCAGCATATCACGCCGCCATAAGCGAAAAAAGCAGTCGCCCAGAGACGACCTGCCGAGGAGATACGTCGCGCTTGCAGGAGATCGCAAACGCTTCGCCAAGAAACGACACCAAAGCGCCCATCGCTTGCTGTTTTTTCACGCAAAGTCGCAGGGTTTCACCGATCGCAACAAAATTCGGGAACCTGAGGTCCGATGCGCCCACTAAATAACCACGATGCACTGCTGCTCCCGAATCAGCCGTCGGTGCCCCCGCCGATAGCTGGTTGAATGCCGCAGCGGCCTGACATAACGCCTCGATGATCAGCGTCTGTGGAAACGTCGCAAACGGCGACAGCGAAAGGCCAGCTGGCCACAGCTCGTCACCGACCGTGAGCTGCTTTTCTGCGACGAGATAACCGCCTGTCGAATCGTATTCCACAATGCGATCGATGAGTCGGAACGGCGGCGTGTGCGGAAGGCTCGGCACGGTAGGCATAGGTGCGAAAGTGGTCCGATCTGTGAGACTCTTTGCAGGAGTTCATATCATGAAGCGCTCAAAGTCTCGTCGTGGTATCGCGCACAAAGTCGTCGCCTGGACACTACTTGGGTTTGGGCTGTTTGGCACCGGATGCAGCAGCCGAGCGGTTCGTCCCGACGCTGTTCCTGGTCAGTCGGTGCAGTCGATTGAGATGGAAGATCTACACATCACCGTCGGTAAAAACGCCAAAGACGGGGATGATGGGTTCGATGTCTATGACGCTCCGACGCTGTTTCGTGAAGCGGATACACTGTTCGACGGTGACAAGTTTGCGGATGCGGCCCAAAGCTACGAAAAGCTGGTCCGCGAGTTTACGGACAGTCCGTGGGCTCCGCCGGCGCTGTTCAATGCGGCGCTCAGCTACGAAGCGCTGGGACGATTTACCGAAGCGGCGGACCGCTATAAGCGCGTGGTGTCGCTGTATCCGACGAGCAAACAGGCCAAAGACGCGGCGCTTCGTCAGTCCGCCTGTCTGGCCGAAGAAGGTCGCTGGGTGTTGTCGGCGGAAGCGCTGGCGCTCGTCGAAAAGCGTGAAGATCTCACCTTCGCGGATCGCATCGAGACGATGACCCGTCACGGTCTGGCGCTGTTCGAGCTTCAGGATCTGTCGGGCGCGGAAGCCAAGTTTCAGCAGACGCTCGCGTTTTTTGAAGCGCGCAAAGACAGCGAGCAGCTTCCCAACAACTTTTTCCTCGCAATGTCGCACTTTTACGTCGCACACATCGCGCACAAGCGGTTCCGCGACCTTCCGCTCCGTCAGCCGCAGAAGCAGCTGGCGCTCGATCTTGACACCAAGGCGAAGACGTTTCTGCTCGCGAACAGCAAGTACGTCGAAACCATCAAGCAAAAGAATCCAACGTGGGCGACGGCAGCGGGCTATCACGTTGGGACGCTGTATCGAGAGCTATACGACGCAATGCTCGCGGCACCTGTTCCGACGGATGTCAATCGAGGCGATGGACGCGTAATCTATGATCTGCTCTTGCGAGAGCAGCTTCGGCACCTGCTGACCAAGGCCAAGGATGTGCTCGAGTCCAACGTCAAGATGGCCGAGCGCGTCGGGGTCAAAAATGGCTGGGTCGAGCGCTCGACGCAGCAGCTGGAGGATCTGGAAAAGCTGCTGAGCGGTCTGGACTCACCAGCGCCGAGTACGCCACAGCCGCCGACGCAGACGCCGAGTCGTCCCGCGCCGCAAGACAATCGCAGCCGCGCTACGCTGTAGTCGTCTGCCTTCGCTGAAAGAAGCCCCACGCAAGTCCAGCAAGCAGGCCTCCCGCATGAGCGGCCCAGTCGACGCTGAACCAAATTCCCGACGACAGCACAGCTGCACAAGCGAACAGCGCGCGCGCTCGGACGGAACGCGAGACCACGCCCACCGCAGCCGTCGCAAACAGCGTCAGCAGAACGCCCGAACCACCAGCGCTCACAAGCTCGTGTCTTGGCGAAAGGAAGATCGTCGCTGCGCCTGATGAGCAGATCCCCAGCAGCAGCGGCGCACGCGGTGACCAGCGAATCGGCCACAGCCAGCCAAGCCAGCCAAGCAGCGTCAGGTTGCTCAGCACATGCAGCGCGTCGACATGCACCAGCCAAGCCGTCGCAATCCGCCAGCCATCCGTCGGAAACCGAAGCGGAACCAGCAGTCCACCGAGCCGAAGCAGCGTCGGCACCGATAGTCGCCACAGCGGAAACGAAGCCTGTCCGTCGATCCAAATCCCCGTCACAAACAGTCCCAGCCACAGCATCGCAATCAGCGCCCAGATGGATCGTGTAGACCCTGGACCCGACGACGACATCGCGACTGGGCTCTACTTTCGATTGACGCGCAGAATCACTTCTTCGACGCGACGCTCGTTGGCAATTGCGATCTCGAAGGTGACTTTGCCGATGCGAATCGTCTCACCGGGACGAGGAATCCGCTTGAGCCGTTCCAGCAGCAGTCCGCCGAGCGACTCGTAGTCATCGGTCTCGGGCAGCTCCAGCGTCAGCTCTCGATTGAGCTGTTCGACGGAAACACGCGCTTGGACTCGATACGAACCGTCCCGCTGACGGCTCAGCGCCGGAGGCTCTTCGTCATACTCGTCTTCAATGTCACCGACGACCTGCTCTAGCAGATCTTCGACCGTGACCAGTCCGACAGCACCACCGTATTCATCGACGATGATCGCCATGCCTTGATGCGCGCGCTCCAGACGAACCAGCAGATCGAGCGCAGGACACGACTCGGGCGCATACAGCGGCTCGCGCATCAGCTCTTTGGCGTTTCCACTGCTGCGACCACTCTTCAGAACGTCAAATGCGTGAACCACACCGACGATCTGGTCCAAGCGCTCACGGTAAATCGGGATGCGACTGTATTTTTTGTCGGCGATCTCTCGGGCAAGATCTGCAATCGACGCGGTCTCTGCCTGCGCCGTCACGTCCGACAGTGGCTTCATCACGTCGTCTGCACGCAGCGATGGAAAGTCAAAGATCCGCGCGATCATCGAGCGCTCGCCCTCGGTGACATCCGACTGCGAAGCAGAGCTATCGCTGGCAGCAGGCGTTGGCGCGTTCACCAAGCTCTCGATCTCTTCACGAGTCACCAGCTTGTGATGAACATCGATTCCCATGCGCTCCGTCGCCAGCTTGGACACCCGCTCCAGCAGATACACGCCGGGCGCCATCACCTTCATCAGCACCGACAAGATCAGCGCTTGCATCGGGGCTACTTTGTTCGCGTATTGACGGACGATCGCTTTGGGAATGATTTCCCCCAGCACAACCACCGTTGGAGTCAGTCCAACAAGAAGCCACAGCTCAACATGGCGCGGATTGTGAGCATGCAGCCACAGCGTCCACACGACCGTCTGCGTTACGACGGCAAGCTGAGTACCAAGCAGCGTCGCAGACAGCAGTCGGTGCGGCGCGATCAGAAAGTCTTCCACGAGCTTGGCGCCACGATGACCCGCCGCAGCCAAATCACGGATGTGCGCACGATCCGCACTGACGATCGCAATCTCGGCACTCGAAAAGAACGCCTCAATGAGCAGACAGACCGCACTCAGCAGCATGGGCAGCAGCATCAGCCTTCGCCCTTTCCGAGCGCCATCGTCTCGCCGCTCATCGCGGGCTGAAGCGTGGGCGTCCGCGTCAGATCCGCAAACAGCGGTCGCAGCAGATCTTCCATCGTCACAAGTCCAGCCAAGCGACCGTACTCATCGACGACCATCGCCATGTGGGTCTTGCGACGCTGAAACTCGCGCAGCAAGCGCTCGCACTTGGCTCGCTTGGGCACAAACAGCGGCGGATGAAGCAGGTCTGCCAGCGGTCGACCTTCCAGGTCTCCGTAGTTATATCCGACGAGATCTTTGGCGAGCAGGATGCCGATCACATTGTCACGACGACCACGATAGACCGGCACCCGAGAGTAGCGCTGCTTCGACACTGTCTCGACGATTCGAGCCAGCGGCATCGCGACGGGAACCGCGAAGACATTGCGCTCGGAGGTCATCAGGTTTCCGACGGTCAGATCGCCGAAATCGAGCACGTTGTGAATCAGCTTTCGCTCCGCACCGCGAATTTCGCCCTCGGCCTGGCCCAGATCGACAAGCGTCCGAATTTCCCGCTCGGACAAAACGGGTGCAGCCTCGGTATGACGACCTTTGGGACCCATCAGCACGAGCAACAGCAAGTCCGACACGGTACTGACGAGAACACGCGGAACCCAGAGCACCCACGTCAGCACCTTCAGAAGCCACGACACGATGAGCGCCCAGCGCTCCGCCAGCTTGATTCCGACGGTCTTTGGAATCAGCTCGCCGAACGTAACCAGCAGCGGAACCGTCAGCAGCGTCGCAACAATCGCAACCAGCACATCGATCGACGACGGCTGAAGCCCGGCAGACAGCCGAGGAAGCAGTCGAAACAGCCTCGTCACCGACTCGGTCATCACCTCAGAGAGCAGGATGTTGGTCAGCTCGTTGCCGATGATGATCGTGGTAATCAGCCGTCGCGGGTCCGACAGCAGCCACAGGACACGAGCGCTCGCCGGGTCCGTTGCCGCATTTTGTCGAAGCACTTCCCGACGAGTACGAGACAAAGACAGCAGCGCCGTCTCTGTCCCGGAAAAAAATCCTGCCGACAGAAACAACGGAACCAACAGCAGCATGTGCGACAGAAGCGCAATTGCGCCTTGCCACAGCCCACTGCTTGCGACCGCATCACCGCTCATGAGGAAACGCAGTCTATATCAGCCCGCAGATGTGGGCATCATGCGACCGTCGCACAATTGTGATTTTTTGACTGACGTCGCCGCCAAGCGCTGCGTCTACTTGCTCGCGCTGGACAGTCGTCGATCGAGCTCTTTGAGCTGCTGCTCGGCCTTCTGCTTGCGCTCTTTGTCAAACTCGCTCGCGCACTCGCGGTTGCCTGCTGGTCGCGTCACAAGCCCGTCTTGCAACAGCTTTTGCCGTCGCAGTCGCTCTGCTTGTCGCCACTTCTGTGCCGCGATCGGATCACTGGGCGGAACCGGCGCCGGCGCAAAGCCGACATGCGACAGACCTTTGGTCTTCGCCTCGACGGCATCGAGCATTACTTGGTCAATCGATGCATAGGAATGTTCCGCGAGCTTTCCGACGAAGTGGAGCCCTCGCTGCATCGTGTAGTGCCAGACATCGCCACGCACATACGGCAAAAGGTTCGACTTGATGGTCCGCACCACGCTGGTCTGCTCGTCGAAAGGCAGCGCCGCAAAGTTTCGTCGGAAGCCGTCTCCGTAGCCAAACCAAGACTCTGCGTTGGACAGATACACGACGTGAACGGGCAGCTTGGCAGCCTTCGCAGCGTCGGCAATCTGAAGCATCGTGCGCGGTCCGTTCAGGTCGCCGAGTCGAGGCACAATCAGTCCTTTTTGCGCCATCGAGCGAAGATATGCGTACTTTTCCGCGTCGCCGAGCCAGGTGTGCGGCTGCGAGATCTCGTCGCGCAGATGCGCCAGCAGATCTTCTCGATATTGCGTATACAGCACAAGCAGGGACTTCCGCTGACGTAGTTCCAGCGACGACAGCGCAGCTTCAACAGCGGCGCTCCCTTTGCGTTCAAACAGTGCGACGAACGCTTGTGGATTCTCCGTCGCTGTAAGCAGCGCCGAATACAGCTTGTGCAGCTTGACGACTTCCATGTCGATGTCAATCAGCCACAGGACTTGCGAGCCCGCAGCCGCAGCGACGGTATAGTTCTGATCTCCGCCAACACCGACGTAGCCGCCACCGACGCCTTTGATATCGTCGAAGAAGACATCGTGGCGACGCTCATTTGACCACATATAGTGGCGACGGACACCACCGGCAGGCTCGTCGGATGGAGACGTCACCGCGCGCACAAGCTCCGCTTCTCTCGGTGATGGATCGGATGCAGCCCGAGAGCCTGTCGCGGTCAGCGCGCCGGAACCACTGGGAGGCTCACTGGCCCAAGTCCCCGAGGCACAGACCCAGGCCGCAGTCCCAGCACACAGCCCAACCAGCAGTCGTCTTGTGACGCCAAAAGAGATCTTCACGATTGTAAATCCTACCACCCAAGGCCGAGTGGTCTTTGCGCAAAACTTCGCAATCGTTTCGATGGCCAAGCCGCGCGACGACATCGCTCGCATGGTAGGCTGCTGGGTATGCTTGGAATGTCGATCCGTCTGAGATCACTGGCAGACGGTGGTCGCGTTGCACGACTCGCAGGGATCGCTCTGTGGCTCTGTTTCGTCGGAACCGTCCAGGGAGCCGAGCGAGACAAAACCGAAGCAGATGCAGCGCCCTCATCGAGTGAAAAAGCCGCAGCGACGGACAAGTCTGCGACAGACAAGTCTGCGACAGACAAGTCTGCGACAGACAAGAGCCCTCGCCTGCCACCGATTCACGATGAGCAGCTGCCGCCGAAAGCGCGAACGCTGGTCACCAGGCCGACGAAGAACATGCTCATCGACTTCGTGCTCGAGATGCAGAATCGTAGCCAAGCGATCGCTCGACGCTATGTTCAGCTGTTGCTGTCGGAACGCTACGATGAGGCAAATCACCTGCACGATGAAGTCGGCGGTCGTCGCGTCGAGTGGCCTCAGCTAACGCAGCAAGTCGAAGCGTTTACCGCCGAGCATGGTCAGCCCAAAGAGATCGTTCAGTATCTGACCACTTCCGTCGGTGCGGAAGTTCAGACGTTCTATTTTACCGCCAGCTACAAAGATGGAATCGAGCTGGGCGTGCGCGTCACCATCGATCACTACGGCCATGTCGTCGGCGCAGCCGTCGGTGGAGAAGTGATACCTGCGTCTAAAAAACGCTACGATCGACACGACAACTACACGACCAAGACCGAGCTGTCGCTGCCATTTCGCGGGGTCTGGACGGCAACCAATGCGACGCCAGGCTCGGGAAATGGTCACTACCTAAACCCCAACCAGCGCTTCGCGGTCGACTTTCAAGTCTCCGTCGATGTTGCGCCGGGACAGCGATCGAATCACAAGGGCGACGGCAGCAAGAACAGTGACTACTACGCGTACGGCCAGGACATCTTGGCACCCGCCGATGGAACCGTTGTCGCTGTCGTCGATGGAGTGCCCGAAAACCCGCCGGGCCTGACCGACATCTATTACCGATTTGGCAATGCGATCACGCTGTCCCTTGGCAACGGTGAGTACGCCTTGCTCGCGCACCTTCAGACGGGCAGCACCAAGGTTCGGGTCGGAGATCGGGTCTTGCGCGGTCAAGTGCTGGCGCGCTGCGGCAACAGTGGCAACTCGACGGCACCGCACCTGCACTTTCAAATCTCGGACAGTCCGACGCTGAGCGTCGCAGCCAGCTTGCCCGTGCAGTTCGTTCGCGTGACTCGTCAGGGCGTTGCCGAAGCCCGCGTGCAGCCGATGAGCGGAGATCGCGTAGCAAACCAAGAGCCAGCCAGCGATAAGCATCCGACGAAAGCGCATCCGTAGCAGCAGCCAGCGAGCGAAGCGTTCCGTCGGAAAATACGGCCTACTTCGCAGGACTCGGAGCAGTTGGAGCAGGCGCGACGGGAGCAGGACTTCCAGCCGAAGTAGCTTCCGTCGGAGCCCCCGGAGCCGTGAGCGCCGCGCGCGATCCCACTTGTCCAAGCTGCTGCGGTGGTGCCGACATCAGATACTTTCCGTCGACGTACTTAAACTGCGGCTCGCCCTTGGCTTTGCGTGCCTCGTTTTCGTCCGCGATCCACTTGAGCAGCTTCGGCAGCATCTCGACCGTCGCGGGCTGCACATCATGGAACAGGACTATCGAGCGCGCCCGTCGCACACGCGATAGCTCGTCCTTCATCACAGCCAAGATCTTTTCCGCATCCTGCAGCTTCCAGTCCTGCGGATCGATGTCCCAGCCGATCGGTCGAATCCCAACCTTGTGCAGCGTTGCCGTCAGCGACGCACAGTGCGAACCAAACGGCGTCCGAAACAGCGGCGGAGCGACGCCCGTTGCATCTTGAATCAGCTGAGCGTTATCGAGGATCTCCCGCTCACCGACGACAGGACCACGCTTTCCGCACAAAAAGTAGTGATGAACCGTGTGGTTTCCGACGATGTGACCGCGCCGTAGCGCTTCGCGCATCAGCTCTTTGGCTTTTTCGTTCTGCGCGCCCTTGCCCATGAAGCGAACGCCATTGACGAAAAACACCGTCTTGATGCCGTACTGATCGAGCGTATCGAGCACCTTGGGCGTCGTATCTACGCGCGGGCCATCGTCGAACGTGAGCAGCAGCTCATAGGCGCTCGGCTTGGGCGGCGCAGGCTTCGGTGGAGTGGCAGGCTTAGCCGTCGCTGCGGGCTTGGTTGCAGCAGCTTTCGGCGACTTGGGCGGTTTCCCTGCAGCCAGCACCGAAGCATCTGGAATGGAAACAGAAAGGGCCAGCGAGGCAGCCCCGAAGAAGACTGAAGACTTCACCGCGCGATGGTACGCCGAGCCCGCGATGCGTCAACGAAGTTGCACACAAGCCCTTACCAGTGCTTCCAGTGACCTTTGCCTTTGCCTTTGAACCAGTGACCGCGACCGTGTCCGTGACCGTGTCCGTGAAGGATCACAGCACCAGGCACGCCCAGCACAACCGGAGCAGGCGGAGCGACGACCACCGTCGGACTCACAGGCGCGACGACCACCGTCGGACTCGCGGGCGCAACCACGACAGCGGGATTGCTCGGCGCCACAACCACCGTCGGACTGGCTGGAGCAACCACCACCGGCGGCGGCTCGACCCACACCGTGCCCTGCCACTCGGGCGGCGGCGTCACGATGACTTTCGGACGCTGCGCGACGTAGGGACGGTACTCCACCTCGACCGCTTTTTCGATCTGCGGACGGGCGCGCGCCACGTCGGGAGGAATCGGTCCCACATAGAAAATCACATCGTTTTGGACCTTGTAGCCCGGCGCTTCGTGCGCCACCGGATAGTCGTGGTAGTGCGGCCCTTTCAGGAAGCAAAACGTCGGCGGAGGCGGCACAGATCCAGGCAAGGTCTCGACGTGAACTGGCACCGGATGATGTCCGTAGAACACCGTCTTCTGTCCGTCGTAACCAAACGGCACCGGATCGCCCGTAAACACGTAGTCGTCACCGACGCGCTGATACAGCGTCGGTTTTTCCGGCGCGTAGTCGTGCGTGTGCGGCACATCAATCTGACAGTAGCCGTTCACGACGGCAGTAATCGGATGAGGTCCCAGGTAGCGGCTCTTCATCCGCAGCCCGGGAGGGACTTTCGATGGCGACGCACTCACCGGCGAAGCAAGCAGCAGCGCAGTCAGTAGGGACCCAGTCCAAAACGTACGGTTCATTTGCATCTACCTTTGAGGAAACAACAGCCAAAGACAGTTCCGTGTCAGTATATCGCGACGGAAAGGCCGTGTGCCAGAGGCACAGCTGCGAACAACGCGAAAGCCAACGAAGATCTCTGCCCCAAGTGCCCACAGCGCCGGTGTCAGCCGTGATAGAAACTAGATAGTGCTGGTATCTAGCGCTATCTAGTGCTATCTAGTGAGTCTACTTTCAACTCGCTTTCAACCAACCAAGGAGTGGCCGTGAAGATTCTCGTCACCGCCAAGCGGATTCCGGATCCAACCCAAAAACTCAAGCTCAAGGACAACGCCCTCGACCTGAGCGGCGCGAACTGGCAGCTCAACCAGTTTGACGAATACGCGGTCGAGGCAGCTCTTCGTCTGACGGAAGATGGTGCAAACCAAGCAACGCGACAAGGTCAAGTGACGGTCGCTTCGCTCGGTCCGTCGGATGTGGCGACGCAGCTTCGCTCGGCACTGGCCATGGGCGCGGACAAAGCCGTTCGCGTCGATGCCAAAGACGAAGAGCTGGATGCCAGCGTCGTGGCCAAGACGATTGCCAAGCTGGCGCAGCGCGATCAGCCCGACCTGGTGCTGATGGGCAAGCTCGCCGCTGACAACGAAGGCAACGATGTCGGACAGCG
>CALMML010000243.1 GCA_937868485.1 uncultured Myxococcales bacterium | reverse complement strand
ATGGTCGGTGAAATCCGTGATCAAGAGACGGCCTCGATGGCGATTACTGCGTCGCTGACTGGTCACTTGGTGTTTTCGACGATTCACACCAACGATGCGGCGGGCGCGGTGACTCGTCTGGTCGATATGGGCATTGAGCCGTTCTTGGTGACTTCGTCGCTGTCGGGTGTGCTGGCGCAGCGACTCGTGCGTCGTCTGTGCATCAAGTGTCGCGAGCTGTATCGTCCGACTCCGACGGAGCTTGAGCGGCTGAGCATTCCGGTCGAGGCGTTTTTCGCCGGGAAGTTCAAGATTGCGACGTATGTGACGAAGGGTCCGCCGCCGCAGCCGGGAATGCTGTATCGTGCGCACGAGGGAGGCTGCTCGGCGTGTAGTCATCGTGGCTATGCCGGTCGGTCCGCGATCTATGAGCTGCTGGTGATTTCCGACGCGGTGCGCGAGCTGAGCCTACGCAAGTCCGACGCGTCGACGCTGAAAAAGGCGGCGCTGGCGGGTGGAATGCGGACGCTGCGTACCGACGGTGCGGGCAAGGTCCTGGCTGGCATTACCTCGGTGGAAGAGGTCATGCTCGTCACCGCAGAGGACAAGGAATAAGCGATGCCGGTTTTTCGCTGGAAAGGCTACGACGGAAAGGGAAAGCAGGTTCAGGGCGTTCGCGACGCGGACAGTCCTCGAGCGCTGCGTCAAGCCTTGCGTCGAGACGGAGTCTTGCTGACCGATGTCAGTGAGTCGCAAGTTGCCGTCGGAAAGTCGAAGAACCGTGGCAGTGATTCGCAGCTAGATACCGTCGGAAAAGGTCTGTTTGTTTCGCTGCTTGTGGCGCTGCGGCTGGGCTTTGTCGCGGAAGCGCTGAGTGAATACCGTCGGACCGCCAAGCCGATGGAGGTCGCGGTGCTGACGCGTCAGCTGGGTACGCTGCTGCGGGCGGGCGTTCAGCTGTCCGAGTCGCTGGCGGCGCTTATCGAGCAGGCCGAAGATCCGAACCTGAAGCAGGTGCTGTCCGACGTCAAAGTGCAGGTGAACGAAGGCTTGCCACTGTCGGCGGCGCTGGCTCGGCATCCGGGCTGTTTCAGCGAGCTGTATGTGAACTTGGTGACGGCGGGTGAGACGGCGGGAAACCTGGAAGCGGTGCTGTTGCGGCTGTCGGACTTTCTGGAGTCGCAGAGTCGTCTTCGCTCGAAGGTGATGTCGGCGCTGATGTATCCGATCATCATGACGATCCTGTCCGTCGGCATCCTGACGATGCTGATGACGACGGTGGTTCCGAAGGTGACGGCGATCTTTGCGGATACCGGACGGGCGCTGCCGCTCAATACGCAGATCCTGATCTTTGTCAGCTCGCTGATGAGCGACTACCTGTGGCTGGTGCTGCTCGTCGGGATTGGTGGGTTTGTGCTGTTTAAGCGCTGGCTTGCGACGCCCAAAGGTCGGCTGTCGTGGGATTCGTTTAAGCTGCGGCTGCCGGTGCTCGGTGGGCTGGAACGAAAGGTCGCGGTGAGCCGCTTTGCCAAGACGCTGTCGACGATGCTGGCGTCAGGTGTTCAGCTTCTGCGCGCGATGGAGATTGTGAAAAACGTGCTGGGAAATGCGGTGCTCACCAACGTCATTGAGCAAGCGCGTGAGTCGATCCGCGAAGGTGAGTCGATAGCGACGCCGCTCAAGCGCAGCAACCAGTTTCCAGCGATTGTCTGTCACATGATTGCCGTCGGAGAACGCTCTGGACAGCTCGAGCAGATGCTGGAAAACGTCGCGGAAGCGTACGACCTGGAAGTGGAGACGCAGCTTGAGCGGCTGACTGCACTTCTGTCGCCCATCATGATTTTGGGCATGGGCGGCGCGGTGTTCTTCGTCGTCACCTCGATCATGCTGCCGATCATGCAGATGAACGAGTTTGTGCAATAAAAACCCCAAGCTCTACGCAAGGAGACTCACATGACGCTCCCTACTTCATATCGTTTGGAACATGCCGCTTCGTACCGTCCGCTGCGACGGGCGGCGCGTGCGCTGGCTTCGCTTGTGCGCAACGTGGGCAGAGCGCTGCGACGGGAACACCGAGCCGATGCGGCGATCGAGGGTCGAGCAGAAGGCGGCTATACGCTGACGGAAATCATGATCGCGCTGGCGATCGTCAGCATGATGCTCGGTGGTGCGGCGGTCTACGCGTTCGGTCAGTTCGAAAAAGCGCGCAAAAAAGAAACCATCAACATGATGCGCAAGATCAAGGACGGCGTGCTCCAGTGGCGGATGGACGCGACGGGCGGCGAGCAGTGTCCGAGCGGACTTGCGGATCTTGTGACCTCGAAGGTGTTCAACAAAGAGCCCAAAGACGGCTGGGGACGGCAGTTTGTCTTCAAGTGCCCCGGAGATCATGACACCGACGGTGTGGATCTGGTGAGCTTCGGCAAAGACGGCAAAGAAGGCACCGCCGACGACATCAAGAGCTGGGACGAAGAAAAGTAGCCATCGCTCATGAAGGTCGGGGGTTTTCATAGCGCGGACGCGCGGCGGGCTCAGGCTGGCTACACCATCGTCGAGCTGATGGTCGCTTTGGCGATCATTGGTGCGATGTTCGGTGGCGCCGTGATGGGCTTTCGCAGCCTGGTTCGCAGTGAGCTGCGGTCGCAAGCAAGCAAGCTGGCGGCGGCGATTCGCTATAGCTATGACCGAGCGCTCAGTACCGGATCGTTTTACCGTCTGCACTTTGACTTGGACGCGCAGACCTATCGGCTGGAGCGGTCCGAGACGCGGGTGCTCATCGACACGCGGGTTAGCTCGGTGTCGCGTGGTCGCGGGGAAGATCGCGACAAGCTGGATCAGCAGGCGGCGGAAGAGGAAAAGCGGGCGCAGAGTGGGCTGCCTGAGGAGCTGGTTCCTCCGCAGTCGCCGCGTCGGCCTCGCTTTGCGGAATACAAAGACAGCACGCTGCCGCAGGTGAAGCTGTCGCGCATCAAGGTGCTGGACATTCAGATTCCTCGGGAAAAAGACCCTATTTTGGCGGGACACGCGTATCTGCACTTTTTTCCCGACGGACACACTGAGCGCGCGGTGATTCACTTGGGCACCGACGCGCAGGATGATGTGCAGTACACGCTGTGGGTTCACGGACTGACGGGTCGCGTCGAGGTATTGCCGGGTCGGCAGCCTCCGCCTGCGGACTTCGAGTCCGATGATCGCGACAAGGGGGGCTCATGAGTCGGAATCGACGCGCGGGCTTTACGCTGTTGGAAGTGATGATTGCGATGGCGATTCTGTCGGTGTCGCTGGTCGGGCTGTATCTGACCACCGGACGGGCGATTCGCATCAGCATGCATGCTCGATCGATGACCCAAGCGACGTTTCTGTGCCGTCAGAAGATGGCCGAGATCCAAAACGAGTTCGTCACCGAGGGATTCAAAGACGAGGCGGGAGCCAAAGAGGATCGCGGCGACTTTCCCGACCCGGCGTTTAAGCAGTTTCGTTACGTGACGATCATCGAAAAGATTCGGCTGCCAGCGACGGATCAGCTTCAGTCAGCGGCGACCAAGATGCTGCAAGACAAGCAGAGCGCGGCGGGCAAAGACAAGCCGTCTTCATCGTCCTCGTCGTCGGGATCGAACATGGCGAGCGGAATGTCGGGCATGCTCGGGCCGGTCAAAGAGATGCTGGAGCAAGGCATCCGTCGCGTCACCGTCAAGGTGCTGTGGGATGAACCAGGGCTGCCCGATCAACAAGTCGAGGTGGTGGCGTTTTTTACCGACGTCAGAAAGGCTCCGCTTACGCTATGAGCCGTCGCAGCGCAGGCTTTACGCTCATCGAGATCATGGTGTCGATCGGCATTTTGTCGACGATTACCCTGATGCTGTGGGCATCGAGCCAAGGTGCGTTTCGGACCAAAAAAGGCGTCGAGGGCAAGATGGCTCGCTATCGGGTGGCGCGGCTGGCGATGGATCGCATCCTGCGCGACGTGCAGATGGCGTATCTGTCGAACAATGCAATCCCAGGAACAGAGCAGACGCCGCGTACGTACTTCGATGGAGTGCACCGTCCCGATATCGACGAGCTGCGCTTTACCTATTTTGGGCATCAGCGGCTCTATGCCGAGTCGAAGGAAGGCGATACCGCAGCGGTTGGCTACTTTGGTCAGCGCGACAAGTCCGACGGTGGAAAGCTGAACCTGTGGCGCAAAGAGACGCGGCGACTGATCGCCGAGCGCATCGACAACGGCAACATTCCGGGCGAAGCGGAAGTCATCGCCGACGACGTAGTCAAGCTGGAGCTGCGCTATTACGAGCCGGTACGCAAAGAGTGGCTGGAGAGCTGGCGAACCAACCAAGCGGACGGAATGCCGAATCGGCTGCCGTCGCGTGTGCGCGTCAAGCTGGTGATTCGCGACGATCGCGGGGAAGAGCTTCCGCTTCAGAGTGAAGTGCGGATTGCGATGTTTCAGCTCCTCGACACCAAGCCGAACTAGGGACGGGAACCATGGATCGCACACACGATGTCATGACTGGCTCTGCGCAAGAATCGGCTCCGAAACCGGACCGGAAGCGTCGTCAGCGCGGCGTGGCGATTTTGACGGTGCTGATGAGCTTGGCGCTGCTCGGGGCGACGACGGCAGATCTGGCGTATAACGCGCAGGTCGAGATGGAAGCCGCCGCGAACAGTCGCGACATGCTGCGGGCGGAATACCTGGCGGTTTCGGGGATTGAGCTGTCGAAGCTGCTCGTCGCGGTGCAAGGCGGAATGCAGAGCATGCTTCAGTCGCTGCCTGCGGAGTTTCGCGACGCGATTGTCGTCACGGATTACGCGAACTTTTTGGCGCAGGCCTTCAGCGGGGACAAAGAGTCTCGCGAGGCGCTCGGAGGGCTGGTTGGAATCGATCTGGGCAGCGTCGATGGAATGGGAACGCCGAAAGGAACTTCCTTTGACATCACGATCACCAGCGAGGAAGGCAAGTATCCGATTAACTGCGCGGGCGGCTATAACCCGACGCAAGATCAGAAGCGGAATGTGTATCTGCTCCTCGAGGCGCTGATTCGTCCGCCGCGCTTTGATCGGCTGTTCAATGTGCCCGATCGGGACAACGTCGAAGTCCGTCGAGAAGACGTTCCGGTCAACATCATCGACTGGACGGATGTGGATGTGACGCGCTATTCGCCGCTCGGGGCGGGCGGGGCCAGCGAGGAGACCTACGACAAAGGCCGCGATCACTACGAAGCGCACAATCACTACTTCGATACCGTCGAGGAGATGATGAACGTGCGCGGCGTGTCCGAGGATCTGTGGGCCTACTTTGGCGACTTTTTTACGGTGTACGCGACGCAAGACTGCAAGGTGCTGGCTCCGGCGATGGAGCCGACGGCGTGGCCGCTGTTGGCGGCGATGATTGCAGCGTCCGCAGCGGATCGAAGCGCGGTGTTTGATCCGAACACGTCGCTCGTCGCGCAGCAGGTTGCGGGCATGCTGAAGACGGGTCTGCCGATGCTCAAGTCGATGGCGCAGCAGCTTGGCAAGATCGAGTGCAAGGTCGATACCCGGCTGTGTCAGCAGACGACGACAACGCCGCAGAAGACCACGGCCACGCAGACCAAGACGCAGCAGGCGCCGGCGGCCAGCTCGAGCGACACCATCGACATGCTGTCGAACCTGATCTGCTCGCCGATGATTGAAAAGATGCCGCAGATGGCGGACTCGCTGGCGTCGATGACGGGACTGGCGGGACCGCCGAAGCTGACGACGCCGCTCAAGCCGATTCCGATGTGTCCGGGCATGCTGAGTCGCTTTTTGCGCGATCGTCCAGCGGCGACAGGCACGAGCAGTGGCACAAGCAGTGGTTCGAGCAGTGGCAAGAGCCCGCGTCGCTTTTATCGCATCGATGCAACCGGCGTGGTGCAGCGCTCTGCGACGAAAAACACCCAAGTTCACATTCGCGGAATCTGGGACTCGCAGAGCCAGAACTCCAACCCGGTTTGCATCAATCATCCAAGCTGCTTCAAAAATGGCACCTGGATGTATTTCCGACTGGATTAGCCACGAGAAAAGACGATGGCAACGATATTAGGCATAGACCTGGGCAGTTATTCGGTGAAGGTCGCTCGCATTGAGCAGGGCTTTCGCACCGTTCACCTGGCCAGCATCGAGGAAGAGCGCGTTCCTGAGCCGGGCGAAGGGGAGCCACTGCCGCCGCCACCGAAGGATCGCAAGCACGAGATTTCGGCCAACAGCGAGATCGCGCAGGGAGAAGCGGCGCCGGAAGAGGTTCCGGTGGACTCGCTGCTGGATCGGCAGATGCGCGCGCTCCTGACGATCTTGGGTCGGCAAAAGATCCGCGCGGAAAACTGCGCGATTGGTCTTTCCGACGACTTGACGCTGCGACTCGTCGAGATGCCGCTGTCAGACCCGAAGAAAGTGGCGCAGACGCTGCCGTTCGAGCTGGCCGGTCAGCTGATGGATGATCTCGACGGACACGTCATTGATCAGCTTCCCGCGACGGTGCCGTCGGGATCGGGCGGATCGCTGTGGCTGGCGGGCTGTGCGCGTCAGGCGGATGTGGAATCGCGTCTGTGGTCGCTGTCGCCGCTTGGACTGGATCCAAAAGTCTGTGGCTCGACGGCGCTGGCAACGGCGGTTCTGTGGGTGCAGAGCAAAGCGGGCGCGCTGTCTCACAAAGATCTGCCGCTGTGGGTGGTGGATCTGGGACATCGGATGACGCACGTCTGCGCGCTGGCGGCGCATCCCAAGCGAGCAGGACAGGTGCTGGTGCAGTTTGCGCGAACGATTCCGCGTGGTGGGCTGCAAGTCACCGAGTCGCTGTCGAAGCATCTGGGGATGGGCATGCTGGCGGCGGAAGCGCTGAAGCACGAACACGGACTTTCGGACTTTACCAATCCGCGTGTTGCGAAGCTCATCCGCGATGCACTCAAGCCGCTGCTGCGCGATCTTCGTCAGACGCTGGCGGCCTACACCAGCCGCTTTGGTACGGAGCCCAAGGCGCTGTTTGTGACGGGCGGGAGTGCGCAGCTTCATGGCATTCAGGACTTGCTGGCCGAAGAGCTGGGCGTGGCGGTGCATCCACTGCTTCCTCCCGACGGTGTGACGTGGCTCGGACCAGCCACCAAAGAGATGCATACCGGCGAGTCGCAGACCTTTGGCGATGCGGGTGCGTCGCGAACGTATGTCTCGAGCACTGCGCTCGTGCATCGCTGGCCGACGGGAACTGCGGCGGTTGGACTGGGTCTTGGGGCGGCGCTCGGCGGTCCGAACTTCAACTTCCGCAAGGGAGAGCTGGCGTTCCGAACCGACTACGCGATGCTGCGAGAGAAAGCGCCACTGCTCGCGGGATTTGCGGCTGCGCTGATTGTCAGCGTCGGAATGTGGGCGTATGCGTCGCTTCAGCAGCTTGAAAAAGAGTCGGATCGACTGCGGCTGCAGCTCATCACCGAGTCCACGGCGCTGTTTGGTGAAGCGCGCACCGACGGACGGCAAGTGTCGAGCGATCTGCAAGCGGCGCTCAGTCAAGACAAGACGCAAGGACAGAGCATTCCGCAGGTGACGGCGCTGGATCTGCTGGAAGAGATCTCGGCGGCGGCTCCGTCGAGCAATGCGTCGGGCCCGGCGAATCTCGACGTGATGGAGCTGCACATTCGGCCCAAAAAGACCGATTTGAAGGCAACGTGCTCGTCGGCGCAGTATGTCGATGACCTGGCGGCCAACCTGGCGAAGATCTCGTGCTTCCGCAAAGTACAAAAGGGCAAGGTTCTGACGGTGAAGAACACTGGTCCCGACGGAAAGCCAGTCGAAGTCAAGCAGTTCGCGCTGGAGATTGAGACGACATGTCCATAATCAACAAGCAAGCTTTTCGACGGCAGGTGCGACGATGAGCGCGAGCGAACCCAGTCTGTTGACGAAAGTGCCGGGCATGGCGCGGGCGCGAGAGATCTTCGACGGAATGTCTCCGCGTGAGCGATCGCTGTTGGCGGTGCTGGTGGCGGTGGTGATTACCGTGCTGGTGCTCGGTGGCGCGGGGCTTGTGTACGACCGCATCGCGACGCTGGAAGAACAGACCGAAGCGATGCAGCTTGCGCTGCGCGACATTGCGAAAAAGCGAGGACCGTATCTGCAAGCGCGGGCACGGACGGCGCAGCTGGATGCGCGGATTGGACAGAGTCCACTGCAGCTTCCGGGCTTTCTCGAAGGACTGGCCAAGGAAACCAGCATCGAGATTCGCGAGACGAACCAGCGCACGCCCGAAGCGATGGGCAAAAAGTATATCCAGCAGTCGGTGGATCTGCGCATCGGCAAGGTTGGGCTGGAAGCGCTGCTCAAGTTCATGCGCAAGATCGAGACGTATCCGTCGAACTTGGTGATGGTGACGCAGCTCAACATTCGCTCACGCGACGACAAGCGCCAAGAGTTCGAGGTCGATATGACGGTTGCGACCTTCGAGCACGCGCCCAAGACCGCGAGCAAAGACAAGAAACCGGACGGCAAGCCCGAGCCGAGCGGCGAAAAGGAGCAGTGATGCGTCGGTTTTTCATGCGCCTTCTCAGACGGCTGCGGAAAGCAAACCGCGTCGTCACCTTGCTGCTGTACACCGCGTTTGGTCTGCTGACCTTTTTGGTGTCGCTGACGCTGTCTTTGCCCGTCGATAAGATCAAAGACCGCATCGAGCGTGAGCTGTCGCAAGAGCCGGGTCCGCCGCAGGCCGCAAATGGCAGCTTCGGCATTGGCTCGGGCATGGATGTCAGCATCGGCGAGCTGGATCTGCACGTCCTTGGCCCCGGCGTGTCTGCGTCGGATGTCCGTCTGAGGCCGCGCAAGCCACTGTCGAGTGTGCCAAGTCCCGATGCTGCCAAGAACCTGCGTCCGATTGTGATCGATCGGATTGATGCGCGGGTGCGACCGCTCGATGCCGCATTTGGCACAAAGAGCGGAACGCTTACCGTCGAGGCATTCGGTGGCGAGCTGAAGTCTGCGCTTAGCATGGGCGACGATGGCATCCTGGTTGATGCCGATCTTCACGACATGATGCTGGCTCGGCTGTCGTCGCTGGCTCAGCTTCTACCGCTGCCGATGGCGGGAACGCTTGGACTTTCGCTGCACTTCAATGGTCCAAACCAGAAGCCGACGACGCCGACGCGAGGGCCTGCGCCTGCGGTTCCGCTTCCGCCTCGGCTTGACTTGCAGCGCTCGACGGGAAATCTGGAGCTAAAGCTGGTTGCCGGACAGATTGGTGACGGAAAAGCCAAGCTGGTGGTGCCCGGCGATCCGTTCCTGTCGCAAGGACTGACGTTTCCTCGGCTGCGGCTCGGGGATGTCGTCGGCAAAGTGACGATTGAGCGCGGTCGCGCCAGCATTGTCGACCTTCACGCCAAGTCGCCCGACGTCGAGGTGTGGATCGATGGCTACTTGGATTTGCGCGATCCGCTGATTTTGTCCGATGCGCACTTGTATGTTCGCTTCAAGCCGTCGCCGCAGTTTGTGTCGAAGGAGCCGACGCTGGAGCTGGTCGTCAACAGCCAGTCACAAGGCAAGCGCACCGACGGGGCCATTGGCTTTGCGATCACCGGCTCGCTGAGCAATCCTCGAGCCCGTCCGAGCAAAGAGCCTCCCGACGGTGTGGCGCTGCGAGCGGGAACGCTGGGTCAGGTGTCAAGCGGTGCGCAGCCGTCGCTACAGCCGAAAGCTCCGCCGCTGCAGCTACCGACGCCACCGCCGCCGAGTACGCTGGTTCAGCCAGCGACGACACCACCTATGCCTCCACCACCCGCTCCGTCGTCGAGTGATACGGTGTCACCGCCTGCTGCGCCTGCTCCGTCGCCACCGTCTCCGCCACAGCAGGTGCAGGTGTCGCCGCCGAATCCGATGGCGAGCGCGTCTCCACCGGGTGTGGTGCATGCGCCGCCGGTGAGCGCCCAGCAAGTGCCGCCGCCACAGGGCGAAGCGCCGTCACATCCTTCGAGCGAAGCGCCGTCGCATCCTTCGAGCGAAGCGCCGCATCAGCAAGCCCCCGCCCAGTAACTTCTGCACCGCGCCGCTACGGCAGCGCTTTCGCTTCTTCCGACGGACAGACTGGACGCAGCGTACACGTCGCACAGCTCGGCTTGCGAGCGAAGCAGACCCGTCGTCCGTGCCAGATCAGCCGATGCGCCGACATGATCCAGCGCTCCTTGGGCCACAGCGCTTGCAGCTCGCGCTCGATCTTTTCGGGATCTTCTTCGCGCGTCATCCCCAGCCGCTGACTGAGCCGCCCGATGTGCGTATCGACGACCACGCCGCTCGGAATGCCAAACGCTGTTCCCATCACGACGTTCGCGGTCTTTCGCGCCACTCCCGGCAGCGACAGCAGATCCGGCATCGTCTGCGGAACCTGTCCGCCGAACTTTTCACACAGCTTCTTGGCCGCCGCGCGAATGTTCTTGGCCTTGTTGCGATAAAAGCCCGTCGAAAAGATGATCTGCTCGACTTCTTCTTGGCTTGAATCGGCCAGCGCTTTGGGCGTCGGGAAGCGATCAAACAGCGTCGGAGTGATCAGGTTGACCCGATCGTCGGTACACTGCGCCGACAGGATCACCGCGATGAGCAGCTCAAACGGACTGCGGTAGTGAAGCTCGCAGTGCGCGTCGGGATACAGCCGATCCAGCTCATCCAAGATGACATCGACGTGAAGGGCTTCTTTGCGCGGCGCTCGGGCCTTGGCTGTTTTCGTCGTTTTTGCCGCAGAATCAGCCGATTTCGCCGATTTTGAGCCAGTCTGAACCGGCTTCCGCGCGGGCTGTGAATCAGTCTGGCTCGACGGCGTGGCCACGGCGTTACCGTCCGCTGATTCCGCTGAGCGCGGCGTGGATGGCCTCACGCGCGGCTTCGATTTCTGCTTCATACCCAGCGAGCCACAGACGACCGACGGCTCCGAAGGTGACGACTTCCATCAGGTGAACCGGCGCGGCCTTTTCGGCTTCGTTGGCACACAGCGCGGCATAACCGGCGGGTGCAAGCTCCAGCGTGTAGAGCGTCTGCTTTTCCGCAATCATGTCGCCGTGACGGAAGCGGTTGAGCAGCTGCGTGTGATAGCCCTCGATGCCGGTGATGGTCTGTTCGGACAGGACCTTGGGCTTGAGCCGCGAGCCTTCGTCTTTGCCCATCTCTTGCAAAATGGCGGCTCCGGCGGATCGCACTTCGCCTTGGTCGAAGTGGTGCAGCTCCAGAAGTCCGTACGCGCGCTCGACGATCTGCATGCCGGGAATGACCCGCGTCTGCTTGAGCGCCACGTCGGTCAGCCGGTTGATCGCGATACCGGGAGCAATCTCGACCATCAGCGAGGCCTGACGTTCCAGCGGCAGAAAGCCCTGGGCCACGGTCTGCAAAAAGCCGGTGAGCTGCGGCTGGAGGATGTCAAGGAAGCTATACGTACGGAGTTCCATGGCTTCTTTTTCTGGTTGGCTTCGTCGACGGAGCGGCCCGCGCGACGGTGAGGGCAACCTAGCATAGGGCGCGCTGCGCGGTAAACGACGTAAAACTACAAGTAGTACACAAGCCCAAACAAGAGCTGGGTGCGCAGACCGTAGCCTTGGGGCTGATCCAGCTCGACGGGCGTAAAGGGCGCGGACTGAATGCTTCCGTCGTTGAGGACCACCTGCGGAACGTACAGCAGCCGCAGTGAGATGCGCAGCGACAGGCTGTTCGCGCCCTGGCTGAGCAGCGGGATCTCTCCGTCGATGAGCGTGTGCATCCCAAGGATCGCGCTGGCCAGGTTTCCCTGACGATTTCCCGCGCGGATCGAGCTATCGAGCGCGGTGCGGACCAGCTCAAACGACGGGCCGATGCCGACGCGCAGTCCGTGAAGCAGCCGGGCTTGATACGAGCGATCTCCAGCGGGCACAAAGAACGCAAGCGGCCTGACATCCAGCGCGAGCGCAACCGAGACGCGATCGGGAAACGCGGGCGGTGCATCGGAACCAGGTTCACTCGCTTGCGGCACCGACGACTGACCAGCCACCGATGAAAGCCCGAGCGCGACCCCCAGCCTTCCTTTCCACAAAAAGGAACCATCAATGCCTGCCGCAAACAGCGCACAGCCCGTTCCGGGGGCATTTCGAGCGACGCCCGCGACCTGACAGGGTCGTGCATCGGGCTGAAATCCCGCCGAGACAGCCATTCCCACCGTCAGATCTCCCAAGCTTCCCACGTCGGCGTGTGCTGCGCGCTGCTGTCCAACAAGTGCCAGCACAAGTGCGGCCAGGGCTGGCATCACTCGACGCTGAGCAACAGAACAAGGCAAGTGCAACATGGGCCGCAAGGTATCCCAAGCCAGGTCATCGGTAAAGGCGGGGGACCGACGCCACCGTTTTTGTGATAGTAGCCTCTCATGTGGAGCCGTCGGGCGTGTGTGTGGACTACTTGGCTCGGAGGGACGCTGGCGCTTTTGTCGGGCTGCGTTCCGACGCTGGGTGCGCGTGTGGATGCGCTCCAGCAGCTCGTCGAAGCCCAGAGCGAGCAGATTCAGCGCTTGCGGCTGGAAATCGGCGACGGAATCGGCATGGCGATGTGTACGCCCGAGCTGACCCAGCTGATTGAAGACGTTCAGCGAGAGTGCGAAGCGCAGACCTCGACGTGTACCACCAAGCAGATTCGTCCCGCCGTGATTGCCGCCGATCCCGAGCACAAGGGTCGCTTTCTGAAGCTGATGTCGCATCTTCGTCACGAGGTCTTCTACTTTCGCGACGGTGCGCCTCAAGTTGTGCCGTTTCGTTCCGAGCGACTTCACAAGCTGCTTCGCTCGGCGCTGCTGCGCAACACGCAGTTTCTGATTGTCTCGTCGCCCGATAGTGGAGAGCAGGAAGCGCATCGTCGGGCCCGAGTGATGGAAGAAGCGCTGGTGGCGCGCGGCATTCCTCGGGGCAAGATTCGTCGCTGGGTCTATGCGTTTCCGACGCGCAAGGAAGAATACGAGCGCTCCATGGATCTGCCAGGGCTTGGGGAAACGCGGGATCTGCATCGCGGCGTGTGGGTGTTTCGCTCGGACTGCTAGCGTCTGATGGATCGTGCCGAATGCGCGTATCGCGTGGCGGGGGAACGGGATTGAGCGATCTGTTGCTCGATTGCGGAAGAGATCCTGAGAAATCGCGCGCTTAGCCCGCATTGACGGCTAAATCCTGGGATAGGGATGCTAAAATCTCCCCAGCGGGTCCAAAACCTGGTGAACGTCCTGCGACATGAAGGACCAGCACCGGGCCGTGCCCACAGCACGCTTGAACACTTTTTTCGGGAGGACTTGACACATGCGAACACCTACGCTTTTGCGCACGCGCGCGGGACTGGGAATCGGGCTGCTGCTCCTGGCGGCTTATGGCGGCTGCGACTTTCAGAGCAGCGACAGCAGCTCGATGGCTGGCCTGACCTTGAAGATCAAAGGCGACTACTCGGGCGGCGTGATTGTCAGCAATCCCGCAGGCATCGAGTGTGGCAGCAGCTGCGCGTCGACCTTTGCCATCGGAACCAAGGTTGAGCTGACGGTGACCACGGAAGAAAGCTCCGAGTTTGTGGGCTGGGAAGGCGCGTGTACCGGCAGTGCTTCGAGCTGCAGCGTGAGCCTGGACGCGGGCAAAGAGGTGATCGCAGTCTTCCGCAGCAAGAGCAACCGAGCGGACCTGACGATCTCGTTTGGCGGCAAAGGCGGTGGCAGCGTAACGAGCCAGCCCGTCGGTCTTCAGTGCAGCAGCCAGTGCACGGGTGGCTTTGAAAAAGGCACGATGGTGACGCTGACGGCAGCCCCGGATGCCACGTCGGTGTTTTCGGGCTGGACGGGCGCGTGCTCAGGCGCGGCGCGAACCTGCATGGTGACGCTGGCCGATGCGACGCAAGTGACGGCAAACTTCGCAAATCCCGAGACGTGCGAGCAGATTCGTGCGGATGCTCCGACGTCGACCGACGGAAACCGCAAGCTGTTCATCGGCGGTGAAAAGGCCAAGCCGTTTGATGCGTTCTGCTTGATGTCGGCAATCCCGGCGCTGACCTATTTGAACCTGACCAAGACGGCGGCGACGGAAAACTTTTCGCAGTACACCGCTGGTGGTAGCTCGGCGGGCACCAACGTCAAGACCAACTACACCAAGATTCGCTTCGATCCGCTGACGCTGCGCGTCGATACCAATGACAAGCGCTATGCCTCGTCGGTGGGATCGCTGATGCACTCAGGGACTGTCAACGTCACGTCGATGCCTTACGCAACGGCGATGGGCTGCCAGACCGGCATGGCCAATGGGCTCGCGAACATCGATCTGACGGGAACTTCCTTTGCGTTGGCGACGGCCTCGCTGGCGGTGGCGGGCTCTATGCAGGTTGGGGCGACGACGCCGACGCCGGATGGTCAGGCGCGCACCTTCAACCTGACGGGCGGCGGCAACTGCGGCTGGAATGCACCGACGGGAGCAAACGCTCCGTATAACAGCCAAGGCTCGACGCTGAACCTGGTCTATCTGCCGTAAGCGGCGGCGCGTCTTTTTCGGGTCCGTTCACTCGGGCGCTTCTGTCCCACCTTCACTTTTTACCGACGCTGCGCGCGGCTGGTTTGGCATCTTGTGATGCGTAAGCCGTCGCCGCTTGCCGTTCGTTGCTGCATTTGCTCTATTCCCGGCTTTGGAGGTGCTCGCGATGGCGAAGTTTGCTTCTCGTCCGTGGATAGGCTTGTGGAGTCGCTCGCTCGGGCTGTTTGGCAGCCTGCTTCTGGGCTCGTGTACGACCCCTGATGTGGTGACGCCCGACGATGAAAACGCTGGCCCGTGCGCAGCGATGAAGGTCAGTAACAAGAGCCGTTTTGCCGCAGGAGATCCGCTCGGACATCGTGATCCGCTCGGCGCCAAGGCCGCCAAGCAAGCGCGCGCCAGCCAAATCACCAGCGAAGACTGGATTCGTCAGCCCGACCCGAGTCGTCACCGCGTAAACAAGGGCGACTATCTGCTTATCAACGACAAGATCGCGGTCTACATCGAAGCGCCGGGCGTTTCTGACGGATATCAGCCATTTGGTGGAGACATCATCGCGCTGGACCGACTGGCTGCCGACGGAAAGCCCGCTGGACTGTCGATGTATGGCGAAACCATTGCGTCGCTGTCTCGACAGGTCTTGTATGCCGAGAGCGTGTCGGTGCTACACGATGGCTCCGACGGAAATGCGGCGGTGATTCGCGCGTCGGGACAGCTTCGCAACCTGCCGTTCTTGGAATCGTTCGGCGGTGTGCTGTCGGAAGAGTACGACTTTCCGTTCGCGCTCGATTACATCCTGGAACCCGGTGCTGAGAGCGTGAAGGTCCGTCTGAACCTGATCAACACCCGCGCCGAAGACCTGCCGCTGTATCGTCAGCAGCTGTTTGTGCTGTTTCACTCCAGTCGCGCGCAGATGTTTTCAAAGAGCCGTGGCTACGCGGATCTCGATGGAGAGCAAGAGTGGATTGGCTTTGACTCGGGCGACTCGTCGTTCGCGGTGCGGATGCTGACGGGCGCGTTTACGCCGATCATCGGGCGGTCGGGCGCGGTGATTGGTCGGGGCAGCGGTCTGGAAGTCAAAGGATGCAGTCCGCTCAGCGTCGATTATCTAGAGTTTGTCGTCGGAGGTCCGCACTCTGACGGACTGGGTGAAGTGCTTCGTCGGGTGCAAAAGCAGCCAGCTTGGCGCACGGTGTCTGGCACTGTGACCGATGGCAGTGGGGCCAAGATCGCGGGCGCGTGGGTTCATGCGCTGTCGTCGAAAGATGACTACCTGGGACGAACGCTCAGCGACGCGCAAGGCAACTACACGATTCATCTTCCGAACGAAGCGGCGCAGCTTCAGGCCAGCAAGTACGCGCAGGTTCCGTCGGCAAAGCGCGCGGTGATGACATCCGAAACGGCGGTGAACTTGCAGCTTTCGACGCCAGGAACGCTGTCGGTGGTTGCGACGGACAAGGACAGTGGCGCAGCGCTGCCGGTGCGGATTCAGGTGATTCCGACGGTGGCGCAAGCGGGGCTGCCTGCCGCATACGGTGTTCGCGACGAGGTCGGTGGTCGCATCGTCCAAGAGTTTGCGGTGTCGGGTTCTGCGTCGCTGCCACTTCCACCGGGCAAGCATCGCGTCGTCGTCAGTCGTGGCTATGAGTGGGAAATCCTCGATCAGACGGTGACGATCGAAGCGGGAAAGACGGTCGAGCTAAAGCCAGCGCTCGCACACAGCGTCGATAGCAAAGACGTGATGTGCGCGGACTTTCACATTCACTCGTACTTTTCGGCGGACTCGTCAGACGATGTCGAATACAAGGTCAAGGGTGCGATTGCCGACGGACTGGAAGTTCCAGTATCGAGTGAGCACGAGTACATCATCGACTTTCAGCCGATTGTGCAGAAGCTCGGTCTGACTCGCTGGGCGTTCGGTATGCCGTCGGAAGAGTTTACGACCTTCGCGTGGGGACACTTTGGCATCATTCCCATCTTCCCGCGTCCCGACAGTCCGAACCATGGCGCCGTCGAGTGGACGGGCAAAAAGCCACCGGAAGTGTTCCACACCATCGCGCAGCTTCCCGAAAAGCCCGTGCTCATCGTGAACCATCCGCGCTCGGACAGCTTCCAGGGCTACTTTACGGCGGCCAGCTTCGATCGCACGACGGTGAGCGGAGATCCTGAGATCTACAGCGACGAGTACGGTGCGCTGGAGGTCTTCAACGACAGCGACTTCGAGGACAACCGCAGCCAGATCGTGCAGGACTGGTTTGCGCTGCTCAATCACGGCAAAAAAATCTGGGCGGTGGGTAGCTCTGACAGCCACGGACTGCGGACGAGCCCGACGGGATATCCGCGAACGTGCCTACAGTTTGGTCACGATGATCCGACGAAGCTGTCGGCGTATGCGGTGCGTGACTCGCTGCGCGCGGGCAAAGCGACGATCTCGGGGGGTCTGTATCTGACGGTGCGTGGTCCCGGGGGAGAGCAGCCGGGCGATGAGGTCAAGTCGTCCACCCGTCCCGTGACGCTGCAAGTGTCGGTTCAGTGTCCGCGCTGGCTGTCGGCCAAGCGGCTGGAAGTCATCGTCGATGGCGAGACGGTCGAAACCAAAGAGCTGCAAGAGACGGTGGTGCCCTCGGGTCGTCGCTATGATGCAACCGTGACGGTGACGGGGAAAGCGCCGCGTACTTCGCACTGGGTGGTGCTGCATGCCTCGGGCGGAGGCCTGGATCTGTCGCCGGTTCATCCGGGACGTAAGGCCTTTGCGGTGTCAAACCCCATCTTCTT
>CALMML010000242.1 GCA_937868485.1 uncultured Myxococcales bacterium | reverse complement strand
TCGAAGGAACCATCGAGCGCATCAGCGACGAAGACTCGGACGCGTACTTTCGCAGTCGGCCACGGCTGAGCCAAATCGGCGCGTGGGCGTCACAGCAGAGCGCGCCGCTGCGGGCTCGCGAGCTGCTGCTCAAGCGAGTGACCGAGACGGAAGCGCGCTTCGATGGCATCGAGATTCCGCGTCCCACCAACTGGGGCGGTGTCCTGCTTGTGCCCAAAAAGATGGAGTTTTGGCAAGGTCACCCAGGACGCCTACACGATCGCGTGGTCTACGAGCGACAGGGCGACGGCTGGACGACCTCGCGACTGTATCCGTAGCCGACGAATCACGCGCCGTGGCACTTTTTGTACTTTTTGCCACTGCCGCATGAGCACGGATCGTTGCGACCGATCTTGGGATCTTGGCGAATGAACGGCTGACGGGCCAAAAAGACGCTCGGATCCAGGTCGCCGTGGTCATGGTCGTGATCGTGACTGCAGCCGGGGCCGTGGACATGCTCGGACGGGGGAACAGCGGACGCTTTGCTCATGCACGGCACTATAATCAGTCGTCGTCAGTCGTGCTCGAAAATGTCGAAGGCGCGCGACCTGACTTGGCATTGTCCATATCGAGCCAGCGGCGTTTCTGTGGTATCGAAAAGATGTGGCACGCTGTCGTCGCCACGCACGAAGGAGCCCGTATGTCCGCAACCTCTCTTCCCCGCCTGTCTGAGCGTGGTCGCAATGCGCCAGCGAGTCCGATCCGCAAGCTCGAGCCACTTGCGCGAGCAGCGACCGAGCGAGGCCTGAAGATCTATCACCTGAACATTGGCCAGCCGGATATCGCGACACCGACGGCTTTTTTGGAAAAAGCCCGGCTCGATGCAGGCGAAGTGCTCAGCTACTCACCGTCGGCGGGCCTGTATTCCTATCGGCAAGCGCTGGCGCGGTACTACAACTCGCTTGGGATGGCGATTCCGATCGAGGAGCGCGACCTGCTCGTGACGACGGGCGGTTCCGAAGCCATCTTTTTTACGCTGCTTGCGATCTGCGATCCCGGCGACGAAGTCATCACGCCCGAGCCGTTTTATCCAAACTACGGCATGTTCACGCTGATGGCCGGCGCAGAGCTAAAGACGCTGCCGACGCGCATCGAAGACGGCTTCCGTCTGCCCACGCCGGACGAGTTTGCCAAAGCGGTCACGCCGAAGACGCGCGCGATCTTGCTGTGCAATCCATCCAATCCGACGGGCGCGGTCTATAGTCGCGAGGCGCTGGCGCAGGTCGTCGCGCTGTGTCGCACGCACAACCTGACGCTCATCTGCGACGAGGTCTATCGCGACTTTGTCTACGGAAACCAAAAGAAGCAGAGCGTGCTGGAGCTTCCCGAGGCTGCCGATGTGACCGTCGTCATTGACTCGCTGTCGAAGCGCTTTTCTGCCTGTGGCGCGCGGATTGGCTGTCTCATCAGCAAGCGAGCTGACATCCTCGATGCAGCGACGCGCTTTGCGATGAGCCGACTGTCGCCCCCGACGCTGGGACAGCTTGGTGGAATGGCCGCGATTGAAGATCCAGGACCGTTTGTCGATGGAATGATCGATGAGTTCCGTCGTCGTCGCGATGTGCTGTCCGAAGAGCTGGCCAAGCTTCCGGGTGTGCTCGCTCCCGAGGCGCAAGGTGCGTTTTATCTGATGACGCGGCTGCCGGTCGATTCCGCCGAGCGCTTCTGCTCGTGGCTGCTGTCGGATTTTTCGCACAATGGTGAGACGGTGATGCTCGCGCCCGGACCTGGCTTCTATCGGACGCCCGGCGCCGGTCAGAGCGAGGTCCGCATCGCGTACGTGCTGGCGGAAGCCCCGCTGCGTCGCGCCGTAGAGCTTCTGGGCCGCGCACTGCTCGCGTATCCAGGTCGCATCGAGGCACAACGATGACCGAAGCCGTTCAGTCGCTGCAAGCGCTGCTCGGACGCATCAGCGGCTTTTTCGATATCTTCGATCTGTCGTTCATCGTCTCGGGCGCGAGCAGCCTGACGGCTCTGGTTCTCGTCTACAAGCTCCACGGTCCGACGGCGTTTCCTGAGTGGGTGTCGAGCGGCTACGGCGGAGCGCTCATCGTGCTTGGCTGCTACGTGCTCGGCATCTTGAGCTTTGTGCTCGGACGACTGCTGCGACGGCTGGTGATGCTGTGTTCGGGCGCTTCGTTTTCGACCAGGCTGGCGCGCAGCGTCGGTGACGCAGTCCTTCAGCACGGACTTTCGCCCAAAGCCGACGACGACAGCCCGCAAGCGAAGTGTCTGCGCATCCTGACGGACCAGCACCAGCTGGGCAGGAAGCCAACGGATCCTGTTCGCTCGACGGCGCTGCGACTGTATACGATGATGTGGACGCAGGTTCGTCAGCAAGTCGAGCTGACGCCGTCGCAGGTGCTGCTCAATCGCTACTGGGTGATGGCCGCGCTGTGTGACGGAATGATTGTCTCGTCGCTGTTGTGGACGACGGTGCTCTGTGCTTCGTCGTCGCGGCTCCAGCACATGCAGCTTGGCTTTTTGATGTGGATTGGCCTGGCGCTGTCGATCTTGTCGACGGGACTGTTTCTCAAAGAAGCCGAGCGCTACTCGTCGGTGCAGGTGGATGACCTCGTCTCGACGCTGGCCTTTTCGCAGTCGCGTCCGACGGCTCAGACGGTCGTGCGATCTTCACCGAGCGACGGTTCAGCGTCAGCTTCGCCCACTTCACCTTCGCCCTCGCCCTCGTCTGCGGGAACTGCATCCAGCGACGGATCGCATTCCGGCCAGCCAACCCAGTAACGTCGCAGCGGCGACAGCGCCAGCGCCTGATCAATCGCCAGCAGAAGCGGCCTGACCGTCTCTTTGTCAAACGCTGACAGCGCAACCGCTTCGCGATCGAACGGCAGCGACGCAAATCCCTCGGCATCCAGCTTATCGATCTTGTTATAGACGAGCAGCCTCGGCTTATCGGACAGCTCCAGCTCGAACAGGATCTTTTCGACCGCTCGTCGCTGTTCTTCCATCGCAGGATCGCTGGCGTCGAGCACATGCATCAGCAGATCCGCTTCCGACAGCTCCTCGAGCGTCGCCCGAAACGCCGTCACCAGATCCTGCGGGAGGTCGCGAATGAACCCGACGGTATCGGTCAGAATCAGCTCTCGCTCGTCGGGAAAGCGCATTCTTCGGCTCGTCGGATCGAGCGTCGCAAACAGCTTGTCTTCCGCCAGCACATCGCTCTTCGTCAGCGTATTGAGCAGCGTCGACTTGCCCGCGTTGGTGTATCCGACGATGCCAATCACCGGCAGCGCACGTCGTCGTCGCATCTTCCGTCGCTCGTGACGTTCCGACGACAGGTTGTCGATCTGATGCTGAAGCTGCGTGATTCTCTCGCGGGCTCGACGACGATTGATCTCTAGCTTGGTTTCACCGGGACCGCGACCACCGATGCCGCCCGTCAGACGCGACATCATCGTGTTCTTTTCAATCAGCCGAGGCAGCGTGTACTTCAGCTGCGCCAGCTCGACCTGCATCTTGCCGTCGCGGCTCTTCGCGTGCTGGGCAAAAATATCCAGGATCAGCATCGTCCGATCGATGACCTTGAGCGTCGTCGCGTCGCTGATCGTCCGAGCCTGCGCGGGCTGAAGGTCTTTGTCGAAGACCAGCACCGTCGCGTCATATTGCAGCGCTCGCAGCACCACTTCGTCGAGCTTGCCCTTCCCGAGCAGCGTCCGAGGATCGAGCTGATGTCGCTTCTGCGTCACCACATCGAGCACTTGCAGCCCAGCGGTCCGGCACAGCTCTCGCAGCTCTGCGACGCGAGCGGCTGGATGTTGCGCCTCGGCACGCTCTCTCGGATCGTCGCCGGTGCAGATGATGTGAACGACCAGCGCGCGATCGCGTCCATCGTCGACCACCGCCGCAGCCTGCGCCGCTTTTTGATACTCCGCTTCGAGCGCCTGAATCAGCTCGTCGAAGACCACGTCTTGCTGATGCAGCAGCTGCGACGGAAGCTCTCGCCACAGCTCTCCTTGCGGATTGGGCGGCAGCAGGTGCGCCATAAACAGCCGCTCCGAGCGACCCGCGCGTCCGATGCCAATCGCAACCACCATATCGAGTCGCAGCTTCGCCAAATCGAGCAAGTCGTCTCGACTGAGCGGCTCTCCGTGAAGGTGCGTGTGAACCAGGCGCAGACCGCGCAGACGACCACGACCGGCGCGCGCTCGTCCCAGATCGGGCAGAAACAGCTTCTGGTGATCACCGACGATGACGTGGGTGACGATGCCTGCGCGATCGATCAGCACGCCGACCTGACGCTTTACCGTCGTCGAGCACTGACCCAAGAACGAGCCCAGCTCCTCGGACACCACCTCGCTCGGAGCCACCCGTCGCCGGTAAATGCGTTCCAGAAGCTGCTTATCGCTGGCCGACAGGCCGGTGAGGTTGCCGTGAAGCTGCTGCATCGAGGTTGCGCTAAATCACGCCCAGCACGTCTTCCATGCCGTAAATGCCCGCTGGCTGATGAACCACCCAGCGCGCTGCAATCAGTGCGCCCCGCGCGAACACTTCGCGACTGTGGGCTCGATGCGTCAGCTCCAGCCGCTCGCCGGGTCCAAAAAAGAACGTGGTGTGCTCACCGACGACATCGCCGCCGCGAATCGCCATCACGCCCAGCTCGCCCGCTTCCCGAGGACCGCTCAGCCCCGACCGTCCAAAGCGCAGATCGCTCTTTTTACCGCGCGCACCTTCGACCGAGTCCGCCAGCAGCAGCGCCGTTCCCGACGGAGCATCACGCTTCCACTTGTGATGAAGCTCGACGATCTCAGCGTCGTAGTCAGCAAGTGCCGTCGCTGCTCGCTTGAGCAGCGCAATCATCACGTTCATTCCCGGCGACATGTTCGCCGAGCAGACCACCGGAACCCGATTGGCCGCCGAGTCAATCGACGCCAGCGCCGCCGCATGCAGCGACGTGGTGCCAATCACCAGCGGCGTACTGGTTTCCATCGCCGCCGCCGCAAGCAGCGCAGTGCCCGCCGGTGACGAAAAGTCGATCACGACATCCACATGGCTCAGCGAGCGCGCCAAGTCGTCGGTCAGATCGATCCCAACTGGACCCATCCCGCACGACGGACCGATGTCGCGTCCCAGGTGCGGATGGTTGGCTGACTCGATGGCAGCGGTCAGCATCAGCTTCGGCTCACGCTCCGAGTCCACGCCCGACAGCAGCGCCCGCATGATCATCTGGCCCATTCGTCCAAATGCACCGTAGACACCGACGCGAACGGGCACGTTGATCTCCAGGTTTAGCTCGCTACCGCCCTTCCCTGCCGTCGCAGACGAAGGCTGAAAGTCATCCGAAGACTCGTCAGGATTGGTTCGCTCACTCGGGAACGGTCCGCCACTCATGGAAGCAGCCTCAGCGACGCAAGCTCTGCCTGAAGCTTGGCGCGGTTCGGGCTCGACATCGGCACGAGCGGCAGCCTCAGCACATCGTCGAGCTGTCCAAGCAGGTGAAGCGCCGCCTTGGCGGGAATCGGATTGGGCTCGACAAACAGCAGATCACACAGCGGAACCAGACGCTGATGCAGCTGCAGAGACTCTGCGTGCTGACCACTTGCGAAGCGCTGCCACACCTGCACCGTCTGCTGCGGCGCGACGTTCGACAGCACCGACACCGCACCACTTGCGCCCACCGAATACAGCGCGAAGTTTAGCGCATCTTCTCCCGATAGCAGCGACAGCCGATTCCCGAGCAGCCGCTTCAGCGTTTGCAGCCGTAGCACCGATCCCGACGCTTCTTTGAGCGACACGATCTCCGGCTTTTCGGCCAGTCGCGCCACCGTCTCGGGCAGCAGGTCACAGCCCGTCCGTCCCGGCACGTTGTAGAGCATGATCGGCGCGCCCAGCGAGCACAGCGTCGAAAAGTGCTGATACAGACCTTCTTGCGGCGGCTTGTTGTAGTACGGCGTCACCGCGAGCAGTCCCGAGACGCCCGCAGCCAGCGCCGCTTTGCCCAGCGAAAGCGACGTCGCCGTCGACGGAGATCCGATCCCAGCCAGCACCGGCACTCGTCCCGCCGCCGCTTCGACGACGATTCGAATGACCCGCGCTTGTTCTTCCGCTGACATCGTCGAGGCTTCCCCGGTGGTTCCGCAGGCCACCAGACCCGAGATGCCGCTTTGGATCTGCGACTCGACCAGTCGACGCAAGCCCGGCTCATCGATCTCAGCCGAACCACCGACCGCGCGCATCGGCGTCACAAGCGCCGTAAATACGCCCTGAAAGCCCACACCGCTCGCCTCGGACATCGCCATTTCCTCGCGTTACTTCTTCTTGTTCTTCTTGCGCGCTTCTTTGGCGGCCTTGCGCTTGATCTTTTCGCGCTTCTTATCGACGCTCGGACGCGGCGCAGCACGACGACCTTCGACCTGAGGCAGCCCCGCCGCCCCCATCATCGCGCCCAGATCCATGCCCGCCATCTGCTTGAGCTTCCCAAGCGACCGCAGCCCCGGAATCTTCCCGAGCAGCCCCGCGTGCTGGCCCATGCTCAGCATCATCTGCCGCATCAGCGCGAACTTGTGGAGCAGCTCCATCACTTCGACTTCTTTGCGGCCCGAGCCCCGCGCGATGCGACGAACCCGACTTTCCACGTAGTTGGCGACGCGACGACGACCTTTGACCTGTCCGCCCGAGATCACCTGTTCCCACGAGGTCTCGATAAACAGCTCCGGCTGCCGTCGCTCCGTCATCGTCATCGAGCTGATCATCGCTTTGATCTTCACCAGCTCGCTGTCGTCGATGTTCGCGCCTTCGGGAAGCTGCATTCCGAACATCGGCATCTTCGCCAGGATGTCCTTGAGCGACCCAAGCTGCTGAATGA
>CALMML010000241.1 GCA_937868485.1 uncultured Myxococcales bacterium | reverse complement strand
ATTCCGTTTCGTACACGCCCCGTCGCTGGTCGCGCATCACGAGCGTTCGTGCTGTATTGCTAGCTCCGTCGCTGAAATGGCGTCCAATCTTCCCCAGCAGACGATGTAGACAGGGAATGAGGTATCCCGAACAGATATGAAGCATTTCAAATGCTTCATATTGCGGCCTATATTAGGCAGATGAAAGGACTCATATCGGTGATGCCGACGTCATCTGACGCGACTGAAGCCGCAGTGGGACACCGCCCTTTGGCCAGAACGTGATCGCTCTGCGCTGAATCGTTGCAGCACGCGGAGAAGCAAGGGACAGCTCGGTGTGCGCCAGGATCGTTCCCATCACGATCTTCATCTCATACAGCGCGAAGGAAGCACCGATGCAGCGTCGGATTCCTCCTCCGAACGGAAGCCATGAAGCGGGGTCGGGCTGACCCTGTAGGAATCGATCGGGACGGAACGCTTCCGGGTCGGGATAGACGGAAGGATTGCGATGCGCCAGGTAGATGCACGCAGATACGGCGGTTCCGGCGGGTAGGTCATATCCAGCGATCGACAGCGGCTGCGCCAGCACCCGGCCCACAAACGGAATCACCGGACGGAGTCGCAGCACTTCTTTGATCGTTGCATCCAGATACGGAAGGCTCGCCAGCTTTTCCGGTGATGCAGAGACGCCGCCCGCGTCGCGAACTTCCTGCTGGAGCTTGGCATAGATGGACGGATGCAGAAGGATTCGCTCAAACGCCCACGCCAGCGCGGTCGCCGTCGTCTCGTGTCCTGCCACAAGCGCGGTCATGAGCTCGTCGCGTAGCTCTTCATCGGTCAGTCCTTGACCTTGTTCGTCCACCGCTTGCAGTAGCATCGCGAGCACATCGCTGCGTTCCTTGGCGGACTCTCTGCGTCGATTGGAAATCTGCTGATACAGCAGGACATCGGTGCGATCGCGTGCGGACAGAAACAGCTTCCATGGGAGTCTCTGTTCGCGGCTCGGATCGAGAGAGAGCAGCACCATCAGCGGCAGCCACAGCGGATGTTCCCCGAGCTTCAGAAACTGGGTCAGCTGATCACGCAGCACTTGAAGCTGTGGACCCTCATCGATTCCGAACACCGTGCGCAGGATGATCTGCAGCGTGATGTCCTGGGTCTGATTGTGCAAGATCAGCGGAGTGTCCGTCGGCCAGCGCGCGATCGACTGCCGCGTGATCTCGGCCATGGTCTGTCCGTACAAGCGCATCCGTTCCCCGTGAAAGGAGGGCAAAAGCAGCTTGCGATGACGCATGTGTTCCGCTCCGTCCAGCAGCAGCACAGAGTGGCCTCCCACGACGGCACGAAGGACGCGATTTACTCGTCCGGCCTGCATGTCATCGCCCTTGGACGCAAAGATCGTACGAATCGACTCCGGGTCCGTCAGCATCACCATGTCGTAGGGAGGCAGCTTGACCCGAAACGTCGGTCCGTACTTTTTGTGACAGTGATGAAGGAACTGCACAGGAAATCGGGTCCATGCGAGCGACTGAACAAGCCTGGGAATCGGCAGCGAAGGAGGCAGTGTCATGGCCACAGGATGCCGCAAAGCGTAGGTGCTGCGAAGACAGCGTTGCGTGGCTGCGTACACCCGTCGCGCGGTGATCCTGCTTGCAGTCGCAGCGCTCGCCTACACGCGTGCGATTGTCTGTGTGCTACGTTGATACATGCGCCTGGGAATGCCTGTCGTTCTGATACAGGTGCAGTCTGGCTGCGTGCGATGCATGGACCGAACAAGACCCTTTTGATAAGGAGTACCGCAACATGGCGATTAAGGTGGAGGACGCACTCAAATTTGTGAAGCCGCACATTTCTGAAGTAAAGAAGCTGAGAGACTACGCTGTCTCTGATTTTCTGGGTTACATCGATATTGTCAAGGATTACGCAGAGCTAGAAGAAGTTCAGAAGACGTGGGCGCTGTACCTGAAGTGGAAGGATCTGTGTAACAGCGACAAAGCCAAGTACAGCTCGGCCAATGGAACCGCGTTCAAGCCCGAAGTGCAGTTTGTTTATAAGGTGGGGAAAACAGTAGCGGAAGCGCCAACTTTGGTCGACAAGGTCAAGACGATCAAGGAGCACGCAACCAATACCAAAGGAAAGGAAGTCGATCTAAAGAAGGACGGCTATCGAGAAGCCACTTTGCGCGGAGTGGGTCAGTGTGAGTATTTCGCACAGCAGGCCTACGGGCACCTAAAAGTTCCAGCCAAGACGGGCAGCGTGGCTCCGCTTGTGCGAAAGATTGCGACACCTGGACACAACTGGGTGATTGTGAACTATGACGATGAAAGTCAAAACAAGCCTGAGCTGTGGGTTCAGGTTGATTTTTGGCTGGCAGCGCTGGGGCTTCCGCTTGATAAGTGCATCTGTGCGTATAGCAAGCGGGCCGTTCAGTTTAAGGAAAAGATAGAGATTGTCCTAACCTACGACCCGAACAGCGCTACAGAGACAGACGAAAAGCGAAAGAAGAAGTAGCGCGGACGTCCTGTCTACTTCCAGCCGATCGCGCCGCCGGTGCTTCCGGCGGTGAGCGCGGGCGAGCCTGCGGCCAGTCGGTAGTTGCAGGTGGCTGGGTCGACAAACATCGGGTTTGACGACAGGTTGCCGACGCCGCAGCTTAGGTCAGAGCCGCTGCCCAGGATGCTGTGGTGGATGTCTCCGTCGCAGCTCGAGAGCGAATAGGGCCACACAATGCTGTCAGCAAGGACGAGCGGCGAGGCGATGGGCGACGGGGACAGGATCGTGCTGTTGTAGACCCGTGCCGCGCCGCGTACGCCCGAGCCGGTCTTGAAGATCAGCGAGTTGCGGATCGTCGCTGAGCCGTTGGTCATGCTGACGGCCTTGTCGCCTGCGTCGTGAATGACGGTGTCCTCGATGGTGAAGGTCGAGTTCGAGTGATCGATGGCGTCGTCACCGATGTCTACGACGAAGCAGCGTCGGATGGTCTGCTTGGATGCGGCTCCGTCGACGTGAATGCCGTCACCGTCGTAGCGTAGCGGCGTGGTCGGTCCGCGTCCGATCGAGGTCCACCAAGAGTCCTCGATGAGGACGGTGTTGCCGCTCGACAGAAACTCGGCACCGATGCCCACGCGAGAGACCAGGGAGCGACGGATGATCGAGGTGCCGGTGCCAGGGCTCTGAAACACCATGCCGGTCGCGTCGGTGAAGATGCTGTCCTGGACGGTCAGGCTGTGGCTGTTGTTCAGGTTGATGATCGGCGGGCGAGGGTGGCTGACGATCGAGCCGTTGCCCGCGCCGGTCAGGATGACCCAGTCCATCGTCGACGATTCGCTGCCGTAAAAGAAGATGCCGCGCCAGGCGTTCGGGTTCGACAGCGACGAGCCGCTGATGGTGTGCGTCATGGCCGACGCGCCGCGCTCGGAAAAGAAGTGGATCGGGCGCTCGATGGTGCCGGTGGCGCTGAGCTTGCCGTTGACGACGAGCAGCGTGCCGTCTTCGAGCTTGCCGGTGGTGTCGATCATCACGTTGGTGCCGGGATGGATCGTCAGCGTCGAGCCCGCAGGCACGGTCGTCTGATGCGCCGACAGTCGGATGTTTTCATTCGGTCCCCAGGTCAGATCCGCGCCGCTGAGCGTCGCTGGCATCACGCGCCAGGTCGGGCTTGATTCCACGGTCAGTCGGCGAGTTGCGGTACGCTCTCCGACGGTGACTGTGACAAGGTATTCGCCGGCTGGAACCGTCGCGCCGCCGTCCAGGGTCAGCGAGACGCTGCCGACGCCGTGATAGAAGCGCAGCGAGTCTTCGGGGACGGGAACGTGATCATCGAAGACCGTGACCGTGACGGGGATGTTCTGGCCATTGTCGGCCCGACGGACGGTGACGCTGCCGAGCGTGTCGAAGCATCCGTCGGTGACGATCTGACCAGTGACGGGATCCAGCATCTCGGCCCGTAGCGTGATCGGCTTGTCGCTGGGCATCCGTCGCGGCACCGTCAGGCGCAAGTCGCGATCGATCTCGCAGCGATCACCCGTGATTCCTTCCGGGCAAGCGCAGATGTAGCTGTTGACTCCGTCGACGCACTGGCCGCCGTTTTCACAGGCATCCTTGGGACAGTCGTCGATGTTCTGCTCACAGAGTTGGCCAGAAAATCCCGACGGACACTTACACACCGGTGCGGTTTCTTCGACGACACACGCTCCGCCGTTTTGACACTGGATATAGCCACAGGGATCTTTGCTCTGATCTTCCGTCGGTGTGTAGTCTGACGGAAGCTGCATTCCACTGCCCGAATCACCGCCGCTGCAGCCGGTGCCCAGCGAAAGCGCGAGCCAGAGAGCAAAGTGTCCTTGACGAGAAGCAAACAGGGAATTCATTCCAAACGACTCCTTGACAATGTCGGTAATCGAACGAGCAATCATCCTAAGCACGGATATCGCAGAAATGCAAAGACAGCTCAAAGCATCCTGCGCTCATCGATAGTTATCAGTGCATGTGTCGTAGCGTAGGATTCATACACTACTGATTCGTGCTGTTGGATTCGCGATCGTATCGACGATGCGGCAAGTGATGGCAGTGTGCTGATCGCATTGCAAGGAGCACCGTGCAGCAACCAGGGTCGCGATTCGCTGACAGAAATCCCAAGGAGATCATCAGCTTGGATTGCATCAACCCGGATGCGCTGACTTTTGCTGGGTTGTTGCTATTGTTTGTGTGGATCGGCTGGTTCTCTCGGTCGAACGGGAAGCTGGCTGCTGTCTGTCTGATTGGTGTACGCAACAAAAAGTCTGCTCTGCCGAATACTATAGGATAACAATATTCATGCTGATCAAACTGCTCAATGTGAAGTCATTTTGGGCAAGCCGCAGTGTCTCTGGATTTCTGCTTTCTTTGCTGTGCTTGGCGGCTTGTTCCAGCGAGACGCTGTCCCCCGTGGTGATTCCGCCGGATCTGGCTGCACCGGCACCGCCGCCCGAGACCGCGCGCTTTTTGCTGCTGCGCACTGCCCGCTGGCCCGGTGGTGGTCGAGAGATGACGCTGGGGGTGCTGAACCAGTCGAGCGGCCAGCCGTTTGCGCAGGATCTGACCGCTGAGATTTCAGCACAGGGGCCCGATTCGATTCCGATAAGCAGCAAAGTGAGCAAGGTTTCGCTTCAGCCAGGCTATACCGCAATTCTGCTGCCACCCAGTCAGACTGCGGCAGAGCGAGTGAGTCTATCGCAGGCGATTCTGACGTTTGTGTCTTCTCGGCCAAGTAGTGAGCGAATTGCGCTATATCGTCATGGCGCTGCAGTTCAGTTGTTTTCCAATTTTCTGCTGGAACGACGCAAGCTCACGGAAGCGCTTGATCGATATCAAAAAGGCATAGATGGCGATCCCAGTCCGCTGCCTTTGCTGCAAGCCATTGGCACGGTGGTGAGCGATGTGCGTGATGTGGGCGGTGTGGGCCCGGATGTTATGCGTAGCTTGATTGTGCTGACCAAAGATCCTTCAGTGGTCTTCAGTGACTATCCGCAGGTCTTTGTCATGCCAGTATTGCCTGATGCAAGTGGGCTGAGCCAAGCATCTCAGACGATTGATGATGTGCGTCAGCGTGCGTTCTACAAAGTGGCAAGCTGTGGTCAAGATGCCAAGTTCAATGCACGCTTGCTGGTTCGTTCGCTTCAAGGTGAGCTGAGCGCATCGTTTCCTGCGACGCTGCCAGAGGAAGTTGGAGCCGCTTGCAAGGTGGATGACATTGACTCGGCGAAGCGCACCTACACACCGCGCATTGAGCTGGTGTTGGATGATGTGCAGCGCGCGGCCCACGATGCGCGAATTCGAGCCACCCAAAGTGGAACGTATAATGAAGCACTGGCGCGAAGCGACTTTGAAACACAAGTCCGTCTGGCACCAGGACAACCAACCGTTCTGGCGACCGCTCATCTACACGGTCAAGGCTCGCTGTCTTGTGAACGAAAGAGCTATACGATCCAGCTCACCGGAGCAGATCGTTATCTCATACAAGACTCAGCAACGGATGAATATACGCTGATCTCGATGTGCGACGATCCAGCTTATGTGTATGCTCCGACCGTCTTTGGTCTGTATGCCAATGACTTGTTTACGATGAAGCATCGCTTTGTTGAGTTTGTCATTGATGGCAAGACGCGCGGTATCTATCTGCTGGTTGAAAAAGCCCAAGACGAGCTGCGAAGAGATCATGCCAGAACGTCCGGTGTGCTGCGTCGTCAGTATCCAGTAGGAACCGCTGATGCGTTTGAAGTGCTGTATTCTGATTCACTAGATCCACTGGCGCCATCGACTCGCTATAAGGCATTCATTGCCCAGCTTGCTCCGCTGACTGGTGATGCCTTGATCACTGCTGCCCGGAGTCAGCTTGATCTGGAACAGTATCTTCGCTATCTGGCCAATCAGTCGATTCTGCGATCGGGTGATTATATTGATGAAGCCTATTTTATTGGAACTGAGCAAGCCAATGGAATGGGTGGAACCAGCGAGACCTATCGAGTCATGGCCTGGGACCCGGAAGGCTATACAACGTGCCACTCAAATGGCGCGAATGCCTATCCTGATTCGTTTGGATTGTCATATTGCGCAGAGGCTCGACTTGATTTTAAGCTGCTGGGCGATCCTTATGTATATAAGTTGTTTGCTGGCAAGCTGGAAGAGTCGCTCGCCACGATGATGACGCGCGACAAGATGGCGGCGGGGCTGGAAAAGAACAAGACGGCGCTGCATGCGCTGCTCAGCACGCCAGCGATCTGTGCGGCGATGACAGAGCTGCTGAAGCTCAATGCGGGCGCGGCGGACTGTGCGGTGGCGCGCAGTGTGATTACGGCGCGGGCGGACTCGATCCTGGCTTCGTACGATGCGAGGCGGACGTATCTG
>CALMML010000240.1 GCA_937868485.1 uncultured Myxococcales bacterium | reverse complement strand
AGAGCGCGCTGTACATTGTCGATGCGGGCGGAAACTTGCAGCACAAGCTTGCACTTCCTCGTCGCGGAGCCATGCCAGTTCCTACGCTTGCAGATGTGAACGGAGACGGAACCGTCGAGATCGTGGTGTCGCTCAAAGACGCGGTCGACAAGGTCGAAAGTGTGCTGGTCTACACCGTTCCGGGCTCTGCGCAAAACTGTCTGCCATGGCCCACTGGACGCGCGGATCTGCTGCGCAGTGGTGTTGCGAAAAACACCAAGTAGTCGGCGCGATCCGCGACCCTTTCTACGTCAAAACCAGCGCTACGCGCGGGCGCCTTCTCGGACCAGCAGCGCCTTTTTGCGCGCAATGCCCCAGCGATATCCAGACAAGTTTCCGTCGCTGCGCACCACGCGATGACAAGGAATCGCGATGGCAACTTGATTCCGTGCGCACGCACCAGCCACCGCGCGAACCGCTGCTGGTGCACCGATTCTTGCTGCGAGATCGCGATACGTGGTGGTGGTTCCCATCGGAATCTCACACAGCGCGCTCCACACCTTGCGCTGAAACGGAGTCCCTTGCAGATCGAGCGGTAGCGGCCTTGCGGCTTCTCCCGGTCGCTCGATGCGGGCGATGACTTTCGCGGTCACGTCCGCCAGCGCGGGATCAGAGGCAAACGATACCTCCTTGTGCGCAGCAAAGGAGTCCAGAAACAGACTCCGCAGTGCGTCGGGATCGTCTCCCATCCAGACTGCACAGACCCCAGCTTCACTGGTGGCAACAAGGACAGAACCAAGTGAGCTGCTTGCAATCGCTGCACGAATCATGACGCTGTTTTCTCCCAAGCAAGCGGACCCAGCAAAGACAGCGCACGGCTGATTCCTTGTGTGCTCCGCGTGTTTGGCGAAAACCTAGCAATTTGTCGCGCGATGTTCACGCAAATAGATGCGGACGCTACCTTAGGAAGAAAAGAGACTTTCGCGGGCAGACTGACAGATCGCAGCGACGGCGGGATGCTTGATTCGTCGCTCTACAGAGATCGCATAAAAGCGCTCGACCACACCATCAAGCTGACCGATCAGCTCGCAGTCATACTGCGCCAGGATCGCTTTGGCCATCAGCAGCGGCGCAGCAAACACACCGATTCCTGCGCTGCCAAACGACTTCATGAGCGCGCTGTCTTCAAACTCTCCCACGATGTGTGGACGTAGATCGTGATCGGACAGCCACTGCTCGACACTGCGGCGCAGCATGGTGTTGTCGGTTGGGAGCAGCAGCGGCGCATCGGTCACAGACTGTGGAAACTGCTTCCGCAGTCGCTTGGCCAGCGTCGATGATCCAAACAGAGCCACCGGACTTTCGCCCAGCAGGTGATTGAACGCGCGCACCTTCACAGTCTGTCCCAGCGGCGCATCGGTCAGCACCACATCCAGCTCATGCAGCGCCAGATCCGCGAGCAAGCGCTCTTGACGATCTTCGCGACAGATCAAGCGCACCGGATCTTTGAGCTGATACACCGGAAGCAGAATCTGCTGCGCGATCAGCTTGGGAAGGACATCTGCGACGCCCACCTGCAAGCGGAGTCCGGCTCCGCTCTTTCCGGTGATCGCTTGCTGCAAGTCCCGTCCCAGCGCAAAGATCTCATCGGCATACTGAAACGCAATCCGACCGATCTCTGTAAGCACCAAGTTGCGGCTGTTGCGATGAAACAGCGGCTCTCCCAAGCTGTCTTCCAAGGATCGGAGCTGCGCAGACAGCGTCGGCTGCGTCAGGTGAAGTTCCTGCGTCGCGCGGGTGATGCTTCCCGTCCGCGCAATCACCCAGAAGTAGTACAGGTGGTGATAGTTGAGCCAGTCCATGAACACACCTTAGGAAGCAATTCCGCCTGCCAGGATTCTCCACAAAAAGCGCGGCGAAAACAGCGAAGTTGGCGGCTCCATCATGTGCATCGCCAGCAGAAACTGTTTGGCCAGCACGCGGTCATGCGCAACCGATTCATGCAGCCGCCCCATCAGCCACTCCAGGATCGGATAGCCAATCGGACGCTCTGCTTCGACCTCTGGATAGCGGAAGTCTTCGCCGGTGGCCATCAACCACGGAATGTCTACCAGCGAAGCCAGCGACTCTTGATAGCTGCGCGAAAGGCCATCGAGCGATCCCTCGTTGCGTTCCTGATGCGCCGACAGACTCGTCCCCAGCAGCTGCGCGCTCAGCACCGCAGTCGTCATTCCCTGTCCGTAGATCGGATTGAAGCTACAGTGCGCATCTCCCAAGACAACCAGACCTTCGGGCAGATCGCGCAGCCGCTCATAGTGCCGTCGCTGATAGCTTGGGAACTTGTGCAGCACAACATCGCTCAGCGGCTCTGCATGACGAAGGAGCCGATACATATCGTCCACCGGAAGACCCTTGGCGTATTGCAGATAGCCTTCTGGATCCGACGGAGGATGATCCCCGAGCATCCCAGCGGTCAGCGTCACCCAGCGATCCCCTTCGATCGGTCCAATGATTCCGATTCGCTTTCCTTCCGGGGGCATTCCGATCGCGTACAAGCTCTTGTAATCGGGTCGATGCGCGGGATCGGGCTGCTTGTAGATGCGCGTTGCATAGACCAGATCCACGCGAACTCTGCTCTCTTCTGGCTTCGACAGACCCAGCTCTGCCAGCCACTTGGGCGTCAGCGATCCCCGACCGCAGGCATCGGCCACAAGGTCCGCTGTCAGAACCTCTGTCACAAGCGCACCGGACGCATCGCGATGACGAACCTTCACCCCTGTGATGCGACGACGATCTTCGCTGGACACAAGTCCCAGCACATCGCACTGCGAAAGCACGCGAACCTTCGGAGTGTCCCGGATGCGACGCCGCACTTCCTGTTCAAAGAACGGGCGCGTCATCATCAGCACACAGACTCCGCTTGGGAATCGGACCTTGTCGACGCCAAAGTGATACCAGCGAAGGTCGTTACTGAAGTCGACTTCGACCGCTCCTTTGTCTTTCAAGCTCTGGATGATTCCAGGAAACAGCGAATCAAAGGTGCGCGCACCACGCTGCAGCAAGCCGTGAAGCTGACGACCCTGCGGCACTCCTTTGCGAGGCACTGCGGAGTCTGGCAGATCATCGCGCTCGATCAGCAGCACGTCATCGAAATGGGAAGCCAGCACACGCGCCGCAGCCAGTCCTGCCATGCTTGCGCCCAGCACAATCGCTCGTCGAGTTCCCGCAGGTGTGATCGATGCATTCATCTCAAGTTCCTACGTGTCATAGATGACTCAGACTAGATCGCAGCAGAGATCGCGGTCGGATCCAAGACTTGCAATACATCTGGCGCAATCTCTACAAGGAATCCGCGCTTGCCACCATTGATGAAGATCTTGGGAAGCGCCAAGATCGTGGACTCTACGTAGACAACAAGCGCCTGCTTGGTGCCAAACGGACTACAGCCACCGACTTGATAGCCGGTGTAGCGCGTCACGTTCTGCGGAGTACACGGCTGCACCGTCTTACAACCCAAGAAACGCGCCAGGTTTTTCGTCGAGACTTCGCGGTCCCCGTGCATCAGCACAAGCAGCGGTTTCTTTTGATCATTTTCAAACACCAAGGTCTTGATGACTTGATGCTCGTCGACACCCAGACTCTGTGCAGAGTGCTTGGTTCCGCCGTGCTCTTCCCAGTCATAAAGATGCGGAACAAATGTGACTTTGTGACTCCGCAGGAAACGGACAGCCGTCGTGACAGGAACTTCGCTCATGAAAGGTAATTACTCTGCGCCAAGTCGCTGACATCACGCAAGAACTGTCTCTGCGTGCACCGACTCGCGCTTGACAGATCCACCGAACAGCAAGCAGCCTGGATCCATCAGGACTTAGGAGTAACCAGAATTATGCGTCGTGTTGGCCTCTCCATCATCAGCGCTTCTGCACTGCTCGGAATCGGACTGTGTGTCTTGTCTGCATCATGTAGCGACAACAGTGCAGGAGACACCAAGACAGACATGGGAGACGAAGACTCTCGTGAAGCACCGACTGTGACCGCAGTCTCTCCCACGCGCGCAGTCAACAATGTCACAACCCCCATTACCATCACCGGAAAGGGCTTTCGGGAAGGAGCCTCCGTTACCGTCGGTGGTGCCGCTTGTACTTCGGTCTCTGTTGTGTCCGACACGTCGATCACCTGCACCGCACCAAGCAAAGCGGTTTCGTGCGGTTTTCAAGACATCGTGGTCACCAATCCCAATGACAAAAAGGGTGGAACTGGATCGAAGCTGTTTGCGTACGCTTCCTCTGGACTCGCGTGGGCGACTCCGGTCGATTATCAGGTCGGAAACTATCCGCGTCGGGTGATCACTGCCGACATAAACGGAGACGGAAAGCTCGATCTCGTGTCTGCCAATCAGACCGGAAGCACTGTCACCGTCCGTTACGGAGCCGGAGACGGAACCTTCCCGATGGACAAGTCTGTCACCGTTGCAATTGGTGCAGCAACGGTTCCGATGGATGTGATTGCAGTGGATCTGAACGCAGATGGGAAGCTCGATCTGGCGACGGTGAACGCGGGCGGAAATGGCTCTGTCTCTGCGCTCATCAATCAGAGCGAATCGAACTTCAAAGCAACCGTGACATCAACAAACGTCAGCTCCTTTTCCAGCGGAGTTGCGCTCGCGAGCGGAGACTATAACGGAGACGGAAAAGTCGATCTGGTCGTCTCGTCAAACGCATCGCTGTATGTCCTTCCGCTGGCAGGAGACGGAACCGGATCGTTTACCCCCGGAACGATTCGCGCCGTCGGAGGAATCACGTCCGACATCGCGCTGATTGATATGGATGGCGATGGCAAGCTGGATCTGGTCACCGCAAACTTTAGTACGAACAGCGTCACGGTGGCGCTGGGAGCGGGAAACGGAACCTTCAGCAATCCGCTCAATCAGAATGCATCGACCCGTCCGGGCGGACTGTTTGTGACCGATCTAGACGGAGACAAAAAGCTCGATGTTGTGGTCGCAAACACCATCGGCAACAACGTCAGCGTACTGCTCGGAACCGGCGGTGGACTGCTCGCCAATCCGGTACAGCTTCCGCTGGGAACGAACTCTCCTGAGAGCGTGTGGGTCGCCGATTGGGATGGCGATGGCAAGCCGGACATCGTGACCGCAAACAGCCAGAGCAACAACTGGAGCTACTTCCAAGGAACGAGTCCCACCCAGTACGCAGCGCCGGTTCACACCATGACGGGAACCACTCCATCGGGAGTCGCTTCCGCAGATCTAAACGGAGACGGAATGCAGGACTTGGTGCTGGCCAACGCCGGAAGCAACAACCTGCAAGTCATCTTGTCCGCGTGCAAGTAGTCAGTAGGAACGCAGCACCCGCGCCGGATTCCCAGCCACAATCGTGCGCGGCGCCACCGACTGCGTCACCACCGCGCCAGCCCCCACCTGCGCGTTGCGACCAATCGTAACTCCGGGCAACAGCACCGCGCCCACACCGATGTCACAGCCCGCTTCCAGCGTCACTTTCGCAAAGCCAATCGGTCGATGCAGGATCGGCTCCCACGAGCCATCAGGAGCCTGCGGAAGCTCATGCGCAGAGGTCAAGATCATCACGCGCGGACCGATTCCTACGTCTTCACCGATCTCGATTCCGCCTGCGGAATGAAAGAACACATCCTGACCGATCCAGGATCCGGCCCCGATGCGTAGCTCGTTTTTGTAATAGCCCTTCAGGATGGCGCGATGTCCGACGTAGACACGCTCGTGAAGGTAGACGTGTTCGGGATGGAAGATGAGCACGCCCGGCTCGATCACCACAGAGTCGGGACAACAGCCGAGCGCGGAACGAACGAACTCGCCGCTGCCATGACTGCGCGGCGGCGGTCGCATCAGAACTGGTAGCGCACGCCAAACTGTGCGCGGAAGGGAGTCTGACGGCTGAGCACCGTTCCAAACGTGGTCACAATGTCGCGGTTTTCAAAGCCCGCTTGGTTGCTTCCGCCCACCGGCGTCGACAGATCCAGCAGGTTGAACAGATCGACGATCACCGACAGGTGCTGCTTGATAAGCTCGTGCATGTCGTACTGAAGTCGGACGTTTAGCTCGACCAGATCCGGGCTGCGCAGCTCGGTCCACTTGCGGATGTCGTTCGGGTCCGCCGCTGGATCGAGTCCGCGCCAGCTATAGCGACCGACATAGCCCGAGCTGTCCGGCTTGTTCTGACGATAGATGCGCGTCGCTGGAGCCCCCGACATATACGTCATGTTCACGCCGCCGGTCAGTCCGTGGAACGTATAGCTCGACTGCACCTTGAGCTGATGACGGTGATCATCGGCCAGGTAGCCATAGAAGCGCAGGTCGCGCGGCATGTCATTTCGCAAGAGCGAGATCTGATCATCCGACGTGCCGTCCAAGAACGACAGCGTATAGGCAACAAAGACCGTCCAGTTGGCGCTCGGGCTCCCGGACACCGCAAAGTCCACGCCGTTATAGCGACGGAATGCGGACTCCGACGGACGATACGCGTAGACGTTGCCCTTGGTCGGATCGGCGAAGTTTACGTAGCGGCTTCCGTCGAGCGAGCTCTGTGCGTTCAGCTCAATGTCTTCCCACTGGAACGAGATCTTCCGATACGAATACGTGATGCTGCCGATGAGGTTGGCGAACAGCTCGCGCTCGACGGACACCGTCACAGAGTCCGAGTGCGGCGGCGTCAGGCTCAGCTTGGCGTTGCCACACTCCATGCGCAGGCTGCCGTCGTCGCAGCGTCCTCGCAGATCGTAGCCATCGCCACCTCCCGACGAGGTCACGAAGCGATCAAACCGTCCGGTTCCGCGCGTGTACTGCCACGTACTCGTCTGATAGGTCGCATCCGCCGAAAACGTCGGCAGCAGGCTGACCACTTCGTTGGCGCGACCGTACGCCATCTTCAGCAGCGTCTTGCCGTCGCGGGTCAGATCAATGTTTAGACCCAGGCGCGGACCAAAGCCAAGCAGGTTCTGAACCGTTTCCCCGCGTGAGTTTTGGGTATAGCCGTAGTCAACACGCAGACCCGGAACCACCGTCAGCCACGACACCGGCTTCCAGGTATCTTGCAAAAACGCGCCGACCGCAAAGCCGTAGCGAACCTGCGCCACCGCCGGATCAAACGTGTTCACCTGGTAGCATGGCGTCGCCGACGATCCCATCTTCGGATTCGGATCCACCGGCACACAGCCGTACGGACGCTCCGTCGAGGTCGGATCGCGCGAAAGCACCGTTCCATCCGCCGAGGTATCGTCGAGATACGTCGAGTTTCCCGGCGTCGCCGTGTAGTAGTAGTGACGCAGGAACTGACCCTGCAGACCGGCTTTGAACGTGTGCTGACCGAGCCAGCCCTTCTTCACCCACGTCACGTTCGGGTCAAACTGCACACGGATTCGCTTGTCGTCGACAAAGCGCGCCTGTCCAGCGTTGTTCCACGCGATGTTGTTCGCAGCGTCGGTGTGCCGAGGCGAGACACGATCGCCCGCAATCGGCTCGACCGCGATGTTGCTGTAGACGACGCCCGTCTGAAGGTTGAAGATGACGTTGTCGGACGCAAACCAGTCGTAGTTCAGCGACGCGAAGTTGCCGCCCTGACGCTGGATCGTCTCTGCTTCATTCGCCGTCGAGTTCGTCTGAACCGTGTTGTAGATCCAGGCCGGATCGGCGTTAAACGACAGCTCCAAGCGGTGACGCGCCGACGGAGCCCACGTCAGCTTGATGCGAGGATACGCGCCGTAAAACTCCCGCGTCGCGTGCTGGACGTTCAGCGGCGGACCTGGCACCACCGCCTGTGCGGTATAGCGAAGCTCCGTCGAGATATAGAACCACAGCTTCTGCTTTACGATCGGACCGCTCACGTTCAGGTTGAACTGATAGCCCGCGTTGGGCGGCCTCGGATCGCTCTGATCGAGCAGCCGTCCTTCATACAGCTGCGATCCCGCGCGCGCGCCCGACGACAGCGCTTGGTGATTGAAGTAAAAGCTCGTATCGACCGAAAACTTGTCCGACCCGCGCTTGGTCACCAGGTTGATGACACCGCCGAGCGAGTTGTACTGCGCATCGATCGCCAGCAGGCTGGTATCGACCTGACCAATCGCATCGAAGTTGAAGTTCGACGAAAAGGTATTCGACACCGGATCGGTGATGTCGAGTCCGTCGACCAGATAGCGGTTGTGACGAAGCGAGCCACCGGCCATGACTGGATTGCCGCCACCGACGACACCGGGAAGCTGCTGGACGATGTTTTGATAGCTTCGCCCGGTCGCGATCTTGCTCTGCTGCTCTGCCGTGAGCACGCGTCCCGTCGAGACCTTTTCGCTGTCAATCCGCGTCCGCTCTTCGAAGATCTTGGTCGTTTCGCCCTGCGCAAGCTCTGCCGCAAAGTCGAGCTTGAGCGTTCGCGTCTCACCGAGCTGAAGCTTCACCCGACGCTTGATCGGCTGAAGCCCTTCGTATTCGACGGTGACATCGTAGCTACCGTGCGGAATCGACAGAAAGTCAAACCGTCCGTCGTCGTCCGTCATCGTGGACTTGCTGCCGCCGATCATCGCCTCGGAGCGGATCGTGACCTTCGCGCCAGGCATCGGCACGCCCGTGCCCGCTTCGAGCACCGTGCCCGACAGCCGAGCGTTCTGCTCGCCCACCGCGTAGGCAGACTGCTCCGCCACCGCCGGAGCGGCGCACGCCACCGCCAGAACAAACAGTCGCTGCGCAAACAGCCGCCTGCTTCGCATTTAGTTCCCCACCACTTGGCTGGAGGCAAACGGACAGTTCACCTCGGTTGGAACGCCACTGGCGTCGGTTGCAACCGTCAAGCACGGCAGGCAGCTTGTGAGCGCGCCGCTCGCTTTGGCGTTCTTGTACGCGGCATCGTTTCCATCCGGTGGCGGTGGAGTCGCCTGACCGGCCAGCACGCGCTCTTCGCAAATCGCCGAATAGGTTCCCTTCGGAAGCTCGGTCGCCGCCCCTGGCACCACAAGCTGCGACGGAATCGAAGTCGCCGTCGGAGACGCTTCCTTATACACCTTATAGAGCGGCATCGTCACAAACGTCTTGCCGTCGGCGGACACCGGAACCGGGCCCATGTCGATGTACGGAACCACGAGCTGGTTAAAGAACCCAAGCTGCACCGGCAGTCGCGCGGGCGGAGCCGTATTCGGCGTCAGCGCCGGATCGACGATCTGATACAGCCGATACTCACGAGAGGCGATCTTCAGATCCTGATCGATCCGTCCGGTCACCGTCGCAAAGCGCTTCACCGATTGGCAGGGCAGCGTGCTCGGCGCTTGCAGATGGATGACTTCCATCACGGCGCTGTAGCTGCCGGAGCGTCCCGGCTTGCCGCTGTTGGCGGACAGCAGCTCTGGAATGTCCGCGAACACCGGATACTGACGATTTTTGTGAATCAGATCGAGCCGCTCGTCGAAGGGCTCATCGCTCGTCGCCGTACACGGGCTGTCGAAGAAGTAGACCTGGCCCGCGTTCACCACTTCCAGCGGGTTGCGCTTGCCATCGGTCCAAAACGGCGACGTTGCACTCAGCGAAGACGACACCTTGTTCGTGGTATCCGCTGATCGCGTCGTCGCAAACACCGTATACGGCACCATCGGCCAGTCGCCACGCTTGTTCCCGACCGCACGCAGCCGATCGATGGTCTTTACCCCGGTGATGAAGTTCTGGGCGTAGACGACACCGGCCAGAAACTCTCCATCGTCGGGATACGGGCTACAAGCCGAAGCGAAAGAAGCCAGCGCTGCGACGGAAAGAAGTCGAGCGACGGCGGGCATACGGAACAACTCAGTCGAGACGACAGCTCGCTTGGATGGCATAGCGGCGCGAATACTTACGCGATGGCCTGCCGCTTTCAAGCTTTTCCCACACGCACCGACCTGAGCCCACGCAACCGCTGGACGTTGTGCCCAAGCCTCCGACTCAGCTGCGAGGTCTAGCGCGGCTCCAGCTTGACGGACACGGCGCTCAGCTGCGCGACATAGATGCCGCCTTGACCGTAGCCGCCACGCTCCCCGTGACGCTGCCTGTGCGAGCTGCGGACTTCATGGTCGGCAAACAGCATGCCGGTGATTCGTGCGCGGGTGCCACTCGGAAGCGGAGCCGACAGCCGACGACCGAGCAGCTCCAGGCTGCGATCGACCCAGACCCGACCGAGCGCCAGCGGACCGAGCGGCCCACGCTGCCAGATGATCGGTCCGATGGTGGTGACAAACCGTCCGTGCCAGCGCTCCGGGTCCAGCTCCAAGTCGACCACGCTCACCGGGACGGGACCACCAATCGCACGGCGCAAGTCTCGCTCTGGATCGGACAAGCACGGAGCATGGTCCAGCGCCCCATCGCCCCACCCCATCGTCACCAGTCGACTTCGTCCTTCGCTCGGCACCGCCGCAAGGACACGCACTAGCTCTGGCCGCGCAGCCTGTAGCATTCGAGATTGATTCGCTTCGGATCTTAGAATGACTTGGCCCAAATCGAGCGCCGACTTTCGGGCATTTTCGTAAATCTGGACGAGCCGGTGTACGGTGTGCGCCATGCAAACCCTCACAGTGCTTATCACCGGTGCATCCAGCGGAATCGGCGCCGCGCTCGCCCGCGACTTTGCCAAGCGAGGTGCCCGTCTGGTCCTGGTGGCCCGTCGCACCGATCGATTGGAAGCGCTCGCCAGTCAGCTACGTCAAGGCGGCAGCGAAGTCCTGGTGGTCAGTGGCGATGTCACCCGCGACGGCGACATGGAACGAGCGACCGAAGCCGCCATTCGCACATTTGGCGTGCTGGATGTCGTCGTTGCCAACGCCGGCTTTGGCGTTCAAGGACTGTTTACCAAGCTCACGCTCGATGACGTACGTCGCCAGTTTGAAACCAACGTGTTTGGCGTGCTGCGGACGTTTTACGCAACCTATCCCGCGCTCAAAGACACCAAGGGTCGCTTTGTCATCATCGGCAGCGTGTCTGGCTTCTTCTGCGCGCCCGGCACCATCCCATATGCGATGAGCAAATATGCGGTCCGCGCCCTGGCCGAAGGTCTGTCGCTGGAGCTGGCTCGCGACGGAATCTCTGTCACCCACATCGCGCCCGGCTTTGTCGAATCCGAGATCTCGATGGTGGACAACCAAGGCGTCCTGCACGACACGCCACCGCGACCGAAAGCGCCGCAGTTTTTGTTTATGAAGACGCCGAAAGCGGCCAAGCAGATCGTCGATGCGATCATGGCGCGCGAGCCACTGCGAGTCATCACCGGCCACGGCAAAGTCCTGACGGCTGCCAGTCGCTTCACGCCAGATCTGCTGCAAGGAACCTTCAAGCTGCTGAGCGGACGGCTCGCGAAGTTCACCTTGGAATAGCGACGTGGCACACAGCGACCGCATCTTGAGCGCGCGTGGCGAGCCCGATCTAAGCAGCCTGTCACGCATCCCCTTCGATGTCATCGTCGTCGGCAGCGGCGCAGGCGGTGCCATGTTTGCAAAGGAAGCCGCGCGACTGGGCCTGTCGGTGCTCGTGCTGGAAGCGGGCGGCCATCACCTGCCCGGTCAGATGACGCAGCGCGAAGGCGACATGCTGCCCAAGCTGTTTTACGACGCGGGCGGACGCTGCACAGACGATGGCGCGGTGATGATCCTGCATGGCAAAGGGATCGGCGGCTCGACGGTTCACAACACCAACTTGTGCAAGCGCGCTCCCGATGAGGTCTTGTCGCGCTGGGTCCACGAACACGGCTGCGCCGGCTGGAGCCCGTCCGAGCTGGCTTCTGACTATGCCGCCGTCGAAGAAGAGCTTCACGTCACGTCGCTTGGCGAAGCGGACGTCAACCGAAACAACGCGATCATGCGCAGCGGCGTCGAGCGGCTCGGCTGGAAAGGCAGCTTGCTTCGTCACAACCGCCAAGGCTGTCAGCGCTCGGGCTTTTGCGAGCTGGGCTGCGCCTACAACGCCAAGGAAAACGCCGCCAAGATCGTCATCCCGAGCGCGCTCCAGCTGGGCGCCCACGTGGTCTGCGATGCGCGCGTTGTCCAGATCCTCCACGACGGAAAGCGCGTCAAAGGAGTGGTCGCAGCGGTACTGAAAGAAGAGGGTCAGCTCGGCGCAAAGACCACGCTGTCGGCCCGGGCGGTCTGTGTCGCAGGGAGTGCGGTGATGTCGCCTGCGCTCCTACTCCACAGCGATGTGCCGGATCCACACAAACAGGCGGGACGATCGCTGCGGCTGCATCCCGGCGTCGCGGTCGGAGGTCGCTTTGCCGAGCCAGTCGAAGCCTGGAAAGGCATTCCGCAGAGCTATGAGTGTACCGAAAAGCTCCAGTTTCACGACGGAGCCGAGGATCGCTGCTGGCTGATTCCAGCGTTTGCGCATCCCGGTGGCTTTGCCGGACTTCAGCCGGGCTTTGGCAAAGCGCACGCACAAGCAATGCGAGACTACGCGCACACAGCGGTGGTGGCGGCGATGCTGCACGATGAAAGTCGCGGCATCGTCACCGCTGGTCGCGACGCGGATGCCCAGGTTCACTATGAGCTTTCGCAGGCCGACGCCAGGTCGCTGTTGCGAGGCGTTCATGCCGCTGCCGAGATCTTGCTCGCAGCCGGTGCCGAGCACGTCATGGTGCCGCTCGCGCGTCCGCTGATTGCCCGTCGCGTAGAAGATCTGGCGCTGCTTTTGACGCATCGCTATCGGCCCATCGATCCGCTGCTGACGTCGGTGCACCCGATGGGAAGTCTGCCGATGGGAAGTGATCCGCGTCGCTCCGTCGTCGATCCAAGCGGTCGTCACCATCAGCTGCAAGGTCTGTATGTGGCCGACGGAAGCATCTTTCCGACTTCGATTGGCGGACCGCCGCAGCTGACGATTTATGCGACGGGACGAAGGGTTGCCCGCACCGCAGCCAGCGACCTGCGCAGTCGGAGCTAACTGGACATGCGAGCGCTCGCTTGTGGACTGATCCTGACGACGCTGCCGGGCTGCGCGGCGTGGTACGACTTGTTTCAGCGCGACAAGGCCCGGCCCAGCTTGTATGCCGAAGCGATGGCCCTGCCAAAGCCGGCGCAGACCGATGTCGCAATTGTGCTCGGCTGTCCAGCTCGTCCCGACGGAAGTCCGTCGCTGTGCCTGCGCTGTCGGATTCATGCCGCGCTGCATGCCTATCGAACCGGGACGGTGCGCGCCGCAATCTTTGCCGGAGGCGCAGCGCACAATCGCTTCGTCGAAGCAGCCGTCATGGCACACGAAGCCCAGCGACAAGGCATGCCCGCGTCGGCAATCTTGCAAGAGCCAGACTCGCTGACGACGTGGCAAAACCTGCGCTTCAGCCAGCGGATCATGAAGGCGAGCGGCTTTCAGACGGCGCTGCTCATCTCGACGAGAGATCACCTGCCGCGCGCCCGACGGTTTGCCGACTACTATCAGATTCCGACGGCGCTTTTGGCGTGCGAGGATGCTCCGTAGCCGTCGACCGCAGCTTATTCCGCTCGGTCTTCGGCCAGGTTTTCAAAGCGCGTGTACTGGTTCAAAAACGCAAGCCGCGCGGTTCCCGTCGGTCCGTTTCGCTGCTTGCCGATGATGATCTCGGCGACGCCTTTGTCGGGCGACTCTTTGTTGTAGTACTCGTCGCGGTAGATAAAGCAGATCACGTCGGCGTCTTGCTCGATGGCGCCGGATTCGCGAAGGTCGGATGCCATCGGACGCTTGTCGGCGCGCGCTTCCACCGATCGGTTCAGCTGCGACAGCGCCAGCACCGGCACCTTCAGCTCTTTGGCCAGCGCCTTGAGTCCGCGTGAGATCTCGCTGATTTCCCGTTCACGGCTCTGGTCACGACCCTGCGGCGAGCCGTGCATCAGCTGAAGGTAGTCGATGACCACCAGCCCGAGCTGATCGAGCCCTTGCGGAAAAATCGATGAGTCCGAGCGCCAGCGACGACACTTGGTGCGAATTTCCATCAAGCTCGGCGAGCCACCATCGTCGATCCACATCGGCGCTTCGGCAATTCTCCCGGCGGCTTTGGTGATGCCAATCCAGTCGCGCGTCTCGAGCATGCCCGAGCGGAGCTTCTGCGACTCGACCCGCGCTTCGCTGCACAGAACACGCTCGATGAGCGACTCTTTGGACATTTCCAGCGAAAACACCAGCGTCGGAACCCCGTGATTGAGCGCGGCATTTTGGGCGCAGTTCATCACAAACGCGGTCTTTCCCATCGACGGACGCGCGGCAATGATGACCAGATCTCCGGGCTGAAATCCGGCGGTCATGTCGTCGAACTTCACGTAATCGGTGGCCACGCCGGTGACGGCTTGCTTGCGCGAAAACCGCTGCTCCAGCGCTTTGATCGCGTTGTGGAGCACGCGACGGACTGGCTCGTAGCTCTGACGGTTCGATCGGTTGGCAATCTCGAACACCGCTTGCTGCGCTTGATCGAGATAGCCGTCGACATCGATCTCTTCGGAATAGCCACGCTCTTGGATCGACGACGCAGCCAAAATCAGCCGTCGCGCAGTGCCTTTTTCCCGAATGATGCGCGCGTGGTGCGCGATGTTTTCGACGGTGCCAATCTTGTTCAGCAGCTCGGCCAGATACGCTTCGCTGCCGCTGGCCGCCAGCTTGGCCATCGTGCCGCTTTGTCGCATCTGCTCAGCGACGGTGATGAGATCAATCGGCTTGCTGCGCTGATCCAAATCCACGATCGCGGCATAGATGGCTTCGTGCTTGGCGTCGTAAAAGTCGTCGGAGTTGATGATGTCCGCGACCAGCGTCATCGCTCGACCGGAAAACAGAAGACCGCCGATTACCGACTCTTCCGCGTCGATGCTGTGCGGCAAGATGCGACGCAGCGACGCAGCGCCAGACGGACTGGACAAAGACGGTGGCGTGGAATGAACGGCAACCCCAGACTGGGCCGTCGGTGAGCGGTCATTGGCAGAAAAGCGCTTGGTGGGCACGGCGGCACTCTACCACGACGATCTTGCGAGTCTGTTCCCGTGTATCGGCCCAGCAAAACGACGCATCGCACAGTCGAGCCGGCGCACCGCACCGACAGAGCAGCGACAGGTAGTCCGGTGGCGTCAGGATCGACTCGACCGTCGCTGAGCCAGCGTCGCTACCGAACGACTACAGACTCAGCATATGATGCAGGGCTGCTGCCGTACTGTCGGCGTGGGGGATCGGCTCAGATGCTGGAGATCGCAAAGATCGCTAACCATCGCGTATTTCGCCAAGGACCGCTGATTCTGTTCGATCAGTCGGGCAACTTTGAGCTAGAGCATGCAGAGAAAGCGACGGCGATCTATTCCCAGGTCATCGCCGAGGATGGCTTTGTGCTCATCCTGCTCGACTTTACCCACTCGGGGAACATCGAGCAGGGCTCCCGCAAGCACCTGGCGCACTGGGGCAAAGAAAACAGCCAGCAAGTCTGCATCGGTGCCGTCGGTGGAACCTTCATGGTGCGAACCACGCTGATGCTGCTGGTGACGGCCATCAAGCTGCTCAGCGGCAGTCAGCCCGAGGTCAGCTTCTTTGGCACGCGTGAGCAAGCCGGCGCTTGGCTCGAACTTCAAAGACAGCGACTCACCGCGACGCAGGCCGCGCAGCACAAAGCCGCCGCGCGCTAGATCCGTCCGACGCTACGGCGACGACAAAAGCGCCGGAGCCATCCGCAACACCGAATACAGCAGCGCCGCCAAGATCAGCATTCCGAGCGACACCCACACAAAGGGAATCCGCTCGTGCATCCGTCGACGTCCGAAGAAGCGTCCGCGCGAGCGTCGCTCGATGATCTGCGGCACGCGCTCCGACAAGTCCGACGGAGGTGACACGCTGCCCAGACCGGACAGAAGCGATCGAAGCTCCGTCGCGGTCGCCTCGTCTTCTTTGGGTTCTTTGACGGACGGTTCTTTGACGGACGGTTCTTTGACGGACGACGGCGATCCGGCTGATTCGTCGGGGCTGGCTTCTGTCTGTTTGGTTCCCGCTGGGTCGCTCATCCTCTACTCCGCACGCACCGCTACTTGGTGTGACGCGCAATCTCTTCCTTCAGCACAAGCCGCGCTCGGTGGAGCCGAGACTTGACCGTGCCTTCAGCCAGCCCGGTGACCTGCATGATCTCTTCGTACGACAGCTCTTCGACGTCGCGCAAGACCAGCAGCAGCCGGTGTTCTTCGTCGAGCTTGGTGATCGCGCGCTGCACAATCGACTCAAGCTGCACACCTTCGAGCGCTTCGACCGGACTGGCTTGCTTCTGACCGAGCGTGCTCGTCGAAGATCCAAGCAGCTCACGCTCCGCTGCGTCGTCCAGTTCGCCGGTCTGCTTGTGCGCGCGACGCTTCAAATACTTGATTCGGTTTTTGCAGTGATTGGCGGCGATGCGATAAAGCCACGTCGAAAACTTGGAGTCCCCGCGAAAGCTGTCGATGGACTTAAAGACGGTGACGAAGACTTCCTGCGACACATCTTCGGCTTCGGCTTGGCTGCCGAGCATCCGAAAGACCAGGCTGTAGACCTTGTCTTGGTAGAGCCGCACGCACTGACGAAACGCGCGCTCGTCGTGCTGCTGGAGCCGACGAATCAGCTCGCCTTCGTCCCGAAGATCCATTACGGACCGCCCTCGCCGCCGGGAATGCCATCGCGCAGAATGCGAAAGCCGATGAGCATCACGGTCTCTTTGCCTGCGGTGACGGACTGACGCACCGATACATCGAGCGCAAAGCCAGGATCTTGGCTGATGTAACCAAGCCCAAAGCTGACGTGATGGCGACGCAGATCATTGTCGTAGAGATAGCCGAGCCGCAGCGGAACTTTTCCCGCTATCGCGTACTCACCACCGGCACCGACTCGCACCGTGGTTCGCCGTACCGTTTCGCCGCAGGTCGCTCCGCTCATGTCGCTGCACGCTTCGTTGCCGGTGAAGTTTACCACGGTGTCCACCGCGAGCATCAGTCGGTCGGTAAACTGATAGCCAAGTCCCATCCCGAGCAAGGTCGGCAGCTCATAACCATGTGGCCACAGGTTCTGTCCAACCACACCGATGTGGAGTCCTCCCACCGGACGAAAGGTTGCGCCGATGTCGAACGTCACGATGTGTCCGGTTGAGCCCAAATCGACGCCTTTTTCCGCGTCGATGCGCGAGTCCGCTGCCGACAGTCCCGGCGGTGCCATGTCCTGACCAAGCTGCGAACGGAGCGAGTAGTTGGCGTACTTGACGGTTGCGCCAATTGCGACGCGCTCTCCGATGGGAATTGCGACGGCAGAGCCGGTTTCGTGTCCGGTTCGTACGATCTCGGTTCCGTAAACGGTCTGCGTAAATGCTTCCCCACCGCTGCGCAGTCGATAGGCAAAGCGCGGCTTTTCGTACAGGTAGTTGTAGTACAGGCCCAGCGCGAAAAAGCGGTTCGTCACCGAGTCCGCGAGCGACGCATGCAGGAAGTGTCCAAACGACGGCAGGCGCAGGCTGTAAAAGCCGCTCGCTTGAAACTGCTTGGTCATTGCGATGCCGGACGGATTGAGCAGCAGTCCTTCGCTCTGCGTGGCCATCGCGCGCAGGGAATCACCCATCGCCAGCGAGCGCAGACCGACCTGCGGTTCCGCAGCATGCGAGACGGAACCCAGCAGAAGCGAAGCCGCACAGAACGTCAGTCGCAGCGCGTGGGGAAGTTGAGCACTCATGCGCACCATCATAGCGCTTGTGCGGCCACACCGATCTGGGTAAGCCAGCTCTCGATCTCGCGCAGCTCGCCGGTCGGCGACGTCCACAGCTCTGCCGGAGCCAAGTCGCGCAGACCCCACGGCTGCGGCACACCGCGAGTCAGCACAAACGCTTCACTGCCCAGTCGTCCCAGCACCGCCGGACACTGCACAAGCTGCTCGGTCAGATCGTCGTCCAGGCTCTCGATCGAGTCTTCGTCGTACGCAGGCAGCACAAACGGCAAGCGACTGCGCTCGGTGACGTGCGGCAGGTTCGACAGATCCACCTCGATGAGCCCGCGCTCACAAGACAGCATCAGGCGACTGTCCACGACGCGACGCTCGACGAGCAGGATGTTGCCAAGCTGCGACTGAAACACCGGCAGCCAGCCTTCCAAGTGTCCCGTCCGCGAGATGTCCGAAAACGTCAGCAGATACAGCCGATCGTCGTGCATCTTGCGCGCAATCAGACCGCCAGGAACCGGAACCACTTCGACGATGCCAAAGTCATGCAGCGCGACGGTCTGCGGTCCGCCAATCAGCCAGCTTCCCGGTTGGTGCGGCGTACAGCCAAAGAACACGCTCGACGATCCACAGCTGCGGATAAAGCGCGCCATCACGGTGCCGACTTCCATCGCGTTGCCAGGGTCTTTGAGCCGACGATCGCCGTTGAAGATATAAAAATCGTCGCGCAGCGCGTGAATGCTATCGAAGTGATACAGCCGCTCGGGAACGCCGTCTCCCCCGGAGTCCGGCCAGCGCAGCGCCATCTTTTCACCGACCCGCAGACTTTCCGACGTAAGCTGCTCTGGATGCGACGGAAGCGCTAGATAAATTCGACCTTGAGACGATAGCGCCAAAAACAAGACGCCGCGTGGCGAAAGGCCTCGCTGCTTCAGCGTTCCGAGTGAGCGCAGCAGCGCGACGTGTTCAGAATAGCTCTCGATATGCATGGGCTACAGCTTGTGTAGCCAGTCGGGGTTGTCAAGCGCAGAGTGCCCTACGGAACAAAAGCCCAAACAGTTCTGCGGAAGTGCGCGGTTGTCTGTCGAGAAGTGATTGCCGTAGACTCAATCCGAAGTGCCGAGCAGTCAGGAACACGAGCAGGAACACCTTCGTCGTCGAGCCGCTCGACGGGTGCGCGCGACCGTACGCTTTCTGCGACTGGTGCTGCAAAAGTTCTGGGCGAGCTTCGTCATCATCTGGATTCTGCTGGGAATCGGAACGCTGGTGATTCACACCTACGCGCGAAAAGACGGCGTCCAGCCCGACTACCTAGAGAGTCTGTTCGCAACATACAGTCTGTTTAGCTTGGAATCGGTGTATCCGATGCCAAAGGAATGGCTCGCGCGAGCGATGTACTTTTCCTATCCGCTCATCGGACTGCTGGTGGTCGCAGATACGCTGGTGCGCGCAACGCTCTTGCTGTTTTCGCGCCAGGAAAATCAAAAGGAGTGGACCCGCGTGCTGGCATCGACCTATCGCGATCACATCATCTTGTGCGGGCTCGGTCACGTCGGATATCGGATTCTGGAACGGCTCCTTCTTTGGCACCTCGATGTGGTGGTGATCGAAAAAAATACAGAGTCTTCCTTCCTTGCGCGTACACAGCAAATGGGCGTCCCGGTTCTGCTGATGGACGCGCGCCAAGAGGAGTCGCTGGAAGCAGCCGGACTTCATCACGCGCGCACGCTGGTGATTGCCACCAACGATGATCTGGCCAACGTCGAGATCGCGCTCGATGCCCGCAGACTGAATCCACACATTCGCGTGGTGCTGCGGATGTTTGATGAAAACATCGCGAACAAGCTGCGTGATGCATTCCGCTTGGAAGTTGCGTTTTCTTCGGCAGCAGCAGCAGCTCCGCTCGTCGCTGCATCGGTGCTGGATCTGGATATCTTGGGAAGCTTTACGCTCGATGGACGCGAGCTATTTACGGCCAAGATTTCGATCGGAAAAGGATCGTCACTGCTCGGAATGACGATTGCGACGCTGACAGAAACGCATCGCGTGATGGTGCTGTCCCGAAAGTGCGGAGAGACGCCGAGCCATCTGGGTCCAGCGCCGAACGAACAGCTTGCGGTAGCTGATGTGCTCGTCCTTCACGGAGAGCTAGACACCCTACGCAAGCTGGGACGCTTGGCGCGCTAACCGCTACAGTCCGCGCAGCTCGGCCAGCGTTCCGTTGTAGACATCAAGATCCACGTTGCCGCTGATTCCAGAGACCGATCCGGTGCTGGAATACTGCCAGAAGCGCAGGCGACCCCACGCGGGCGGCACCGACGGGCAGCTGACACCCCAGTGCGCGGCCCAGATGTACGGAAGCGGGCTCGGAGTCGGATTGCCAAGTCCGCTCCAGAATCCCGGTGACGTATACAGCGCCGGAAGTCGTCCGGTGCGCGACTTGACACGCTGAAGCCAGGTATTTACGCGCGCCGCGATGTTGGCGGAAGAGACTCCACTTGTGACTTCCACATCAATCACCGGAGGAATGTCCCCCGCGCCAAAGCCCACTGCGGCGAGCTGACTGACCATCAGATCCGCCTGCGCCGTCGCATCCTGACTGGGCCGGAAGAACTGATACGCACCGACGGTCAGACCCACCGCTTTGGCGTTCTTCCAGTTGGTCGCAAACTTCGGATCCAAAAACCCGGTGCCATCGCTCACGCGGATGATCGCAAACTGCTTGCCCGCTGCTTTGACCGCTGCCCAGTTGATGGTCCCCTGATAGTAGGAGACATCGATTCCGTACACCTTGTTACTGCCCGGACAGATCGTTGCTTCGGCGCTGAACTCGCCTTCCACCATCGAGCTACCAGCCGTCGCTTCTTCCAGTCCATCCTTCCCAAGTGGATCGCCGCAGCCAATCAGCGTCAGCGCAACCGGGATCGCAAACAGAGAGAGCTTCGTCATCGTCGTTTCCTTTCTCAAGCGGTGAAGAACCCGTGGGTCCATCCAGTGAGGTGTTTCCCATTCCTTTTGCACGGTCTGTACCAAGTCGTGCATGACAACCATGTGACGACTGTCAGCCCAAAAACCCCAGCCAGACTGGGGGAATAGACCCCACCTGATGGACTCTCACAGCGATTCGTCATACAAGCGATCTATGACAGCCGAAGCCACTTCAGCCACCGATTCCAGCAGTCCTGCGCCGGGTGATCTTGGGAATCATCCCTCAGCCGATTCTGCGACGAGCCCACCGACCGATCTACAGCCTCCCACGCGAGCCATTACCATCGGTCAACAGATCGCGGGTGGACTGCTCTGCATCAATGCCGTGTTTGTGCTGCTGAGCGCGTTTGTGATTCCTGCCGATCCCAAGCTGGGACCGATGTTTGCGCCCGAGCGAAGCATCATTCCCGCGCTGATCGATGTGCTGATCGGCGTCTCTCTGCTATCCAGAAAGACCAAGTACATCACCTGGGCGATCGTGCGCGCAGTGGTGGGAATGACGCTGTTTGCCGCGCTGGCTTTCAGCAAAGACGGAATGATGGCCGCGTCGTTTGTCATGCTGGGAACGTCTCTGCTGCTGCTGCTGGCTGGCAACGCAGGACGACCCCGGATGGCAATCGGAAGCGCGGTGTTCTTTGTCTATGCACTGCTGAACCTGGCGGGACTGAGCGCAACGATTCTGGGCATCAATCCGCTCGGACCGATCATTCAGAGCGCGATGGGAGACATCGAGTCCGCGCCTGCAGTGGTCGTCGGTGACACTTCACACTATCGCGTCAAAAAGCCCTCGCATCACTGGTATCTGCGCACCTCGAAAGCGGCGAAAAAGACCAATGAGCTGTCTGATCGCTGGCTCACGCAGCCGGAGCGCGATGCGCACGTCATGATCATTGTCGAAAAGACGCCGGGTCTACAGCTGTCGGCGGATGTTCTGACGCATGAGATGGTGAAGAACGCAAAAAACGCCGCGTCGGAGCTGACAGAGGTCTCTCGCGAGCCCATGCGTAGCCATCCCAAACACGGTCGGATTGTTCACCTTCGTGCGACGGTGGATGGCCAGAAGCTGGAATACCTCAGCGGAGCGGTCTCTGCCTACGAGCGCAGCTATCAGATCATCGGGTTTGCATCCGAGCGTTCGTTTCCGAAAGTCGAAGCAGAGCTGCGCAGCATCCTCGAGTCCTTTACGCTTCCCACCGATGAGCGTCCGGGCCCCCCGAGCGATGCACTGCCCGGCGTGGTTCACAAGGTCGTCGGACAGGCGCAGCCGTATGAGCTGACCGCTCCCGATGACAACTACTTTTTGCGGACCGATGAAGCCGCCAAAGGAACCAATCCGCTCGCCGATCGCTGGCTGGTCCGGCCCGATGTGGACGCTCACATCATGATCATCGCCGAGCGCGTCGAAGGCGCCGATCTACAGCCCGATCACTATGCCCGCGCCGTGGCAGAAGCCGTCACCGCGAACCCGGGAGCCACCCTCGTTTCGAGCGAAGTACTCAAGAGCCAGCCCAAGGTCGGACGAATCCTTCACGTCAAGGCCACGACCCAGGGACTTCCCATCGAGTACTACTACGGCTGCTTCGCACGCGGCGAGCAGGCCTTCCAAGTCGTCGCGTTCACCAGCCAGGAAGACTTCCCTGCGCTTGCGGAGTCCTTCCGCAAAGCGATTGATTCGTTTGTCCTACCACCGCCCGTCAAAATCAAAAAGTAACCGCTCCGGCATCGCCCCCGCTTCATGCTAGATTCGTTGCGGGAGCGTGTCCGGGACTGGTGCCCGGCCCAGTCTTCAAAATTGGTGGGACCGGCGTAGAAACCGGTTCGGCGGGTTCGATT